>NZ_OW711693.1:2739332-3078665 GCF_940670685.1 Anaeropeptidivorans aminofermentans | reverse complement strand
AGAAATTGCAAACGCTTATTCAGAGCTTAACGACCCCATTGACCAGAGAAAGCGCTTTGAGCATCAGGAAGCAATGAGAGAGCAGGGGGACGACGAAGCCGTTCTTATAGACGAGGATTTCCTTACGGCTATGGAATACGGAATGCCGCCTATGGGAGGCTTAGGCATCGGTATTGACAGGCTTGTGATGCTGCTTACAAATGCAAGCTCCATAAGAGATATTATATTGTTTCCAACCATGAGACCTGTAGAGCAATAAAAATATCATTATAATAAAGACGGCTTATCCTTATGCATAAGGATAAGCCGTTTTGGCTTCCGGTAAAAAATATTTGTGCTTAAAGGCTAAATGGATTATAGTAATATGTAATAAATTTCTTATAAAGAAGCAACAAAAACCTATTGATTAAACACTTAAAAACACGGATTTCCCTCGGAAACAATATATTTTTCAGTCTACATGAATATATGGTTTTATTACGGTTTAACTTTAAATTTACTATAGTTAGATAATTTAGGGAAGAGGACGGTTTAATCTTTTTTTAATATTAATTTGTATAGGGTAGAAAAATACTGTTAATATATCTATATAATGACTTAAACACAAATGAATCTATTTAAGTTAATCTTAAAATTCTGATAGTTATTGGCTCAAAGATGCAAATGTGGTATAATGTGAATAAAATCAAGCTTTGCTTGATTTTATTCACGAATACATTTCCGAAGGGAAATGTAAGAGTGATAAGCAGGATTGAGAAGCAACAGAGGTAAAATCAAGCTTTGCTTGATTTTATTCACGAATACATTTCCGAAGGGAAATGTAAGAGTGATAAGCAGGATTGAGAAGCAACAGAGGTAAAATCAAGCTCTGCTTGATTTTATTCACGAATACATTTCCTAAAGGGAAATGTAAGAGCAGAAACTACGGCTATAATGTAATAGAGATAAATCAAGCTTTGCTTGATTTTATTCACGAATACATTTCCGAAGGGAAATGTATGTAATTAGTATAAGCTTTACATATAAATTTTAAATTATGTTTTGGCAGGTGGATATGATTAACCCTGAAAAAATAAGGATTATGGCAAAGCTTGCCATATACGAAAAAAATTACGGCGAAAAGGACCGTAAAGCAAATATGTATTTCAAGCATGATTATATATATTGGAGCAATTTCTGGACCAGGCTTTTTGTATTTATAGGCTGTTTGATTCTTATAGGTCTTTATGTTCTCGATATGGTCTTTGTTAAAGGAGAGGACATTTTTAGTCTTAATTATTATGCAGAGGTCTATAAAGTGGCAGTCTTTATTATATCTATGCTTTTGCTTTATACTGTCATCGGATATTTTTCAGCTTCAAAAAAATATAGAGAAAGTCAGGCTCGCATAAAAAAGCAGCTTGTACTTTTGAAAAAGCTTGACAGAATAGAGGAGAAGGCAAAAGCGAAAAATTCCTTGTCGGAAGGAGATTCACTATTTTATCATGGACCAAATATTGGAGATACGAGAGCTGATAATACTTTATTTTAAAAGATATGAAAGAATGGTTACATTTTCCGCTAAATTTCTTCTTGGAATCATTGTCTATTCTCTTATAGGAAAGATTGGTTTTTATGCACCGGCAGTTTCCTTTCTGTTTAAAGGTGCGCTTTCAATACCCTTAATTTTGCTTCTTGCTTTTTCTTTTATGGTATTGCCGATGAGCATGAGCTATGTATTGATGATTTTATATATCATGGCAGGTCTTTCTCAGAGCCTTGAGATTGCTGCCATATCGGGCCTTGTGCTGTTTCTTATTTTGTTTTTTTACGGAAGAATAGGCGGCAAGGAGAGTGCCCTGATTCTTGCAATGATTCTTGGATATTATTTTAAGCTTCCTCATGCCGTTCCCCTTTTTGCAGGGCTTTATATGGGGCTTTCAAGCTTTATACCGATAGTAATCGGGGTTTTCCTATGGAATTTCTTTCCCTATATTTCCGATATGGCAAAAAGCTATGAAGCCGGCAACATGGAAATAATGGATAAAATCATAGAGTTTTCAGAATTAATATCCTATTTTTTTGAAGTTTTAAAGAATAATCATGACTGGCTTGTTTCTGCATTTATTTTATCCCTTGTCTTCTTTGTGGTGTATTTTACGGCAAGGCTCAGCATAAATTATTCAAAAGAAGTTGCTGTTTTAGCAGGCGCCCTTCTCAATATAATTTTATCTATTTTCTTTTCCATAGCCACAGGAGTTTCTCTGGGAATTTTATCGGTATTCTTCTTTGGCATCCTTTCTGCCGGTTTAGTTCTTGTAATACGGTTTTTCGATTGTGTTCTTGATTATGAAAGGGCCGAACGGGTAGAATTTGAAGACGATGAAAATTATTATTATGTGAAGGTAATACCGAAGGTTATTTCAGATCGTTCTTATAAACCTAAAAGAGCAAGAAGAGTAAAACGGGAAACGGATAAAGCAGAGGAGCTTCCGCCGGAATAAAATGAATAGCAATAAAAATATATTTTCATAAAGGGCTTAAACATATAAAAGTGCTATATTTAAGTCCTACATAGTTACTAAACTTGAAAATATGTTTGATAACCATGAAAAACGCTTCCATAACAAGCTTTATAAACTTGTGATGTATTATTTTTAAGCTTACTTAACATAAAATATATAATTTTTGTTATTATTCAATTTTAAATTTACCATACTCAGCAGCAGTAATTATTGATGTATAAATCGTTAAAAATAAGGCCGGGTGTTTATTATGCTGAATGCAATTAAAGAAAACTTATCCACATATTTGAATAAATCCTTCGCTACCTTTGATATTTCAAGCCTGAGCGTTACGAGGATTTCTTTTATTGATATAATTGACATAATAATTGTAGCTTATTTTATCTATAAGATTATATTATGGATAAAGGAAACAAGAGCCTGGTCCTTATTTAAAGGCGTAGTAGTGATTCTGGTAATGGCAGCGGTTGCCTTAAGCTTTGGCCTTACTACGGTTTCATGGCTTATTAAGACGGCGATAAACGTGGGAATTTTAGCTATTATAATCCTTTTCCAGCCGGAGCTTAGAAAAGCCCTTGAGCAGCTCGGAAAAGGCAGATTAACCATACCGTTTTTCGGCGCTCTTGAAAAAGACTATGTTCAAATATCGGAAAACACCGTAGATGAGGTTATAAAATCTTGCTTTGCTATGGCTAAGGTTCGAACAGGTGCCCTTTTACTTATTGAAAGAGATGTTAAGCTGGGAGATTTGGAGCAGACAGGCATATCCATAGACGCTACTATTTCATCTCCCCTTCTTATAAATATATTTGAGGACAAAACCCCTCTTCATGACGGAGCTGTTATTATCAGAAATAATAGGATAGCCGCGGCTTCCTGTATTCTTCCCCTTACTCAAACAGAGATTGGAAAGGAGCTTGGAACAAGGCATAGAGCTGCCGTAGGCGCAAGCGAGGTTTCCGACTGTATCGCTATTGTTGTTTCCGAGGAAACAGGGGGAGTAAGTATCGCCATAGGCGGCAAAATAAAGACGAGGCAGTCTCCTGAGGATTTAAGAAGACAGCTTTTAGGTGATGCGGCAAGAAGCGAAAAGAAAAAATTCAGCTTTTTAAGGAGGCATCATGACAATGTTTGAGAAGATAAAAGCGCTTTTTACAAATAATATATTATGGAAGGGCGTAGCCCTTGTTATGGCTGTGATGCTTTGGCTTATAGCTGTAAATATAGAAGACCCTGTTTTGGCGGAGGATTACCTCGTTCCCCTTCAAATTATAGGGATGGACGCTTTAAATCAGAATGACCTTGTGCTTTTAAACGAAGATGCCCTTAAAAGTGCCACTATCAGAATCAGAGTTAGAGCCACTAGAAAGGTGCTTACCACAAGGCTTTCCAAATCGAATATTTCAGCTTATATCGATATGAAGAATTTTACCGTTGTTTCTCCGGATAAAATAGGTAAAGAGCTGCCGATACAAATAGACTTTGATATACCGCAAACCTTAGAAGCAGAAACGGAAATATTAAAGCTTACACCCAGCAGTGTAAATGTTATATTAGATTATTATGAAACGAAGGAAGTTCCCGTAAACATCATTATTTCCAAAAAGCCTGCCCAGGGCTATGTTGCGGGAGAAGCCGCCTTAGACCCTTCTGTCATTAATGTGAGCGGTGCTAAGAGTATTCTCGATTCTATAGAAACTATAAACGTTGAAGCAAGCCTTGACGGAGCCACGGAAGATTATCAGGACCTTTTAAAGCCTGTTGTAACAGATATAAACGATAATGATATAACCAACAAGGTGAAATTAAGTGCTCTTGAGGTTTCAGCGAATATACCTATTTATAAGCAGGGCCGTATTCCTGTGAAGAAGCCTGAGATAATCGGGTACGCAGCCAATGGATATACCATAACCAATGTGAAAATCGACCCTGAATTTATAGACGTAGTAGGTAAAACTGAAGAAATCGAGGCACTTAAGGAAATTGCCATAGAGCCTGTAAGCATATCCGGGGCAAGCTCCGACCAGGTGTTCACAAGAGACGTCAGAGATTTCCTACGGCCCACAAATCTTAATGTTAAAAACGGAACACCTCATGAAGTAACGGTTACAGTCTTTCTTGAAAGAGAAATAACAAAGACCTTAAGTGTGGAATCTTCTACCCTTGCAGTTATAGGTGACAGGAATAACGCTACATTCGATGAAGAGATAAGCGTACAGCTTAAGGGTGTTGAAAGGGTAATGGCCTCTATAGATGATAACGGACTTTCAGGAAGCTTTAATATAGAAAACCTTGAACAGGGGACCCATTATGTAGATGTTGAATTTATACTTCCTGAGGGGGTAACTATAGTAGGCGAAACACCGCAAATAAAAGTAATTATAGGTGAGGCAGAGGAGGCGGAAACGCAACCCCCAACCGAAACAAATATCCCGCCTACGGAAGAACCTTCGGAACCGCCGGAAGAAGAGCCTTCCGAAACACCACCAGAGCCTTAAATTACAATAGGGACAAAATCAGAATATCAAACCTGATTTGTCCCTTATTTAATATTTATAAGAAATTTGCTTTTGTTATAGTAAATCCTCTTATCTTATAAGGGAAGTAGTAAAAACTCATTCACTATGGATTCAAAAATACGGCTTTCCTTCGGAAACAGCACATTTTGAACCAAAGTGAATATATGCTTTTCATTACTGTTTAACTTGAAATTTATTATAATAGGATTGCAGCAGATTTTTGGGCTTAAAAAGGCTCAAGACTTGCATTACTCCAAGCTTTCGTTTTAATATGCTGTAACCGGTGGAATTTAATTAATATTTTTTTAATATTATATAAAAACGCTTTCCGTTAGAAAGACGTTCATGTATAATATGAAAAAATTCTTCTATATTTTTTTATTAGGAGGTCAATATGGGTAGATTATTTGGTACTGACGGTATTAGAGGCGTTGCAAACAAAGAGCTTACGCCGGAGCTTGCATTTAAGCTCGGAAAGGCCGGCGCTTATGTGCTTACGAAAGAAAAAAGGCGCAAGGCGAATATAATAATAGGAATGGACACGAGAGAATCAGGAGATATGCTGGAGGCCGCTCTGATAGCAGGCATGTGCTCCGTAGGAGCGAATGTCATACCTTTAGGGGTTATCCCTACGCCCGGCATGGCTTACCTCGTAAGGCATTATAAAATGGACGCAGGGGTGGTTATATCCGCATCCCATAATCCATCAAAGGACAATGGCATAAAGTTTTTCTCAAGCGAAGGCTACAAACTTTCCGACAGCCTTGAAGACGAGATAGAAGATATTATAAAAAATTCTTATGACAGCCTTCCAAACCCTTCGGAAAACCTGGGAAGAAAGATGCTAAGGCACGACGCAGTATTAAATTATGTTGACTTTATCGTAGATCAGGCGGAAGACATAAATTTAGAAGGCATGAAAGTAGCCATTGACTGTGCCAACGGCGCTACATATCAGGCGGCCCCTATGGTAATGAAGAATCTTGGAGCCGACGTACATACCATTCATGCATCACCAGACGGAATCAATATCAATAAAAACTGCGGTTCAACCCATATGACTTCTCTTGTGGAATACGTAAGAGATAATCATATGGATATCGGCATCGCCTTTGACGGCGACGGCGACAGATGTCTTATGGTAGATGAAAATGGAAAGATTGTTGAAGGCGACGAAATGATGTCTATTTTCGCAACTTACTTTAAAAAAGAAGGAATTCTTAAAAATGATACCCTTGTTGCTACAGTAATGAGCAATTTAGGCCTCTTCCACATGGGCGAGAAAAACGGCATTAATATTGAAAGGGCTTCCGTAGGAGACCGCTATGTTCTTGAAAGAATGCTTGAAATAGGTGCATGCCTTGGCGGAGAACAGTCAGGCCATATTATATTCCTTGACCATAATACAACAGGAGACGGAATTCTCACGGCTGTACAAATGCTTAAAATCATGCATAAAACAGGCCAGAAGCTTTCTGAGCTTAATACGGTTATGAAAGTGCTTCCGCAGGTTCTTATCAATGCCAAAGTAAAAGAGGAAAATAAAAAGGATTTTGACAAAAACCATGAAATAAATTCAGCGGTTGCAGAAGTTTCTGAAAGGTTTAAAGACAGAGGCAGGGTTCTCATAAGGGCGTCGGGAACAGAGCCGCTTGTAAGGGTAATGATAGAAGGAGAAGACCCTAAGGAGCTTGAAAAAGAAGCTCGTAAGGTTGCAGATTTAATTGAACGTATTCTAGGCTAACTGGGGGAATAATATGTGCGGGATAGTTGGTTACATAGGCGATAAAAAGGCAGTTCCGGTACTTTTGCACGGGCTTTCAAAGCTTGAATACAGAGGATATGATTCGGCCGGAGTGGCGGTTCTTCATAATGACAATATAAATATAGTGAAAACAAAGGGAAGGCTTAAGGCTCTTGAAGAAATTCTTGAAAACAAAAGCCTTGAAGGCTCTTTGGGCATTGGCCATACCAGATGGGCAACCCACGGCGCACCTTCGGATATTAACAGCCACCCCCATTTAAGCCAAGGCTCTTCTGTGGCGGTTGTTCATAACGGAATCATAGAAAACTATCTTTATCTGAAAGAAGAGCTTGAAGAAAAAGGTTATAAATTTGTTTCCGAAACGGATACGGAAACGGTGGCTCATTTAATCGATTTTTATTTAAAATTGGGAATGGAGTTTTTAGACGCCGTAATAAAGGCTGTAGATAAAATAGAAGGCTCTTATGCTCTCGGGGTAATATGCGACAGCTACCCGGATATGCTGATAGGCATAAGAAAGGATAGCCCTCTTGTGGTAGGTCTTTCAGAAGGGGAAAATTTCATTGCTTCGGATATGCCGGCTATTTTAAACTACACAAAGGATATTTACCTTTTGGAAGAAAGAGAAATAGCCGTAGTTAAAAAAGATGGGGTTACCGTATACGACAGGAATAAAAATGTCGTAAAAAAAGAAATATTTAAAGTAAACTGGGACGTTGAAGCTGCTGAAAAGGGTGGATTTGACCACTTTATGCTAAAAGAAATATACGAGCAGCCAAAGGTTGTTAAGGATACTTTTTCGGGAAGGCTTAAAGAAGACGGCATTGTTTTAGACCATATTGACCTTAATATGGAAAATGTCAACAAAATATATATGTCCGCCTGCGGCACGGCTTCTTATGCAGCAGGAATAGGAAAATCCGTCATAGAAAGTATTTGCAGAATCCCTGTTTTTACCGACATAGCAAGTGAATTCAGATACAATAATCCTATTATAGATGAAAAAACCCTTGTTATCGTAGTGTCTCAATCCGGCGAAACAGCCGATACTCTTGCTGCATTAAGGCTTGCGAAAGAAAAAGGGGCAAAGACCCTTGCGGTTGTAAATGTTGTTGGAAGCTCCATCGCAAGAGAAGCAGACTATGTTTTATATACGGTTGCCGGACCTGAAATTGCCGTAGCAAGCACAAAGGCATTTTCCGCCCAAATAGCCGCTATGTATTTACTGGGGCTTTTCTTCGGTCTTAAGCTCAATAAAATTTCTATGGAAGAATACAGAGGTTATGCCAGTGAGCTGAAAGAGCTTCCCCAGAAAATGAATACCGTCCTTCAAAAGGCAGGAAAGCTTAAAGAGCTTTCCGATAAATACCTTAACGTTAAAAATGTATTTTACATAGGAAGAGGCCTTGACTACCTCATAAGTCTTGAAGGCTCTTTAAAGCTTAAAGAAATAGCCTATATCCATTCGGAGCCGTACCCTGCCGGTGAGCTTAAACACGGCCCCATAGCCCTCATTGAAGAAAGCACTCTTATCGTAGGCCACCTTACGAGAAAAGAGCTTTTTGAAAAAACCATTTCAAACCTTAAAGAATGTAAGGCAAGAGGGGCGAAAGTATTTGCTATTACCACAGAGGATAACGGGCTTATAGGAAGCACCGCAGACGATGTATTCTATATCCCAAAAACCAGCTATCTCTTTAGCTCCATTCTTTCCAATATTCCCCAACAGCTTTTCGCCTATTACATGGCTTCAGGCCTTGGCAATGACGTGGATAAACCGAGGAACCTGGCGAAGTCGGTGACGGTGGAATAAATAAAATAAATTCAAAGTAAAACAGTAATAAAATTGCCTTCATTTAATTTTATATATGAAAGCTTCATTATTTGTTTCTGTATAAAGGCAATTTCATTATGCTTTCGAAAGAAATCTGTGTTTTTGAGGCTTTGGGTTCTTCTTCTTTATGAAAATTTACGATACATAAATCATGACCACCCTTAAAAGGGTGGTTTGAGCTAGGCCTGTAAGGCCTTGTTACCGGCCAGCATCTCAAGATGCTGGCTTTCACTTAAGTTCAAGCCCCTATGCCCTTGCCTCTTTTGCTTAGCCCTTAAGGGCTATTTGTATTACCAGCTAACCCCTAAAGGGGTCTTCATATTCTTTGACACTCAGCTTATCTAGAGCAATGTCATGTTGCTCTTGTTCTCTGATGTATTTCTGGATGGTAGCTTCGTTCAGTCCTACCGTACTGACATAATAGCCAACTGACCAAAAATGCCGATTCCCAAACTTGTACTTCAAATTTGCATGTCGATCGAAAATCATCAGGGCACTTTTCCCTTTTAGATATCCCATAAAACTTGAAATGCTGATCTTTGGTGGAATGCTCACTAACATATGCACATGATCTGGCATCAGGTGACCTTCGATCAGTTCTACGCCTTTGTAGCCGCATAACTCTCGAAGAATTTTCCCAATCGACTCTCGATATTGATTGAAGATGATTTTACGTCTATACTTTGGAGTGAACACAATGTGATATTTGCACATCCACTTTGTGTGGGACAAACTATTATGTTGGTTTGCCATTGAAACACCTTTCCTTTCTGCATAGTGGCTTGAACACTCACTATTCTATTGGAAAGGTGTTTCTTGTGGTAGAACCTTTTGGTCCTCTACCCGCATAGCGGGTAGTTTTTTGTTTCGCACGCTATGCGAGCTCAACTGGCTTAAGCCATAAAATAAAAAGGCAGCTATGGCTGCCTTTTTTAATATATAAAAGAAAACACATGAGTGAACCTGATGCTTATGATATACTCTATTCTATAGCTTTATTTCAGGAGGTATAAAATGGATATTGCGCATAAACTTGAAGTCCTTAAAAAAATAGCACGGGAGTTTAACAATAAAGGAATAAACTGGGCTGTGGGGGCCTCTTTGCTTTTATATTTTAAAGGGATTTCAGATACCTTTAACGATATTGACATTTTGGTTTCTGAAAAAGATGTGGATAAAGTTAAGGAAATACTTCTTCCCTTAGGAGAAGGCAAAGAAAGAATTCCAAATGATGAATATAAGACGAAATACTTTTTGGAATATATTATAGACGGGGTAGAATTTGATATTATGGCAGGCTTTATCATCGTATTTGGAGGAGAGGATTATTACTTTCCTATTGAAGAAGCTAACATAGAAGATTTTACGCTTTTGAACGGGATAAAGATTCCTCTGCAATCGGTTTCAGAGTGGCGAAATTATTATTATCTTATGGGGCGGACAAAAAAGGTTAAAATGATAGATGAATATAATAAATCGAATTAAATCCTTTTTAAAATCTTATAATATTAAATATTAAAAGATTAGTTTGTGAAGGATTATGGTAAATTTATTATGAAGAAGTAATAAAAGTTTGTGTGAATATACTGCTTTATTACCGTTTTTTAATCTACTATATTTGATTTTAAGTAATTGCTAAGGCTTTCTAAGTATGTATGGTAGTTTCTTGCAAAGAAGTGATATAACCTATCGCTAATAGATTAAAAATACGGATCTTCTTCAGAAAGAATATATTTTTGAGTCAAATGGAATGTAGGGTTTTGTTATCATTTAACTTTAAACTTATTATAAGCCTTAATTTATTATATAATAACAAAAGTAAAAAGCAGCAAAAGCCCATGGGCTTTTGCTGCTTTTATTAAAATCATAAAATCGATAATTAAATTATACCGGAGGCATTTAAAAATATTTATATTAATTCTGTGCTTTTGTTGCAAGAAGAGCCTGCTTAAGCTCTTGCTCGATATTATAAAGTTCTGCTTCTGCGGCAATTCTATCCTGGCGGCCTTTTTCCTGAATTTCAAGAATGCCGTTTATGGTGTCTATAAGGTCTTGATTTGTCTTTTTAATGGTATCTATGGATACGATGCCTTCTTCGCTTTCCTTTGCTACTTCAAGGGAGCCCTGCTTCAGCATTTCGCTGTTCTTTCTCAGAAGTTCATTGGTAGTTTCCGTAACTTTCTTTTGTGTTTCCAAAGCGGCTTTGGAATTGGCAAGGCCTAAGGCAATGACCATTTGATTTTTCCAAAGGGGAATGGAATTTACGATAGAAGACTGGATTTTATCCGCAAGCTGAGCGTCATTATTTTGCAGAAGTCTTATTTGGGGGGCCATCTGCAAAGAAATTGTACGGCTTAGCATAAGGTCGTGGATTTTCTTTTCAAACCTATTTGCGGCGTTTATCATATCATTAAGCTTTTGCGCGTCAACCTCATCTCCGCTTGCTTCGGCTTTTGCCCTTAAAGCAGGGATTACTTCTTCATTGATTTCTCTAAGCTTTTCTTTACCGGCTACAATATATAAATTAAGCTCTTTAAAATATACGTAATTGTTTTCAAACATCAAATCATATAATTCAATGTCCTTAAGAAGCTGGCGGCGATGATTTTCAAGATTATCGGATATTTTATCTATATTTGTTTCCGCCTTGTTAAAATTTGCAACCATTCTATCCATGGTCTTCTTTGCTCCTGATAAAAAGCTGAAAAAGCCTTTCTTTTCTTCTCCTGTGGCATCAAAATTTTGAATTTCAACTACAAGGTTAGAAATAAGCTTTCCTGCTTCACCAAGGTCCTTTGTTTTTACGTTTCTAAGAACCGAGTCTGAAAACTGTGCGATTTTATTTTGAGCGGAGGCTCCGTAGGTTATTATCTGACTGCTGTTTGTAATGTCTATTTTAGTGGAAAATTCTTTTACGGCATTTTTTTCTTCTTCAGTGAGGCCTTCAAAAGAGAGGGCGTTGCTTTCGGTTTTCGCTTCCTTTTCAATAGAATTCAATGTATTTGGCACAAGCTCCGGACCCGGGGAAAGTTCTAATTTAATCTCTTCCATTGTATATCCTCCTTTAAGTTGATTTTACCCATATATATGGAAATTAAGCCCTTTAAATGCAAATAATCAGAAATAAAAGGGCATTGATTTATTTTATCATTTTATGCTTATGAAGTACAGAATAAAAGAAAACCGATGGATAAAGCGCTTTAAGTTTTCAACATCATTTATATAAAATTAATATTCATGCTTTTTGTATGTTAGCGTAAAATACAGAAATTCTTAAAGAAATGTATGAGAAAAAACAAGTTTATGCTATAATATAATTATTCAGTGAAATTAGACTGCTAATATACCATTAAAGGAATGATGAATTTGAGTGAAACCAATAAAACGGCTGAAGAACTGATTAATGAGAGATATGTAGTGGAAAAAGAGGCCACTTGCCCGGTTTGCGAAAGCCATTTTAAACATTCCATAGTGCGTAAGATAAAAATAAAAAACGTGGGTTCGGATATTGATTTAAGGCATTATTATGAGCCTGTGGACCCTTTGTATTACGACATAACCACCTGCAGCCAATGTGGATACGCCGCCGATGCCATATTTTTTGATACTCTTAAGAGGGCTCAAAGGGATAAGCTTGTTACTGAGCTTAGCAAGCAGTACACTTCGGTAAAGTATCCTGCAGTCTATACTGCAAAGGAAACTTTAGCAATGATAAAGCAGGCATTTTTCTGTGCCGATATAAAGGAATCGCTGAAAAGCGAAAAGGCCTATTTATGTTTAAAGACCGCATGGTTATTCAGAGACCTAGGGGATAAAGAAAAAGAAATGAAATTTTTAGAGTCTGCCGCATTAGGTTTTGAAGCTGCATATACCGAGGAGGAATTTCCCATATGCACAATGGATAACTATACTTATAGATACTTAATAGGTGCTATTAACTATTTATGCGGTGAGTATGAAAAATCCTCAAGATGGATATATGAGATTGTAGCGGAGCAAAATATTAATCCAAGGCTTAAAAAGAGAGCAGAGGATCTTAAAAACGATTTAAGGCAGAAAATAGCCGAAGCGGCAGAAAAAAAGAAAAAAGAACAGTAAATACATATAGTAAATTTCAATGGCAAAAGAGTTTCCCCATAGATTGTAAAGATATAAACCATCTTTACAATCTATGGGGAATTTTCATTCTGGTATAAGTTTCAGGACAAAATAATGAAAGATTCGATTAAAATTGTCATAGTTAAATGGTGTGGATTTGTGTTTTTGGTTTTTACGGAAATTTACATAATGCAAAAATTTGAAATTACTTAAATCTAACAAATTAGAAGTTTTGCATATAAATTATCGATTTAAAGCCTTGTTTTATATTTAAAAAGTATATAAAAATTAAAAATAATCAGTAGGATAACAAAATCCATGTTAAGGTATTGCATAAACGATACTTAACTGGCATAATATGTGGTAACAGATTCAGTTAAAAATCGTCATGATAAATATACCAGTATAAGCTTTGGGAAACAAAGGATATTTATAAACTACTGTATCCTTTGATAGGGACAGACGGATCTTATTCTTCTGTTTGCCAGATTATAGGTATAATCAGGCGATTTAAGATATTTATATGGAAGCTGATTGAGAATTCAGGTTGTACTTAATTAAATTATCTGGTATAAATAATAGTGCCGGATATATTATTTTACATATCTGAGCCTTTATATAGATTGTGGGGGTACTGGATGAACGCAGATTTTGGCGTTAGAGTGGATAAGAAAGTAAGCATTCCTATTCACGAGCAGATTTATATGCAAATAAAGAATCAAATATTGGCAGGGGAACTTGCAGTAGGCGATAAACTTCCAAGCGTAAGACAGATGTCAGACCTTATAAATGTAAATAGGCATACCATTTCAAGAGCTTATCTGAAGCTTGAAGAAGAAGGTATTGTGGAGACCTTTGCATCTTCCGGCACATTTGTGAAAGGCGGAATGGATGTAGCGAAGCAAAAGCAGACGGAAACGCTTCTGGAGATTATATCGGAGCTTTTTCAGAAGGCAAACACTTTGGGCTTTGACAGCAATGAAGTCGTTGCCATGGCCTTTGCCGAAATGATTAGGGGCGACGCGCCAAAAAGGAAAGGCCTTTTTGTAGACTGTAACCCTTATGCTCTTAAGCAATATATCGAAGATGTTCAAAGAGAGGTAGAGCTTGACGTAGATGGTATTTTGCTTGACGATGAAAGGCTTATAAAAGGCGGGGAAGGCCTGGAGCTTGAAAAATATGACATTATTATGACAACCATAGGCCATTATGCCGAGGTAAAAAGCAAGCTTAAAAAAGAAAATATATATGCCCTTGATTTCGGCCCTTATCTTTCGGTGGTCAATCAGATAAGACAGCTTGACAGCTCCTTTAATATTGCAATCGTATGTATAAACCCCAGCGGAACAGAAGGTCTTTTAAATGTACTGGTCGATTTGGGGATACCAAAGAAAAAGCTTTTTACCGCAAGCCTTAACGATATGGAAGATTTCCATACTGTAATGAACAATGTGGAAGTTCTCGTAGTATCAAAATATGCTTTGCAAAAAGACAGGGAAGCCTTCGAAGAAACAGGAAAAATCATAATAGAATATAAAAATGCTTTACAGGCCACATCTGTAACAATGCTTAAACAGATTTTGGCCATGTACGAAAGCGAACAGGCAAAACGTGCCATATCAGGAGCTTCCAGCAAAAAATAAAAAGAACCGGAGCGTTGAATTATGAAAAATCAAGAGAGGATAATAGTCGGTGTGAACTTAGGTTCTACCTCCAGTGAAGCAGGAGTAAGGCTTTCAGACGGAAGGCTTTTAAAGAAGAAACTTTCCCATAGTGAGTCTGAGCTTAGTCTTCCCGTAGGGGAGCAAATTGATTTCAGATATAAAGCAATTAAAGATTGGCTTAGGGAGGAAGGGGCAGATATTTCAAAATGCGGAGCCGTTGCTTGCCGTGGCGGAAGGCTCCGCCCCATACCTTCCGGTACATATGAGGTGAATGACGAACTTCTTTCGGACTCTAATAGAACAACAGAGGGCGACCATGCCTCTCGCCTTTCAGTTTTTGTAGGGAAAAGACTAGCAGAGCAATCCAATTGCCCCGTATTTGTAGTAGACCCTATTTCAGTAGACGAATTTAGCCCTGTGGCCCGTATTTCCGGCCTTAAAGGCACAGAAAGAAAATCTTTAGGCCATGCGCTTAACTCAAAATATGTTGCAAGAAAGCTTGCAGAAGATTTGGGAAGAAAATATGAAGAATCCCGTTTTTTAATTGCCCATATGGGCGGCGGAGCAAGTATTTCCCTCCATATTAATGGGAAAATGGTAGACCTTATAAATGATTTTGAAGGGGCATTTACGCCGGAGCGCTCAGGAAGCCTGCCTATGACGGAAATGCTTCGCCTCTGCGGCAATAATCCCATTGAAACGGTTTCAAAATGGGTGGAAGGCTCAGGCGGAATCTATTCTTATTTAGGAACCAAACGTTTTGATATTTTAGAAGAAAAAGCAATGGAAAAAGACGAGGAATGTGAAATTCTTCTTGAAGCCTATGTATACCAGCAGAAAAAAAGCATGGGCGCTCTTTTAGCCGTTGCAGACTTCAAGATAGACGGAGCGGCTCTTACGGGAGGAATAGCCCATTCCCAATATGTAACAAAGGAATTAAGCGCTGTGCTTTCGCCTTGTGCCTCTGTCAGAATTTATCCCGGAAGCTTTGAAATGGAGGCCCTCATTGAAAGAACCTTAGGCGCATTAGAAGGAGAAGTAGAAAGGCTTCATTATCCTTCGGGGAGGGTATTATGAGCATCAATTTAAATATATATTATGAAAAAATAAAAAATTCCAAAGCCGGATACAGGCTGGCGGTCGCTGCCCCCTATGACGGCGTTATTATAAGAATGCTTGAAGAAGCTTATAAAGAAGGCATTATAAAGCTGTGGCTTGTAGGAGAAGAGGAAAAAATCAAAACCGCCCTTTCTTTGAGCGGCCTTAAGGAAGAAGACGTAAATATGATTCCTTCCAGGACAGAAGACGCTGCAGATATAGCGTGTAAGCTTATAAATGACGGAAAATGCGATATTTTAATGAAGGGCAGTATCCATACCGATGAGCTTCTCAGAGGGATTATAAGAAATAAGCTGATGATGCCGGGCCGGAGGATTTCCCATATATATGCGATACACAAGCCCGATGGAAGCGCTCTTTTCATATCCGACCCAAGCATTGCAATCAAACCTTCTTTAGAGGAAAAAATACATATTACGGATAATACCATAGATTTTTTAAAGAAGCTTGGCATAGAAAAGCCTCGTATTGCAGTAGTTTCAAGTGTGGAAAATGTAAACCCTAAAATGGAATCCACTGTGGACGCTAAAAACCTTACGGAATGCTTTAAATCAAGGAACGACTGCTTCGTATACGGTCCCTTAGGCCTTGACAATGCAGTATCTCAGGCGGCTGCAAGCCTTAAAAAAATTGAAAATGACGTAGCCGGCAACGCAGATGCACTTATTATGCCGGACCTTGATTCAGGAAACTTACTTTGCAAAGGGCTGATTTACATTGCAGGATTGCCTGCTGCCGGGGTTTTATACGGAACCTCCTGCCCAGTGGTTTTTACCTCCCGTTCGGCAAGTGAAGACGAAAGAATGCGAACCCTTTATCTTGCATGCTTGAATTATGAGCTAAGCAAAAATAATGCATAACAGTCTTACGTGAATTTGCTTTTGTTTAATCAGTTCGTTTAAACAAAATCAAATCTGCGTATACAGTAAAATAGCCTTAAGGCAGTAACAAAAACCTATTTTTCATGAACGGCTCAATATAATAGAAGCACTTATATTAAACCATTCATAGTCAACAAAGCTGAAAAGGTCTTTGCTGACTATAAAAGAACGTTTACCTGAAAACTCTTTACAGCTTCTCTATAAATGTTTTCAGGTTCAGTAAGTATGAAATATACGGTTTTTGTTCCTGTAATTAAACTATTTTACTTAGGTATAAATTTTAAGAAATTTACTGAAATTACTTTGTAGGTTTAAGAAGATATTGATTTAAGGAGGCTTTATATGTTTAAAGAATTTGATGATTTTAAAATGCAAGGAACGCCTTGGTATGACGAAACAAAGTGGGCGTCCCCTATGAACTTTGAAGAAGGTGTTATGACAGACACATTGCCTAAAAGCATTTATATCCATGATGTTACCCTTCGTGATGGGGAGCAGACTGTAGGGCTTAACTGGACTGAAGAAGAGCGTATGGAAATAGCGCTGATGCTTAATGATTTAGGCGTAAAAAGCATTGAAGTAGGAATGCCGATTGTTTCGGAAGATATTGTAAGAGCTTCCCAGAAACTTAGCGAAATGGGCCTTAAATCCGAGCTTGTAGGCTTTTGCAGGGCAAGAACCGATGATATTGATTATGCAGCAGAGGCAAAACTTAGCAGAGTCATTGTTGAACATGCGGTAAATCCTTATACCAATGTTTACGGTTACAATGCAGACGAACAGAAGGTCATAGACAGGGTGCTTAAGGCTGCTGACCATGCCTTTAATAAAGGAATGAAAGTTACATTTATGGGCTGGGACGTAACAAGAAGTCCTCTTGAAAGCGTAATGCGCGTTTACAGGGAAATCGTAAAGAGAGTTCCTGTTGAATCCGTGGTATTTACCGATAGCTTCGGCGTAGCGACACCGAGAGCCGTAGGCAGGGCTGTAAGAGAATTTAAAAAGGAATTTTCATGCCCTATGGAATTCCATGTACATAATGAGTTCGGTATGGCTATGGGTGCTGTGTTAGAGGCTGTATATGCAGGCGTTGACGGAATCCATTCTTCCATAAACGGTCTTGGGGAACGTACAGGAAACGTTGCTACAGAAGAGGTTATTACAGCGCTGAAAGTGCTTTTAAATATTGAATCAGGAACGAATATTCAGTATGTAGATAAAATAACAAAGCGCATTGAAGAAATCACAAGAATCGTAACACCGCCAAATAAGCCTGTAACCGGCAAAAAGCTTTTCTGGCTTGAATCAGGCGTGGTTGTTCAGGCCAAAACCCGTATGGAAAACGCGGGAATAAGTGCTGCAATGGCCCCTTACCTTCCGACCGTAACAGGCAGAGAGCCTATTCATATTGTTTTAGGCGGTTCCAGCGGAAAAGATAATATCCAGTATTATCTTGACAAGCTTGGCGTTTCCTATGACGATACATTTGACTTTGAAGGAACCCTTGCAAAGGTTAAAGAAGTATCCAGGATTAAGAGAAGAGTGCTTACAGACGAGGAGTTTTTAGAAATCGTAAAACCTGAATAGGAGGAGACCCCTATGAAAGCATTTATAGTTTTGGACCCTAAGGACAATGTGGCTACGGCCCTTTTAGATATGGAAGAAGGCTTTGAGATAAACGACCCTTATATTGAAGAAAAGATTATTTGCCGGCAAAGAATCCCCATGGGCCATAAATTTGCGGTAAAAGACATTAAAAAGGGAGAAACTGCTTTTAAGTATGGAGCCTCTATCGGGGTTATGTCGGCGGATGTTTGTGTGGGAGAGCATGTTCATGTGCATAATCTTCTGAGCCGCCGGGGAAAAGAAAAGGCAGGTGAATAAAAATGCAGAAGCTAATGGGTTATAAAAGAAAAGACGGACGCTTTGGTATCCGCAATCACCTTCTGGTAATACCTACTGTAGTATGCGCCAATGGCGTTGTAGAAGCCCTCGGGCGCATTTACGGAGATAAAATAATGACCATAAGCCATCCTTATGGCTGCACCTTTGATTATGTAAGCAATGAGGAGATTGAAAAAACCCTTGCAGGTGTTGCTTCAAACCCCAATGTAGGGGCTGCCTTAATCATAGGTCTTGGCTGTGAAACGGCAAAAATTTCCTATGTATATGAAAAGACAAAGGAAACAAATGATTTAACCGCATGCTTAGTGATACAAAAGGAAGGCGGCATGAAAAACACTATTGAATCCGCCGGAAAAATCATAGATGAGTATCTTTTAAAGCTTGAAAAAATGGAAAGAGAGCCCATGGAAATATCCGACCTTCTTGTAGGCACTCAGTGCGGCGCTTCCGACAGCTATTCCGGCCTTACGGCAAATCCGGCTTTGGGTCTTATGGTTGACAGGGTCGTTGACGAAGGAGGCACAGCCTTTCTTACGGAGCTTACAGAGTTCATAGGGGCGGAAGAAGATCTTTATGAACGCTGTAAAGACGATGAAACAAGACAACTGCTTAAGAAATATATGGACGAGACGGAATCGAATTTAGCCAGAGTGGGGAGCAATAATTTAAGGGATATTTCCCCCGGAAACATTGAAGGCGGGCTTACGACCCTTGAAGAAAAATCCCTTGGCTGCATTAAAAAAGGCGGTTCGAGACCAATTTCCGAAGTGGTATATCACGGCGAAATTCCCAAGTCCAAGGGGCTTGTTATCATGGAAGGCCCCGGGCATGATGTAGAGTCTATGGTTGCTTTGGCAGCATCAGGAGCGCAGCTTTGTTTCTTTACAACAGGCAGAGGTACTCCTACAGGAAACCCCATAATGCCTGTAATCAAAGTTTCAAGCAATTCGCAGATTGCAAAGAATCTTCCGGACCTGATTGACGTTGACGCAGGAACTGTAGTTTACGAAAGCGAAACCCTTGAGACTGTTGCAGGGCGCATGTATGATTTTATGATTGATGTGGTTAACGGAAAAGAAACAAAAAGCGAAGAAAACTGCTGTCGGGAATTTGCCATCAGACGCCGGGGCAAGGATGTTTGTATTCTTTAAAGTAGGGAGGCAAAATGATGGGTGAGTCGGTTTTTAAAATAACTGACGTTAGCAAGGCCTTTTCCAGAAAAAAGGAAAAGCAGGTCATTTTAGATAAATTTTCATTTTCCGCCGCTCCTCAGGAGGTAATCGGTATTATGGGCCCCAGCGGCTGCGGTAAAACCACTCTTCTGAAAATATTAGGCGGCATAACACAGGCAGATGAAGGCAGTCTTTCTGTTTTTGGAACAGACTGCTCGAAGAAAATGCCGAAATCCATTAAACAACGCATCGGCTTTGTCTTCCAGGAGAATAATCTTCAGCCATGGCGTTCCGTAGAAGATAATTTGAAGCTTCCGCTGGAAATGCACTATTTTAAGGACGAAGCCGATAATAAGGCACGTATTGACGAGGCCCTTGAAATCGTAGGACTTTCAAATTACAGAAGGGCCCTCCCTCAGGAGCTTTCGGGAGGAATGATGCAGCGTGTAGGAATCGCAAGGGCACTGGCTTTAAGGCCGGACCTTCTTCTTCTTGACCAGCCTTTCGGCGCGTTAGATGCTCTTACCCGCAAAAAGTTAAGGCTGGATTTTCTTCAAATATTTGAAAGAAGTAAAAACACCATTGTAATTGTTACCAACAGCATCGACGAAGCACTGCTTTTTTCAAACCGTATTTTAGTTCTTTCTGAACAGCCGGCAAGAATAGAGCACATTGTAAATGTAGATATTCCCTTTAACAAGCGTACGAAAGAAGTTGCTTTCGATCCCCAGTTCCAGATGCTTCGTAAGCAGATGATCGAAATCGTAAGCAGGCAGTATCAGCGGGAGCAGAAGGAAGAGGGGTGCGTATGAAAGATAAAAACGCTTTAAAAAACAGACTTTCAAGCTCATGGCGAAATAGCTGGCCCGGCCTGATGATGCTCTTAATTATACTTATTTTCTGGGAAGCCGCAGTTTATATCTTTGATATCTCTTTTGTGGTTATTCCGGCGCCCCATATTATAGTAAAAGAAACGATGAAGTATTTTAAATCAGAGCTTCTTGTTCACTGGCTTGCTACCGTAAAAATCATTGCCATCGGGTATATTTCAGGGGTATCTTTCGGAATTTTGCTGGCGTCTTTAATTTCCCAGTCAAAGCTTGCCATAAGGGCACTTTCTCCTCTGATTACGGTTCTTGTTACTTTGCCTACTATGGTAATTATACCGATATACATGGTTTGGGTAGGCTTTGACATAGAATACAGGGCTATTCCCGTATTTATGAACGTAGCGTCTATTATTACGCTGAATACCCTTTCAGGCTTTGTAAATGTTGAAAGCAGGCTTCTGGACCTTGCGGAAAGCTACGGAGCAACAAGAGCCCAAAGATTCTTTAAATTTGTTTTTCCAAGTGCTTTGCCGGAGATTTTTACAGGGCTTCGCCTTGGCTGTACATTTTCAATCCTTAACACCATAGGTATAGAGTTTATTGCAGGAAAGGTAGGCATGGGCTTTGCTGTTCAGTATTTCAGCGGGCTTTTGAAAATGCCTATTGTATGGGGCTGTATCCTGATTGTAGGTATTACAGGCCGCGTTATGTTTCTAATCGTAGAAATTTTTGAAAAGAAACTCGTAACCTGGACACGATAGTGAGGTAGGGTAAAATGGATAAAATTGTTCTGAATAATGTTAATAAAATATACAAGACGAAGCGTCAGACGATACACGCATTAAAGGATATAAATATAACGATTCCTGAAAAATCCATTGTGTCTATCGTAGGCCCTTCCGGCTGCGGAAAATCGACGATTGTCCGGCTGATATGCGATATTATAGAGCCTACCTCAGGAGAAATTATCGTAGACGGCTATAAGTATGAAAAGAATGTTCCAAAGTCGGTAATTCGTAAAATGGGATTTATTTTCCAAAGGCCGAATCTCCTTCCATGGCTTACTTTACGGGAGAATATCGCTTTTCCACAGAAAATAGTAGGGCTTAAAGGCGAAGAATGGGATAAATACGTAGACGAGCTTATAGAAATAGGGCGGTTAAGCCAGTGTGCAGACCTTCGGCCGTCGGCTCTTTCAGGCGGAATGCTTCAAAGGGTAGGAGTTTTAAGAGGGATGGCCATTAAGCCGGAGATTCTTCTTATGGACGAACCCTTCGGTGCCCTTGATGATATGCTAAGGGAACAGCTTGACTTAGAGACCCTCAGCATATGGGAAAAGCTCAGCCAGACCATCGTGTTTATAACCCATAATGTTCGTGAATCCGTGCTTATGTCCTCAAAGGTATACGTTATGTCTACGAATCCCGGTCAAATTCTTGAGGAAGTTAAGATAGATCTCCCATACCCAAGGGATTTATCCATAATTGCAGATCCCAAATTCATCGAATATGAGGAAAAAATAACTGCGCTTATCGGAGAGATCGATCTTTCGACCGTTAAATAGGGGAGGTTTTTATGGCAGAAAAGGGTATTGCCAGACGAACGTTTAATTTATTAGCGCCTGTTCTGGTTTTTGGTTTTGTTTTCGCTGCTTTTGAATTTCTTGTGGTTGCGCTTGATATGCCTGCATGGCTTATTTCAAAGCCGTCGGATACCATACGCACTTTGATTTCACAGATGGATGTGATATGGCCTAACACCCTTATCACCATTCAGGAAATTTTAATAGGCTATGTAATCGGCGTTACTGCGGGAATTTCTCTGGCGCTTATATTCACAAGCAACAAGTTCTTAGACAAGGCGATCAGTCCTTATGTAATATTTTTGATTGTTACGCCTCAAATTATTATGGTACCGCTTTTAATGCTTTGGATGGGATTTGGTATTTCCGTAAAGATTGTCGCGGTTGCGCTTTCTTCTTTCCCCATCAATATGATGAGTACAATGACCGGTGTAAGAAGCGTATCGGTTGAGCGGTATGAGCTTATGAAATCACTCAGGGCAACAAAATTGCAGACATTTTTTAAAGTTCTTATTCCTTCCGCCCTGCCGAATGTTTTTACCGGCATGAGGCTTGCCACGATCTTTGCGACAACTTCCGCCGTAGGTGCGGAGCTTGTAAGCGGCAACGTGGGGGTTGGCCCCCAGATTGCCTATCATACGGAGTTTATGATGGTAGATGTGGCCTTTGCGTATGTTTACGTCATGGTGTTCATAAGCGTGACGTTTTACATGTTGATAAATGGAATTGAATCCATAGTATTAAAAAGGAGGTAAATAATAATTATGAAAAGAACGTTAGCAGTATTATTAGCAGCGGCCATGATGCTTTCCCTTACCGCATGCGGAGGAAACGGAAATGCCCAGCCACAGCAGGAACAGCCGAAACAGGAAGAAGCAAAGCAGGAAGAGCCTAAGGCTTCAGAAGAGGCTCCGGCAAAAGGCACCGACGGAAAACTCCGCAGAAATGAAATCGTAAGAGTAGGTTTTACAGCACCGGTAGCAGGTTTCACATGGTCCCCTCTTCTTATCGCTCAGGTAATGGGATATTTTGATGAAGAAGGTATCGACGTTGTTTTTGAACAGAGCTATTCAAGCTCCGCCACAAGAATGGTTGCGGCCAATCAGGTTGAATTTTCAACCCCCGGGCCTCACCTTACATCAGCAGGTATCGCAAGCGGTATGGACATTATCTCTGTATTCCAATGGTATCCTGTAGACATTTTCGGCTTTGCCGTAATGGAAGACAGTGACATTAAAACCATAGCAGATTTAGAAGGAAAGAAAATAGGAACAATGACGCCTACCACAGCCAATCAGGTTATTCCTATTATTGAAGCTGCAGGCGTTGATTCAAGCAAGGTGGAAATGATCCCTGTAGGCGACGCCCGTGTACAGCAGCTTACTGAAAAAACCGTTGATGCCGTTTGGACATGGGATGGTGAATGGCAGCAGTGGAAGGCAGAAGGCATTAATATCCGCTATTTAAGCGGACAGGAAGTTTATAAATCAAGCTCCAACAGCATTATTGCAAGCACACAGCTTGTTGCGGAATATCCTAAATTAGTAGAAGGCTTTTCAAGAGCGCTTGCAAAGGGCAGCTACTTCTGCTACAAAAACCCGAGAGCAGCCGCAGACATAATCATAAGCAACTGGACTTCACTTTTAGTTGACCTTGATACAGCTGAAGAAATCGTTCAGACATCCGTTAACTTCATGACAGGCGGAAAAGAGGTTATGGAAGGAAACACCATAGGACAGCACAGCGACGACTCTTGGAACCTTATGATGAAAGACTATGTACGTATGGGAATCGTTCCGGAAGAAGTGCCTCTTGAAAAATGCTTTACAAATCAGTTTGTTGAAAAAATTAACGATTGGGACAGAGCGGAAGTTGATAAGGACGCCGCAGAATATCAGTATGTAAGCAAGTAAAAAGATGATTACAGGCTTCTCCTTAAAATATGGGGGAAGTCTGTTGCCATAAATTCAGATATGTAAAATTTGAAAGGATTTTTGCCTTTTGAGTACTATAGTATATGGGTTTTTGTTTCTTCTTTATGAGAAAATTACTATAGAATTACTGAAAAGTTTTTAAAAATCCGTAACGTTTTTAATTTTATTATTTATGATAAGCGAGCCTGGAAATGATACAAGCAAAGCTTGTAAATGGTTTTCAAGTGAGCGCCTCCTTATACTTACTGAACTTTAAAATAAAAGGCAGTTTAAAGCTCAATAATGTATTTCATATGTTTTCAGTAAATTAACTATATAGTTAATTTGCATCTTTTCATCCTTGTTACTTATACCAAAATGGCAAGCACTGAATTTGATTATTAAAGTAAAAAAGGATTGAGACAGCAAGAAAAACCTATTTATATCCAACAAAGATAAAAAGATCTTTGTTGACTACAAGGGAATGTTTACCTAGCTTTGCTGTAAGTGTTTTTAGATGAACTAAGTATAAAATATACGGTTTTTGTTACTGTGATTAATTTATTTCACTATGTAAATAAACCTGAAAAAAGACCAAGTTTATTTACTATAAATTAAAGGAAAACCTATTAAGCTTAAAAACGAAAAGACTTTTTAAGTTTAATAAGTATACATAACGAAAGGACTGATTTTGTGCGTTTATGCTATCAGATTTCTACTCCTGAAGTAAAAAAAGCACCGGGTGTAACAGCTTATCAGGCGGATTTGGAAGATTCCTATAAGGCCCTTTTGGAAAACGGCTATGAGGGTGTGGAGCTTATGGTGGATAATCCCTCCATGGTAGATTCTTCACGGATAAAAGAGCTTTCAGATAAATATAATTTGCCTGTTGCCATGATTTGTACAGGAGAGGTGTTCGGCCAGTCGGGCCTTACTTTTAACCATCCAGAAGAGGAAAAGCGTAAAGAGGCCGTAAAAAGAGTGAAAGACGCCGTTGACCTTGCGGTAAAATTAGATTGCGGAATCGTTAATATAGGCCGGGTAAGAGGCGGCTTTTCCCTTGGGGGCGACCATGAAAAAGAAAGAGCCCTTTCAATAGAAGGCATGAAAGCAGTAGGCCAATATGCCGGGGAAAAAGGGATTGTTATAGCCCTTGAGCCGGTGAATTCTATTGCCGCTTCTTTTATAAACACTACTCAGGAAGGCATGGCCATAGTAGATGAAATAGGCCTTTCTTCCTTTAAACTCATGCTTGACAGCAACCATATGTTTATAGATGATAAGGATTCCCTTAAAAGCATAGAAGATGCGAAAGATTATTTTGTTTATGTTCACCTTGCCGACAGCAACAGGCTTTATCCGGGAAACTGCAAACTTGATTTTGAAGCCTTTATCAAAAAACTGAAGGAAGTTGGATATGACAGCTGGGTAAGCGTAGAGGTTTTCCAGCGACCTGATCAGGATATTGCCCTTAAAAAAAGTGCGGCGTTTTTAAAGCCCATGATTGAGAGCCTTTCTTAAAAACATTTCTTAAGCTTATTTTGTATTCAGACGAAAATTGTTTTTTTAATCATAAGAAAGGGTGGGTAAATATGAAATCATGGATTGCCTACGGCAAGGAAAAGCTGTATTTTGATTTGCCGGAAAATGCAGAGATAGTGGAAGTGGCCCTTTCTCATCATGAACCCTCTGAAGCGCCTGAAATTATTATAAACACTGCGCTGGAAAACCCCATCGGGTCTTTTAAAATCGAGGATATTGTAAAAAAGGGCCATAAAATATGTATCATAAGCGACGATATAACAAGGCCTACACCTGTGGGGCTTATTCTTGATGCGCTTATGCCAAGGCTTTTAAAAGCAGGGATATCTGAAGAAGATATTTTTATCCTTATCGCATTGGGAAGCCATAGAAAGATGACTGACGAAGAGCTTTCTGCCAAGCTTGGAGATTATGCTTTAAGCATTAAAGTCGTACAATCCCAGTTTTCTTCAGACGATGCAAGCATCAGAATCGGAACCTCTACAAAAGGAAACCCTGTTCTCGTTCAAAAATCAGCTATGGAAGCAGATATCAGAATCGGCATAGGAAATATTGTTCCTCATAATACTCTCGGCTGGTCAGGGGGAGCAAAAATTGTATTTCCCGGTATTGCCGACGAATCTTCCGTTGCAGAATTCCATATGCAGGCCGCTCTTCACGAAGAAGCTCTTTTTGGAACCGTTGAAAACCCTGTGCGCCATGAGGTGGAAAGCTGGGCAAAAGAGATGGGCCTTACCTTTATCATTAATACGGTACTTTCAAGAGAATGTAAGCTTATAGACTGCGTTGCAGGGGATTATGTAAAGGCTCACAGAGAAGGGGTAAAAAAAGCAGAAAAGATATACGGCGTTCCCATAAAAGAAAAATTTGATATTGTAATTGCCGATATGGAACCCTATTCTTTTGACTTCTGGCAGGGAACAAAAGCCTTGAACGCTTCCGTAAAAATGGTAAAAGAAGGCGGAACCGTAATCATGTCGGGGCCCTGTGAAGAAGGTGTAGGACCTCACCCTGAATATCTTGATTTTATGGGTATGAGAGGGCTTAAATCCCCTGATGAAAGTGCCGAAGAGGACCCGCTGGCGGTTTCCGTAGGCTTCATGATAGGAAAGCAGATGAAGCATTTTGATACGATGATGTATACGGAAGGCCTTACAGAAGATGAGCTTAAACGGGCCGGAATCAAGAAGATAACAGATATAGGAAAAGAAATTGAATATATTTTAAAAGATACTCAAGGGCCTGTAAAAATAGCCTTGGTACGTGACGGCTCCGAAGTACTTCCAGTTATGAAGTCATAAGACCATGTATTAAATTAATGAAAAACCCCCGGTATAGAAAAACTATACCGGGGGTTTTGTTGATATTTCCTACTATAGTTTTCTTGTTTTTGATGTTTTTTTGCCAATTTTATGTGAAAGCCATATCCGGCATTTATTGATATCAAGAGAAGGAAAGCATTTGTCATTATCTGTATTATTAAATCTTCTGCTTTTGCAGATAATATAGTAAATTTACTATATTATCTGCAAAAGCAATGTTTGCCCAAAAACTTAACAATTTATTAAATTAAAGCATTTGGAAACTTTTTAAAGACATTTTTAATCGATTGTCGTATACTTTATAGGTTCGGCCTTGTTTCAAAATTTTTCAACTTGCGTAAATTAATAAAGGTAAATGAGCCTCTTTCTTCTTGTTTCCACAGCGCATATGGATAATGCACTGTCAAATCAGAAAAACACGGCTTAAATGTATTTTACGGTTAATTTACAATTAATATAATTTCAGGAGGAGCAATATGAAAAAGAAAAAAATCCTAATAATCGGCTTGGTTTCGGTTGCCGCTATAGCGGCCGTTTATATGGGCAGCCAATATCTGAAATCCAAGGTTTCAAATATAGGCTTTCCGGTTCAGGTCGAAACTGTTTCAAGAGATACGATTACAACTACCGTATCTGCTAAAGGAGAGGTGTCTCTTTTAAACAGCGAGCTTATTTTTGCCAACACAAATGCTGAGGTTGAGGAGGTGCTGGTGGAAAAAAATGATATGGTTAAAAAAGGCGATGTTCTTCTGAGATATAAAGAAAAAAGCAGAGAAAAAATCGAAAACCAGTTAAGAGAAGCCGAGCTTAACCTTAAAAGCGCAGAAATTTCACTGAATCAGGAAACCATTCCGGCATCTGAAACCGACCTTGAAAACGCAAGAATGTCTATAAAATCCGCAGAGGATAAAATAAAGGATCAGGAATATGCAATAGACAGACTTGAAAGAGATTTAAAGGATCAGGAGAAGGCCGTAGAAGACGCTAAAAAGACGGTGGAAAATACAAAGCTCCTTTATGAAGCAGGGGCAGCAAGCAAAGATGAGCTTACGACAGCCGAAGATGCCCTGAAAACTGCTGAAAACCTTCTTGTATCCAAGAAAAATGACTATGCTCAAAATGTTCAGACCATGGAAAGCTTAAGGGATAACCTTACATACCAGAATAATTTATATAACCAGCTTGTGAACAAAAATTCAACCCAGCAGTCTAAAAACACTGTTGCTCAAAGGCAGATTTCCGTAGAGCAGATGAGATTAAGAGTGGATGAGCTTAGAAAAGACCTTGCCGATTTTCAGTATGAAATTATAAGCCCTATTGACGGAACCGTAACAGAGCTTAATATTTCTAAAGGTGCAATAACCCCTACGGATAAGGCCCTTATGGAAATATCCAATATTGAGGATTTCGTTGTTAAGGTCAATGTAAACGAAAGAAATGCGGCAAAAATCGCAACAGGCCAGGTCGCTGAAATCAAAGGCTCTGTTTTAGGTGATGAAAGGGCCTCCGGTAAAATTACGAAAATAGGCTATATTGCAGAGCAGAAGCAAAGCTCCTCAGGGGGAATGGAAACAGTAATCCCTGTTGAAATAACCGTAGACCCATCGGAAGCTTCAAAGCTTTTAAAGCCTGGATTTTCTCTTGAAGCTATCATTACAACTCAGGTTAAAGAAAACGTAGTTGCTCTTCCTATTTTATCAACATTAAAAGAAAGCAACGGAGATAATTTTGTTTATGTAGTAAAAGAAGATAATACCCTTGAAAAAAGGATCGTGACTCTTGGCGTTTATTCGGATATGACGGTGGAGGCCGAAGGCGTTTCAGAAGGGGAAACAATCGTTGCCCAGCCTACCTTCGACATGCATGACGGAATGAAAATAACACCGATTTCCGCAAATGCCGAGGCAGAAGGGGATCAGCCGGAAGCTGAAGGTGAGGGCAAGTGATAATAGATGTTAAGGCGCTTCACAAGGTATATAGGAACGGAAAAATAGAAGTTGAAGCCCTTAAGGGCATTAATTTCAGCGTAGATAAAAAGGAGTTTGTATCTATCATGGGGGCCTCCGGTTCAGGAAAATCAACCCTTATGAATATTTTAGGCTGCCTTGATTCCGTAACTGCCGGAGAGTATATACTGGACGGGGAAAATGTGGCGGGATTAAAAACAAACCATCTTGCCACCATCAGAAATAAAAAAATAGGCTTCGTATTTCAGTCTTTTAATCTTCTGCCAAAGCTCAGTTCTCTGCAAAATGTAGAACTTCCCATGATTTATGCCGGGGTTAAAAAGAGTGAAAGAAGAGAAGCGGCAATGTCCGCTCTTGAAAAGGTAGGCCTTAGTGACAGGGCAAAGCATAAACCCAACGAGCTTTCCGGCGGGCAAAGACAGAGGGTTGCCATTGCAAGGGCTCTTGTCAATAGACCTGCAATCCTTCTTGCCGACGAGCCTACGGGAAACTTAGATTCAAAATCCAGCGTGGAAATTATGGATATATTCCAGCAGCTTAATAGAGACGGGGCAACCATTGTTATGGTTACCCATGAGAGGGAAATCGCCAATTTTTCCAACAGGATCATAACCTTTAAAGACGGATATTTAATAAGCGATGAAAAGGTAGAGAACCCCACCCAAGCGGGGAGGGATAATTAATGAATATTTTTGAAAGCATATCCTCGGCACTTAAAAGCATCTACGGCAATAAAATGCGTTCGGTGCTTACGATGCTTGGCATCATTATAGGTATCGGCTCCGTTATTATGATAACCTCTGTAGGCCAGGGCGTAAAGGATATGGTATTTAATTCACTTAATAATATGGATAAAAGAATTATACAGGTTTATCCCAAATCCACATCATCTTATGATGATATGCTTGACCCAGACGATGCTGCCGCCATTGAAAAAATTAACGGCATATCAAGGGTTACATTAATAAGGCAGGGAGTATATGCAACAGTAGATCTTCTCAGGCCTGATAAGACAAAAAGCGGTTCCATTCTGGGCGCAGATGAAAATTACGGTATTCTTGAAAGCGCTGAAATTCAAAGGGGCCGTTTCATAAGCCAAAATGACGTGGCAAACGGAAGCAAGGTTGCCGTTTTACAGCCTTATGTGGCCGTTCAGATCTTCGGCTATATAGACTGTGTAGGAGAAACCATAGAATTAGACGTATGGGGCGCAAAAGAAGAATATACTATAATCGGTATTTTAAAAGGGGATACCACCCCAAGCGCCATGGATGAAATGGGCACCACCCCTCTTAAAAGCGCTTTGGTTACAGTTCCTTATACATCTCTTGACCAGTATTACGACAATGGCGACTCGGTGGATTTCTTTGCCGTATCCATAGATAAGGATAGAAGCACTCAGGATATGTCGAAGCTTATAACGGTTATTTTAGATGTGCGCCATAATTCTACGGATAATTATTACGCAGAAAGCCTTGAATCCGGCTTTGACCAAATCAATATTATCTTAAACGGAATAACGGCATTTATAGCATTTGTTGCGGCGATTTCCCTTTTTGTAGGGGGCGTAGGCGTTATGAACATTATGCTTGTATCCGTAAAGGAAAGAACAAGAGAAATCGGTATAAGAAAATCCTTAGGTGCTACCGAAGGAAATATAAAATTCCAGTTTCTTCTTGAATCTGTAACACTGTCTCTCATAGGCGGTATCATGGGCATTATTCTCGGCCAGCTTCTCGCAAGAGCTGCCGGAACATTTATGAGCAACAGCATGAATGCGGAAATAATCCCCTCAATATCCCTGATAAATATTGCATTGGCCTGCGGGGTTTCAACTTTGGTAGGAATCGCCTTCGGTGTATACCCGGCAGGAAAGGCCGCCAAGCTTGACCCAATAGAAGCGCTCAGATACGAGTAATGAAGGAGGAGTTATTATGAATATAGTTGAAAACATCTATTCGGCTCTTTCCGGCATTACAAGCAATAAAATGCGCTCCTTGCTTACAATGTTCGGAATAATCGTAGGTATAGCCTCCGTTATTATGATTGTAAGCGTAGGGCAAGGGTATAAAGAGTCTATAACAGGCCAGTTTGAAGAAATGGGTCTTGATACATTAACTCTTTCTCTGAATTCCAGAAGCGAAGTAAAAATAGAAAGCGTTGATGTTCTTACTTATGATGATATTGAAGCCATAAGAAAAATTCCCGGCGTTAAAGCCGCAGGCGCGTCTCAGAGTATGGGGGTAGGCGGAGAAGCGGTCACTACCTTAAGCGGAGACACCAGAAGCATGATGTTTACCGGGGCAGATATGGAATACCTGAATATGGATAATATAAAACTTGAATCAGGCAGGCTGATATCCGCCAAGGATGTTGAAAACAGAGCCAGCGTTATCATAATAGATGCGGATTTGGCAAGAGATGTATTCGGAAGGACAGACGTTATAGGAGAAACCTTTGAAATCGGTTTATGGGGGATTACCCTTACACCTACGGTAATCGGCATAACAAAAAGTGACTCTATGAGCCAGCTTTACTCCATGTATGGCTTTGCGAGAGGAACAATTCCCATGACTTATTTACAGGATATTTTCGGAATGGGTGAAAGCATAGGCGAAATAAAGGTAAAAGCTGAAAACCCTGAGGATATAAAAATCCTTTCCGATAATATCATCAGAATCATGGAGCTTAATCATGGCAACGAGGATAAATACAGAATATCTTCCGTTGCAGATAACCTTAAGGAAGCCGATCAGGTTATAGGCGTATTTACCTTATTTATGGGTATCGTTGCAGGCATCAGTCTTCTTGTAGGGGGCATCGGGGTTATGAATATTATGCTTGTTTCCGTTACGGAAAGAACAAGGGAAATTGGCATAAGAAAATCTATAGGTGCAACCAATTGGAATATTCAGTTTCAGTTTCTGGTAGAAGCCATTATAATTACAGCCATAGGAGGCGCATTAGGCATTGCCTTCGGCTATCTTGGCGGTATGGCATTTGCGGCTATTGCCGGCATGGTAACAGGCTCTCCAGTTACGCCTTATATTTCTCCAGGAATTATTGCAATGGTTGTAGCCGTTTCAGCAGCTATAGGAATCGTATTCGGCGTATACCCTGCAAATAAAGCCGCAAAGCTTGACCCAATAGAAGCATTGCGATATGAATAAAAAAAGTGTGTTGCAAAATAAATTGCAACACACTATTTTTTAATGGAATCAACAATTTAAAGCTTACGAGCCTAAAAAATATTTATCTATAAATCCTTCCCTTAAGGGAAAAAATTTCACTTTATAAATATTATTAGTTCATATATATTCTGAATTATGCTATACTTTATATAAAGCTTAATGCAATTTACCTTTATAATAATCAATATACAGGAGGGATTTTTATGCTGGAAGCAGGAGTAAAGGCTCCGGATTTTACATTGGAGGATGCCAACGGAAATAAAGTAAGTCTTTCCGACTTTAAAGGAAAACGAGTAGTGCTGTATTTTTATCCCAAGGACAATACCCCCGGCTGTACCAGGCAGGCCTGTGCTTTTAAAAACGCTTATGACGGATTTAAGGCCGAGGACATTGCCGTTATCGGTATCAGCAAGGACAGCGTAAAGAGCCATATGAATTTTGCCGAAAAATATGAGCTTCCCTTTATAATTTTATCCGATGAGGAGCTTACTGCCATAAAGGCCTATGATGTATGGCAGGAAAAGAAAAATTACGGAAAAACTTATATGGGCGTTGAAAGAACGACGTATATTATTGATAAGGACGGAATCATAGAGAAGGTCTACAAAAGGGCCAAGCCTGATTCCAATGCTGCTGAGATACTTGAATATATAGAAAAAACAAGATAGCGCAAATTTATTCTTTTTTCAGATTTATTCCCTATACCGTTGTGAATATCGCGTATCAGATACAGTTGTATGCATATCTAGGTTATGCAAATACACGAATAATGTCATCGATAAATCCGTCAAATATAAAATATTGACAAATTTTCGTGTAAATGATACTATTGATTTATAAATTAATAAATGGGAGGTTTTGCTTGTGTCAGTTTCTAGGGAAGAGCTTAAAAAGAGAGCCTGTGAAGCAATTGAGAAAAACCGTGATAAAATCATCGAAATAGGCGACTCTGTTTTCGGCGAGCCAGAGCTTGGCTATAAAGAATTTAAAACAGCAGCAAAAGTGAAAAAGGTTTTTGACGAGCTGAATCTTCAATATGAAGATGAGGTTGCCATAACGGGAATCATCGCTCCCCTTAAAGGCAAGGAATCAAAAGTTAAAGTAGCCGTTATGGGCGAGCTTGATGCAGTTGTTGCTCCGGGCCACAGATGTGCGGACAAGGCTACAGGCGCTGCTCACTCCTGCGGACATAATGCCATGGTAGCCTCTTTAATGGGTGTTACTTACGCTTTTGCAGGCACAGGAATTATGGAAGAGCTTTCAGGTGATATCGTTCTTATGGCTGTTCCGGCTGAGGAATTTGTAGAGCTTGAATACAGAAATCAGCTGAAGCAGGAAGGCAAAATCCATTTCTTCGGCGGCAAGCAGGAATTCGTTCGCCTCGGAAAGATGGACGATATCGATATGATGATTATGCAGCATGCTTCTTCTAAAGACGCAAGGGGAATCTTAGGCTGCTGCGGTACAGGAAGCAACGGCTTCTTAGGTAAGCTTGTACGCTATGTAGGTAAGGAAGCTCATTCCGGCGGCGCTCCCCATCTTGGTATAAACGCCCTTAATGCTGCGACCTTAGGCCTTACAGCAATACATATGCAAAGAGAAACATTCCAGGATAAAGACCATATAAGAGTTCACCCGATTATCACAAAAGGCGGCGATCTTGTTAACGTTGTTCCTGCTGATGTTCGTATTGAAACCTATGTAAGAGGCTCCAATATGGACGCTATTATGGATGCAAACGCTAAGGTTTCAAGAGCATTAAAAGCCGGCGGCGACGCAGTAGGTGCAGAAACTGTAATAACAGACATTCCCGGCTACCTTCCTCTCGTTGTAAATAACGACTTATTTGATGTTATGTACGAAAACATGAAGGAAGTATTCGGAGAGGACAAGGTTCTTTACGAAGGCCCTGCCATGGCAGGCTCCACAGACGCAGGTGATATTTCAAGCATCATGCCTGCAATGCACTCCAATTTCTTTGGCTCTGAAGGAATTGCTCACAGCTCAAACTATGAGATTGTCGATAAGCAGACCGGTTATATTGACGCTGCAAAATGTATGGCTATGACCCTTATCGACCTTCTTTATGACGGAGCTGAAAAAGCAGTTAAAGTGAAAGAAAACTTTAAGCCCCTCATGACAAAAGAAGAATACTTAAAAGATTGGGGAAAAGTTGAGTAATCAGTGATTTAGATGTGCCCCGGAGAGCATAGCTTTCCGGGGCTTTTTGTGTAAAAAATATAAATATATAGTAAATAAATTTAGAAAAATCAAGTTTATTTACTATATATTTAAGGAAAACTTATTAAACGTAAAAACTAAAAGACAATTTTTACGTTTAATAAATATAGAGGTAAAGGAGGAGTTCACTATGGGTAAACAGGATATAAAAGAAGAGCTGCTTTCTTCTGTAAAATTGCCGGAAGGCATTTTAATCCGAGAGTTTCTTGAAGAGGACTTTCCTTCAATTCAAAAATTATGTGAAAAAGAAGGCTGGCTAAGCTATGTAAAAAGGGCAGAGGATACTCTCAGGGCATGGAAAAACGCATCTATCGGCCTTATTGCCCTTCATGAAGGGAAAATAGTTGGCCTTGTCCGTGCCTTGACAGACGGGGAAATTACTACTTATATAGCGGAAATTTTAATTGAAAATACCTATAGGGGAAAAGGTATAGGAAAAGCATTGCTTGATCTATGCCAAGTTCTTTATCCTCATACAAGGCTTGATTTGCTCTCGGCGGAAAAGGCGGAGGGCTTCTATGAAAGCAATAATTTTAGGAAAATGACCGGCTTTAGAAGAAGCCCTTATGAATAAAAATCTTCAAAAAAGTTTAATTGCGGAAGAGCTTTAGACTTTTGCAAATAAATGGTATACTGTAATAATATAAATATAGCGGACAAACAAGCTTTTAAGTTCGCTTCGCATAAATTAAGCCATAAAGCAGGACGGAGGAGCCATGAGAGAAGAATATTTAAAAAACATAGAGGAAGCCAGGCAAATACAGGTAAAATATGAAAAATGGCATACGAAGCTGGGATATATAAAGCTTATAGATATAGGGCTTTTTTTGCTGTGCCTTTATTTGACTATAAAATCCGTCGATTTTCCTAAAATATTATTGACGATTATCTTTTTTGAAGCTTATTTTCTGCTGATGGTAGTCCATCATAAGGCGGTTCAATTTCTTGAAAATGCAAAACGTATGGAAAGGGTATTTCAAGATTATATAGACAGAATGGACGGCAATTGGACAAGCTTTAAAGACACGGGAGAAGAATTTAAGGAAAAGGGCCACGGATATTGTGAAGATATTGATATTTTAGGCAAATCCTCCGTATTTCAGCTTTTAAACACGGCGAAAACTTATCTTGGAAGACGATTTTTTGCAGAAGATCTTTTAAACCCGGAACAAGATTGTAAAGAAATTGATGCAAGGCAGGATGCGGTTATAGAGCTTTCTGAAAACCTTAAATTTGTTACGGAGCTTCAATGTTTTGGAAGCCGTGTCAATAAAGACTTAAACATGAATAATATTATAAATGCTATAAAGGGTGAAAAAGGGCAGAATAAAGCAGGCATTTTAGATTATATAACTTTTGTGCTGCCTGTTTTTACTGTTGTGGTAACTGTTTTTTCCTTCATTCTTAAAAGACCGGAGCTTTATATAGCTTTCTTTGTATTATTTGCAGCCCAGGCGCTTCTTTGGCTTTTCGGGATGATAAAATTATTTTCCTATTTAGGCAGAATAGCCGATGAAAATTATAAAACAAGGCCTTATGTGGAAATGTTTAAATTAATCGAAGGCAGAACATTTGAAAGCCCTCTTTTAAAGAATATAAAAAGCAAATATATCATAGGGGACAAAAAGGCTTCCGATGCCATGGAGGAGCTTAGCCTTATCATAGGGGCCATTAACGTAAAAAGACATGGCATTTTATATTTTGTTCTTAATTTAATGCTTTTATGGGATTATAACTGCGCTTTTGCCCTTAAAAAATGGCGGGTAAAATATGAAAGCCATATAGAAGAGTGGTTCACAGGAATCGGTCATATAGAATCCCTTATGAGCTTTGGCACGCTTAAGCTTATAGAAGAAAAGGTAAGTATTCCTTCAATTAAGGAAGGAAAGAAAATAGTTGCCGAGGAATTAGGACACCCTTTAATAAACGTTAAAGAAAGAGTAAACAATAATGTAAGCCTTGACGATAAAATATTCATTATATCAGGCTCCAATATGTCCGGGAAAACCACCTTTTTACGTACATTAGGGGTGAATATGGTTCTGGGGCTTAATGGGGGCTATGTTTTGGCCTCTCATATGGAGATTCCTGTAATAGGCATTATATCCTCCATGAGAAATATGGATGATTTAGGGGAAGGTACCTCTACTTTTTATGCGGAGCTTAAAAAGATAAAGCAGATATTGGAAGAGGCTGAAAAGGGAAATGTATTATTTCTCATAGATGAAATATTTAAAGGCACCAACTCCACAGATAGGCTAAAAGGAGCGGAAGCCGTAATAAAAAAACTTGATAATTTCTCAGCCATAGGGCTTATAACTACCCACGACCTTGAGCTTTGCAATATAGAAGACGGAAAAAGAATTAAAAATTACAGCTTTAAAGAGTCCTACGAAAGCGGAAGAATTCATTTTGACTACATTCTTCGAGAAGGCAAATCCGAAAGCACCAATGCCAAATATCTTATGGAGATGCTTGGCATCGTATAGACCAAATAACTTGAAAATACAAAAGTTAATTTATCGAAACCATATGAAATATATTTTTAAACCTTAAAATACCTTTTGTTTTAAGGTTTAAATAAATATAAATTGCCGGTATTGAATAAATTTATCAAAGCATATGGTAAATCTCTTTGAAGAGAGCACTAAAGCCTATCCATATAACAGACTTAAAAATACGAGTTTCCTTTGGGAACAGCAGATACGGTTTTCTTGCTGCTTATCTTTAAATTTACTATAATTGACGGAGGTATCAAATGGATTTTGAATTAAAAACAGGGATAGAAAAAGAATATAGCCTTGAAGTAAATCAGAGCAATACAGCTAAGGCTGTAGGAAGCGGCGGCCTTGAAGTGTTTTCAACGGTTTCTCTTATAGGGGTATTTGAGAAAATATCCTATGAGCTTATGGAAGAGCATCTCCCGGAGGAATTTTCAACAGTAGGCATCAAAGTAAATATAGACCACATTGCAGCTACCCCTATGGGCATGCATATAGAGTTTAAAACAGCTCTTACGGATATTGACAGAAAACGCCTTGTGTTCGAAGTTGAAGCGAAGGATGAGAAAGAAATCGTAGCAAAGGGCATTCACGAGCGCTTCATTGTAGAAAAGGAAAAATTTATGGAAAAGGCAAAAAATAAATTAAGCTAGAATTTTGATGAGTCTACAGTTTTTACAATTCAGATTTCTTGACAATCGAATAATATTTTAATAAACTTGGTTTAACTTTTTTATTATATTAATTTTCCATAAAGAAGTAACAAAAACCTCTTTACTATAGACTCAAAAGCATGATTTCCTTTGGAAACGGCATACCTTGAGCCAAAATGAATATACTGTTTTGTTACGGTTTCATTTTAAATTTACGATACCTGATTAAATATAAAATGTTAATGCTGTTAATTTACTTTTCTCTTGTTTCATGCGGCCTGAGCTGTCTATACTTATTAAGCTTGAAAACGGTCTTTTGATTTTAAGCTTAATAAGTTTTCCTTCCGTATAGAGTAAATAAACTTAGCTTTTTAAGCTTATTTACTCTATTTATGCCGGAATAAAAGTAAATTGACCATATAATTGAAAGAGGCTTACGATTGGATTTCTATAAAGAGCTTTATGAAAGTCTTTGGCAAAGCGGGTTTCAGCCTGCAAAAAGACTTATTCCAAATGAATACGATGAAACTGGCAGGCTCAGGGGATTTATAAAGACCGACGGGCCTGTTTGGTATGGCCTTATCCTATCGGACTATGAAGCGATTGATTTTAAAAAGATTCTTGAAATTAACGAGTATTTCTCAAAGACCCTTGAAGAGGCCACTGGGGCCTATAAGGCAAGGCGACTTATTATACTAAACCTGATTATTGCAGAAGATATAGACATTGGTTTAAAGGCCTTTGTAGACACAACGGAAGAATTTTACGACCAGCCTGTAAACCATGTCTATTGGGGCGTAAATAAAATCACCGGAGAAATATATTACAATAAAAAACAGCCTTCAAAGCTTGTTAATTTGGAAAATATCATTCCGCTTTGCGTACAGGAGGACGGCTTAAGGCCTGATAAAATTACCGTAAATAAAAATAACGGCCATTTGCTTACGTATTTCTTGATGCTTATAAACTGTCTGATATTTGCTCTTTTAGAGCTTAACGGCGGTTCGGGGGATATCAGAGTCCTCCTTCGGTTTGGAGCTATAGAGCCCGGGCTTATAATAGGAGGCCATGAGTATTACAGGCTTTTTACGGCTATGTTTCTTCATGGAGGAATAAGCCATCTGTTATATAATATGTTTTCTCTTTATATATTCGGGACGCGAATTGAAGACTATTACGGCAGGATACGGTTTCTTATTATTTATATTTTTTCGGGGCTTGCAGGAAGCATATTCAGTGTGCTTTTTACCCAGTCTGTTTCCGTAGGGGCGTCGGGGGCCATATTTGGCCTTGTAGGGGCTATCGCCGCATGGACGTACAAATCAAAAGGATATCTTGGGGGCCTTAATTCCCAGACCATGGCCATCTATATTCTTGTATCTGTAGGTTTTGGCTTTGTTAACGGCAAAGTAGATAATTTCGGCCATTTAGGCGGGCTTTTGGCAGGGGCGCTCATAAGCTTTATATTGCTTTCCTTTAAGAAAGCTGAAAAGAGGGATTAAGATGAATATAAAAGAGCTGAATGATAAACTTCAAAAAAATATGCTTTTTACGGAATATAGTGAAAGAAAAATTGTATTTGGAGAAGGTAAGACCCATTCCCCTTCCGTAATGCTTATAGGAGAAGCGCCAGGGGGAAGCGAGGAAAAGGAAGGCCGGCCCTTTGTAGGAAGCGCCGGAAAGAATCTCAATGAGTTTTTAGAGGCGCTGGAGCTTTCCCGGGAGGAAATATATATCACCAATGTGGTTAAAATACGGCCCTTTAAACTAAGCCCTAAAACAGGTTCCCCTGTGAACAGAACACCGGACAAGAAGGAAACAGGCTTCTTCTGCCCCTATCTTTTAGAAGAAATAGAAATAATAAAGCCGGAAATCATAGTCACCTTGGGAAATACGCCTTTAAATGCCCTTATGGGAAAGGAATATTTAATCGGGGCCTATCATGGAAGGCTTATTAAAGGTAACGGTGGAAACATCTTTCCCTTATATCATCCGGCAGCCATCATTTATAACAGAAGCCTTAAAGAAACATATTTTGAGGACTTAAAAGCCCTTAAAGCACTTTTGTAAGGTTAAACTAAAAAGCCTCAGGTCAAAGTCTTTGACCTAAGGCTTTTAATATTTCTATGTATAAGTAAACTTCTTATGAAAAAGAAGTAATCTTTTGAGCCCTTGAGAATATACCAATAGGATACTATCTCAGGATACCTTCAAGCTCTGCAAGCCTATCGGGAACAGAAATATTCTGCGGGCAGGCGGCTGCGCATTGACCGCATACGATGCATTGAGATGCTCCGCCGCCGTTTTCTACGATGCTTGCGTATTGCTGCTTCGCTTTGCTTTCTGCGGAAGCCACTGCCGAGCCGTAAACATTATAAGCGCTGAAGCAGTCGGGTATCTGAACCCCTACAGGGCATGGCATACAGTAATTGCAGGCAGTGCAGTTTACAAGGATACGTTTATTCCAAGCGTCTGCAATGGATTTTATCATCTCTTGTTCTTCGTTGGTTAAGGCCTTGTCTGGAACCATGTCCTCCTGGCTGCAAATACGGATATTTTCCTTAACTTGCTCCATCGTATGCATTCCTGAAAGGAGGAGGCTTACCTCAGGATGATTTGCTACCCATCTTAGAGCCCATTCCACATTGCTTCTTTTTACGGGAAGCTTCTCAAATTCCGAAACAATATCCTCAGGCATTTTATCTGCAAGCTTTCCGCCTCTTAAAGGCTCCATGATGATAACGCCCATGTTTTTGGAAGCGGCAAGTTTCAGGCCTTTCATGCCTGCCTGGTAGTCTTCGTCGAGATAATTAAGCTGTATCTGGCAGAAGTCCCAGTCATAAGCATTGATTATTTCTTCAAAAACCTCATAGGAATCGTGGAAGCTGAAGCCGAAATATTTAATCTTTCCTTCGGCCTTTGCCTTCATGGCTTCTTCAAAGAAATTATTCTTTACTAAATTATCAAAGCGGGCTTTGTCAAGGGCATGCTGAAGATAAAAATCAATATGTCCGCAATCAAGCCTTTTAAGCTGAATGTTAAGGTTATCCGTCCAGTCTCCCGGTTTTTCAGAAAGCCAGGAAGGGTTTTTTGTCGCAAGAAAAACCTTTTCTCTATAACCGTCGGCAAGGGCCTTTGCCACAAGCTCTTCTGAATTTCCCCCGTGATAATTAAATGCTGTATCAACATAATTTACTCCATTATCAATTGCATATCTGATCATTTCGATGGACTTTTCTTCGTTGATTTTATTGTTGTCCCCATCAACTATAGGCAAACGCATGGCTCCGAAGCCAATAAGGGACGGCTTAACGCCAAGTTTTCCAAAATGTCTTAACTGCATTGCAATTCCCCCCGGTTTTTTTTATAATACTCATAGTATATCATAAAACAAAGACTTAATAATATATTTTTCTGGCAGAAAATCAATTTTTAACAATTCTAACCATATTGGCGGGAGGTTTACAGTGAATATACCGGAGGGAGTAAAATATATAATCAATGCTCTTAGTGAAAGGGGCCATGAGGCCTTTATTGTCGGCGGCTGCGTAAGAGATATAATTTTAGGAAATACTCCGAAAGACTGGGATATAACCACTTCCGCAACGCCTTACGAAGTAAAGGATATTTTCGGAAAGGTCATCGAAACAGGGATACAGCATGGCACCGTTACAGTGCTTATAAATGGAGAAGCCTATGAAGTAACCACCTATAGAATCGACGGGGCTTATGTGGATTTCAGAAGGCCTTCCAATGTGCTTTTTACGAAAAATCTTGAAGAAGACCTGATGCGGAGGGATTTTACAATGAATGCCATTGCCTACAGGCCGGAAACAGGATTTGTAGACCCCTATAAAGGAATAGACGATATCAAGCAAAAAATCATAAGAGCCGTCGGTGATCCGGACAGAAGGTTTAATGAAGACGCCTTGAGGATGCTTAGAGCCATAAGGTTTTCCTGCCGGCTGGGCTTTGGAATAGAAGAAAAAACCCTTAGAAGCATAGAAGAAAACGCAAGGCTCATTGAAAATATATCCGTTGAACGCATCAGAGATGAAGTTATAAAGGCTTTTTCTTCAGAATATATTGAAAATATATTTTATTTTGAAGAAAATCGTCTTATAAAATATGCCCTGCCTCAATCGGGAGATTATTTTTATAAGAAGCTCAGGCCTGTATCTGCGGATTTAAAACGTCTTTCTAAAATTAAAGAAAGCAGTTTGTCTCAGCTTTTTACCTTATTGTTTCAGTATATGGCGGAAGAAGATTTCTGCGGGAATTTGACTTATCTGAAGCTGGATAATAAAACCTTTAAGGAAGCTACCATCTTAAGAAAGCATCTTTTTACCCCGTTGCCTCAAAATAGATATGAAGTAAAAAAACTCATAAATTCAATCGGCTATCCTTGTCTTTTAAAGTTAATGGAACTTAAGAAAATAAAAGGCGAAGACATTTTTTATATTGAAAGTACATCAAAGGTAATTATAGATAACAAAGAGCCTGTAAGCTTAAAGGATTTAAAAATAAACGGAAATGATATGCAAAAGCTTTTAAATATCAAAGGAAAAGCCGTAGGAGCGCTTCTCCTGATGCTTCTTGACGACGTTATGAAAAGCCCTGAGCTTAATGAAAAGGATATATTAATTTCCCTTGGAGAAAAATATAAAAACAGTATGGAATTATAAAATTCAAATATTAAAAAGAGCAGGGGTTCCCCTGCTCTTTTTAATATGCTTAAGGGTATATTTTGTATTTACATATTTTTAGAGAAAGTCACATATTTATTTAATGGGGCAGTAAGTAAGCTCTTATTGATATTTCCATAGGCTATAGTAAAATACTTTAATTACAGTAACAAAAATTGTATATTATGAATGGCTTAACATAAGCGTTTCTGTCATATTGAGCCGTTTATGAAAAACAGGTTTTTATTACTGACCTAAGGCTATTTTACTGTATAGAGTTAATTTGCTTTTAGTGCTTGGCTTTAAAGAGCATAAAATAAGAGAAAGATAAATTGACAATGAGCTCTTTTATATGGATTCATATAGAGAATTTAATTTTAAAAATTGCCATAAATAGAGTCTTCTTTTGGCTTTATTATATGCAGGGGGTGTTGTTATAGAGGCTTTAAACTATCAAGTATTAAGGGGCTTTAATCTTAAGCCCGGCAATGTCCTAAAGCAAAAGGGAAATTTTATAGTCAATGCACATGGGAAAAGAAGTATGCTTCAAAAAACCGATGAAAGCATAAATCATATTCTGTTTTCCCATGATATAAAGAATTTCCTGAAAGAAAATAACTTTAAAAATGTAGACCATTTCAGCCTTTCTATAAACAATACGCCTTACTATACGTATAATAACGAAAATTACATCATGACAGAGGCTCCTGAGGCCGAACAAATGGATTTTTCCAAGGTGGAGCTTTTTTTAAGGCTTGTTTCGGATACGGCTTTAATGCATAAGATACTGAAAGAAATGCGCTTTTCCGGCGAAGCGTTTAAAGGCGGAAATATGCTTAAGCGTCTTTCCGATTCCAAAAATCAGCTTAGCAAAATAAAAAGGCAGATTGGAAATTCGGGAAGAATGTCTGATTTTGATGTTGTTTTTCTTAAGACTTATGAAGAATATATGGAGAAAATAAGTCTTGCCTTGGATATTTTGAGAACGGAAAATTATATGCAGGAATCCGGCAATAAAAGCATATGCCATAATATTCTGAAAAAAGAAAATATATATGTAAAGAACGGAGAGATTTTCTTTTCTAATTTTTCAAAGGCATCTTTTGATTACTGTATTTTCGATTTATCCTCTTTAATAAAAAGATATTTGAAGCATAATACGGAAAAACGAATTGATATTTATCAGATAGTAGATACATACGCCAAAGTAAATCCCATAGGCGATGAAGAAATGAATATTTTATATGCCTTTCTTCTGTACCCTGAAGGCTTTGTCAATGTCTGCGAAAGCTTTTATTATAAAAAGCGAAGCTTTATACCAAGCTCTATGGAGAGAAAACTTATTTTAGAAACGGAAGGCAGAAGAAAATACGAAGAATATATAAATAGGCTTATAGCAGTATAAAATGCATAAAAAGGGTTTTAGGGCAATTTTACTAGGGCATGGTAAAAGGCGGTTTTTCCTTGAAGTTTTTGTTCTGAAATATTAAAATGTTTGTAAGCTGAGCAGTCGGCTTTTAAGTAATACTTGTGAAAAGGCCCCAAACCATATATAATTTACTATAGTTAGCAAGCTTAAAAACAAGCTTATGAACTATAAGAGGGCGCAAATGGCAGGAAATTTACAAGCTTATGCTTGTCTTATTTTCCATCTTCCCTCCGGTATAAATCAATATTTTATCTCAAGAAGCAAGCCTCTCGCTTCAAAATTTAAAGACTGCTTTAAATTTCAAAAGTTGGGGTTACTTGCTTTATTGTGTGGGGATAATCCCTGCGTAGGATACTTCTGCAATTTGAAATTACAGAAGGTAGTTGACCATTTTGATATATTACTTATGATTTAGATGTTTCGCTATTCTTTTATAGTAAATTTCTTATAAAGATGTAACAAAGACCTATTCACTACGGATTCAAACAAGGATTTCCGTCGGAAACAAGTACATTTTTGAACCCTCTTGAATATATGGTTTTGCTGCTGTTTAACTTTAAATTTACTATAAGAAGCTTTTGCAGAAGAATACTTATGCCCTATATAACTATAAGGCATTATCAAGCGGAGCATAATTTCGGCTTTAAGAGGTGTTTATATGAGTAATAGCAGTAGAAAAGGCCCCGGTGAAAACAAAAGAGGCAGCGGACATGATTATGAGGACGAGGGCGTTTATTATACTCCGTCTAAAAGCAGCAGGAGACGGCAGCAGGATTTGGACAAAACAAGAATCCACCCTGCCATGGACGAAACAAGAATTCACCCTCCTGTGAAAAGGCGGCCGCCTGTTTCCAAATCCTCAAGAAGCGCTTCGCCTGAAAAAAGCAGGCCTACGGGGGGAAATTACGTATATTTTTATATCATAACGCTTGTGGTTGCGGTAATTGTATGTATAGCCGTGTTTTTTGCGGCTTTCAAATACGTGACTAAGGGGGAGGCCCCTCCGGCAAAGCAGGAGCCGGGGACATCCCAGGAAAAAAATACCGATGAAAAATCGCCTGTTGCGGCTGTGGATGAAACAAGCATCATAGGTCTCATCAATAAGGTTGACAGCTCCGGCAATAAAGTCGAAATATTCGACATAGAAAACAAAAAGACATTTGATTTCAGTATTTCAGGGACGACCCAATTAAAAAATAAATACGGAGAAGCCATCGTATTTGCCGAAATCAAAGTAGGTGACATTGTAGACGCAAGATTTTCATCGGACAGTAAAGAGCTTTCAGGTTTAAGCATAAGTTCCATGGCATGGGAGCATAAGCTTGTGACCAATGTAAAAATCAATACGGAAAACCAGTCCATCGTAATAGGAAACGACACTTATAAGTATGACAAGGATAAAACCATGGTCTTCTACGAGGGAAGCGCCTATGATATTTCAAAAATAGACCCTCTTAATGTCGTTACCCTAAAGGGTATGAACGATACCTGCTGGTATGTAGAGGTCAATACCGCAGTAGGGACAATAGAGGTTAAAAACGGCCAGAATATTAAAGACGGAATCATAGAAATAGACAATAACAGCAGAATCCTTATGGAGGAAGGCGGCAGCGTATCAGAGCCCATAAAGGTTCAGGAGGGAAAGCGAAAGCTTGTTATCAAGGGAAGCAATATAGAGCCTATGACAAAGGAAATAGAGGTTAAAAGCGGAGAAATTGCAGTTCTTGACCTTAGTGACGCCGTAATAACATCAGGAACATTAAATATCGTAATAAACGTTACAGGCGCCAAGGTAATGCTGGACGATAAGCAGATTAATGCCGAAGCGCCCCAGAATCTTCCCTACGGTGAATACACTGTAAAGGCGGAAAAGGACGGATACGAGCCTTATGAAGTTAAGGTAAATATTGACGCTCCTACGAAAGAAGTTAATATAACCTTAAACGAGCTTGTTAAGACGAGAGAAATTAATATTACAACCGTTCCTGCAGGAGCAGATATATATGTGGATAATGCTTATATGGGCATTTCTCCTCTTAGTATTAATGTAGATGAAAATGCATCAAGCCTTTCCGTAAGAAAAGACGGCTATATAAACGTTAATCTTAATATGAGTGATGTGGAAAAGAACACTCAGATTATATTAAGGGAGGATATGTCAAATCCGCCCACGGAGACGGCTCCTATTATACCTACGCCGTAATAGTACCTTAAAAAACGGAATAAAACTTACAGGTTTTATTCCGTTTGCTCCTTTAAAAACCCCCTAGGCAGTGCTGAAAACAGTCAAGCCGACAAGAATAATAAATAAACGAAAGTTTATTTATTATTTTACAGCAGAAATACATTTTTCAGCTGTAAAGCAGAAAAAGTATTGTTTGCATGAAAATGTGAATTCGAATGGAACGGTCAAGAAGTCCGGTCACGCGCAGCGTGATTTTTGCGAAGCAAAAATTCTGAGAAGAAAAACGAAGAAATAGCGGTGCTATTTCGAGTATAGTAAATTTCAAATGAAACAGTAATAAAAATCGTATATTTTGAATGGCTTAAACATGGGGGTTTTATATGTTTAAGCCGTTTATGAAAAATAGATTTTTATTACTTCCTTTACTGAAATTTACTATATTTTCAATGAAGAAGTCACGTTTTTATGGTAGAATAGACTAGGTTTTGGACTTTACAGACACGCCCTAATCAAAAGAATATAAATTTAATTTACAAAAGGTGTATATATGTCGATAAAAAAGGAAATAGTAGAAGAGTATATAAAATCCTTCAAACAAGCCCTCATTATATTTCTCATTTTATTTATAGGCTTTTGGCCTGTGAGAATAGACGGAATATCCATGGAGCCTTCCCTTTGCAACAAGGACAGAGTCATTATGAGCAGGGCCTTAGGCCTTATCAGCGGCTATGAAAGAGGAGAGCTTGTTATTTGCAAAAATAAAGATAAGATTGGTCCTAAGAATATTGTTAAAAGGATTATAGCCGTTCCCGGAGATTCTCTTGAAATAAAAGAAGGCAAAGTATACATAAACGGAGAAATGCTTAACGAGGACTATATTCTTGGAGACACGTCAAAAGACATGACCATAGACCTTTTGGAGAATCAGTATTTCGTAATGGGTGACAACAGGCAGGAAAGCGTAGACAGCAGGTATTTTGGAGCGATAGATAAAAAAAGTCTCAAAGGAAAAATAATTTTAAGGTGGTTTCCAATAAATAAGTTAAAAATATATTGACAAGAGGCTTTCTGTGTGATAAAATTTTTTGTTTAACTTGACGCTTGCGGGGTAATGTGCTATAATTAATTAAACCAGTATGAAAATTATGTATTTTCTTTAAGTATTTTCTCTTGGTTTTGGTATGTTTACAATACCGACTGCATTTTTTATGCAGAAAAAAACTGAGGTGATTTAATTGATTGAAAAGAAGGACCTTTTTCAGGTCAAACGGCATATTGCCAGTTGCGTGGGCTACAAGGTACGACTTGAATCAAACAAGAGGCATAATAAATCTGTAGTGAATGAAGGCGTTATTGCGAATGTTTACCCAAGCATTTTTACAATACACCTTGATGAGGGAAATAATTCCGTAAGAACTGTTTCCTGCAGTTATACGGATATATTGACTAAATCAGTAGAGCTTACTATATGCGAATAAAGATAAAGGTATTAAAGGGCCGTTTTGCAAGCGGCTTTTTAATACCTTTTTTATTGTATCTCATACAATAAACCACCTGCTATGCAGGTGGAGGGAAAATGCTTTAGCTTCAAGAAAAATACCCCCTGTGATAAAATAAAGTGGGTTTGCCAACCACAATTATTAGATCATAGGAGGTGTGTCCGATGGACAAAAATAGTTTATCACATACAACCTGGGAATGTAAATATCATCTGGTATTTGCTCCAAAGTATCGAAGACAAATAATTTATGGAAGATTAAAGGCGGATATAGGAAAGATACTTAGAGAATTATGTGAAAGAAAAGGCATAGAAATAATAGAAGCAGAATGTTGTAGTGACCATATACACATGTTAGTCAGAATACCACCTAAATATAGTGTATCAGAGATAATGGGATATTTGAAAGGAAAGAGTTCTTTAATAATATTCGATAGACATGCAAATTTAAAATATAAATATGGGAATAGACATTTCTGGTGTAGGGGATATTATGTTGATACAGTAGGTAAAAATGCGAAAAAAATAGAAGAATACATTAGAAATCAAATACAAGAAGATAAAGTAGCAGATCAAATTTCATTGTTAGAATATATTGACCCGTTTACGGGGGAGCCAGTGAAAGGAAATAAAAAATAAACCGCTTTAGCGGTTATTGGGAAGTAAATGCGGTTGGCAAACCGCTTCGATGCGTCCTCAGACGCATGCCAGTAAGAGCCCCTTATAGGGGCAGAGCAAACTACCGGCTAAGCCGGTAGTTATGATTATGATGAAAAGGCTCTGCGAAAAATTACGAAAGCATTTGCAGAAGATGAGCCCATACTTGATTTAATATGAAATAGTATTATAGTCAATAGGAACAGGAAAAAATTCTGCCTGGATTAAAATGCCCTTTACGGCACTTTAATCTTACGGTATTTCATGGAGCAAAAATTCTTATTGCTTTTTTCTTATTTTAAGCTGTGATGAAAAATAGTTTTTTACTACCTTACTTTTGTTTTGTTTGCTTCTGTATAAAGGCAAATTGACTATATATCGCCCCTTAAGCCTTTCCTGCGCCTCTTCACCCCTCTGGGCCTTTATATTATACAACAAGGCCCCAAAGCCTTTCATTTTTGATTTTTACACATAAAACATCTGCCAAGATAATATATTAATATAGGACTTATTAAGCCATAAGAACATAAAGATTGCTTAAAGGATATTAATCATTTTTCTATTGGGGCAAAGGATATTTTATATGAATTGGCTTATGCTCTGAAAAGAAAAGTAATTTCATGCAGGGGGGTAAAAATATATGGCGGTAGATTTAATCAGAAGAAAAATAGTAATAAGCAGGGACTTTGCCGATGAAGAAACCCAGCTTCTAATGGAAGGCGATATTATCGTGCCTGATGTGAAGCCTGATATAGCTTACATACTCCAAACTTATTCAAAGGCCATTCTCACAAGAGTAGAAACCACAAACGACAGAGTAAGTTTTTCGGGAAGCCTCTTTATTAAACTTCTCTATATGTCTAAAGGGCCAGACAGCAGAGTATACAGCATAGAGCATGTTGCGCCTATAGATGACTATATAAACATTCCCGGCATTGACAGCAGTATGTGGGTAGATGTGGGCATAGAAATTGAAAATATCGACTATCAAATCGTAAATGACAGAAAAGCAAATTACAAGGCAATCATAGAAATATCTGTCTATGTAATCGTAAACGAGGAACATGATGTTGTAGTAGACATTGAAGGCATACCGGAAAATCAGATGGTAAAATACCCGATTGTTTTAAACAGGCCTATTATAAGAAAAGACGACCGTATTTCCATAAAGGACGAAGTGGTAATACCTCATGGAAAGCCCAGCATACAAGAGCTTTTGCAGGTAAATATGGCCATAAGCAATCAAGAGTACAAGGTTCTTAATGACAAAATCAATGTCATGGGAGAAATTGCCGTAACGGTTCTTTACAGGGGAGACGATGACGACAGTGTAATTGAATTTGTAGAATATGAAATCCCCTTTAACGGCCATATAGACGTACCGGGAATTACAGAGGATATGTTTGCAGATGTTCGGCTTAGCCTTAGAGATGACCACGCTCAGGTAAGAACAGACGAAGACGGCGAAGACAGAATTATTGACCTTGAAGCTACCATGGCCGTATTTGCAAGGGTAAGCAAAATAGATGAAATAGATGTACTGGAAGACGTTTATCTTATAAATCAGGATTTGCTTATACATAGAAATAAAATTGTATATCCTCGCCTTGTAAGCAGAAATAAGAATCAGGCCTCCATAAAAGAAGTAGTAAAACTTGAAGAGGACAGCCCGGATATATTGCAGATATTCAATATAAGCGGAAAAGTAATAACAGATGATGTTAGGGTGTTAGAAGACAAGGTAGTTGTTGAAGGGGCAATAGAGCTGGATATTCTTTATATCGCCGAAAGCGATGAAAGCCCTATTTATAGCTTCAATACGGTAATTCCATTTAAGCAGACCATAGATACGAAAGGCTCAGAGCCGGGAATGGACGTAGACGTAGGCATAGATATAGATTATATTAGCTTTAATATGCTAAGCAGCGACGAAATAGAAGTAAGAGTAATGCTTACTTTCAATACAAGAGTAATAGAAATGATGGATGCTTCTTTAATAACCGATATAGAAATTAGGCCTATTGAACCGGATATTCTTGAGCAAATGCCCAGCATCACCGTATATACCGTTCAAGAAGGCGACAGCCTCTGGAAGATTGCTAAAAGATATAATACAACCATTGATGAAATCGCCGAGGTAAACGGAATGTCGGAGCCTTATGACATCAGTCCCGGACAGAAGCTTCTTATTCTTAAAAAGAATATGCTTGAAGAGGTATTAAATTAAAAATATAATAGAAATACCGCTGCTTTAAAAATAAGTGGCGGTATTTTAATTTGTTAAAGGAAAACCACGGGCTAGGCCCGTGGTTCAAAAGAGGCGGAAGCCGATGAGTAGAAAAAAAGAACTCCTTCATTTAAAATAAGTGCAGGTTTGCCGACCGCACAAGAAAAATGAAGGAGTGCATTCAAGAATGAATGACGTAAACAGTTTAGCCCATACAAAATGGAATTGCAAGTATCACATAGTGTTTGCACCCAAATATCGTAGGCAGGTAATCTATGGAAAGATAAAAGCAGATGTAGGAGAAATCTTAAGGAAACTGTGCAGTCACAAAGGAGTAGAGATACATGAAGCAAATGCGTGTCCAGATCATATACACATGCTGGTCAGTATACCGCCTAAGTTAAGTGTATCCAGTTTCATGGGATATCTCAAAGGAAAAAGTTCACTGATGATCTTCGACCGACATGCAAGTATGAAGTATAAGTATGGAAACAGACAGTTCTGGTGCAAGGGATATTACGTAGATACAGTGGGCCGCAACAAAAAAGTAATAGCAGAGTATATTCGTAATCAACTGCAAGATGACATAGCAGGGGACCAAATGACGCTTAAAGAATATGTTGACCCGTTTACGGGTGACAAGAATGCCAAGGCATAAATAAGGCCGCCCCTTTAGGGGCAGCCTGAGAAAAATATGCGGTTGGCAAATCCTTCAATGAGCCTTTAGGCTCTGCCAGTATCATACCCTTACAGGGTTTGTTCATGCCACCCGTTGTCACGGGTGGTCATGATTAGGGCTTAATTAAAGTTTATTCACTCATATATTTTGTGTGGGAAAAGGATGAGTAAACCCTGTGCTTATGATATAATTTGTATAAAATCAAACTCAGCTTAATTTTATGCACAATCCATTTTATGAAGGGAAATGCATGGGCAGAGTCTCGTCTATACTGTAAATAAGCTCCAAGGAAAGAGGCGATTAAAATAAAGATTCGAAGGATTAACGGCTATGAGCATATCGGTTTTAATCAAAATGTTTTGAACCAGCACGGTGCATTTTTAATTGACGAGACCCCTTGCAGCTTTGAAATTATAAATATGGATACTGCACGGATTTCGACTTTGTGGCAAGGAAGCCTTGATAAAATAATAGATGAATTTAGAGAATTCGCCGGGCATATTACTAAATTTATAGACGAAGAAAATCGCATGATTCAATCATTTGAAGCCATATCCTTAGCTTTGATACCAATTGAAAAACTTCAGCCCAGCCAATTTTTTGTAAATACGGAAAAACTAAATGCCATTAATCAATGGCTTCTGTCAAAAGAGCAGGTAATAATCCCAGCGGTAAAATCAGAAGGCTCCTTTATCGTTATCGACGGGCATACCAGGCTTTATGCTGCCATAAAAAAAGGAATCGAAGAGGCCTTTTTTTATACTATTGAAAGGCCGTCTTATATTCATGATTTTGTTAAAGAGGCAATGAAAAGAAATATTTACAGCATAAGGAATTTGCAAGAGCTGCCGCCTGATAAATATGAGAAGGAATGGATTGGATTCTGTAATAATTATTTTAATAAATGATATATTGATTTTTGCATATTAATATTTTATATGAAGTGAACTTGAAAAATAATATAAAAGTCAGCTTGTAATAGGCATTCTCTATAGTTAATAAATAAGTTTCTATCTTGTTAGCTATAAGATAGTTCAAGAGCGCCCCTGCTTTAAATTTTCTAAATACAATATGGATAAAACGAAGCGCTGCTTGAAGAAAAATGTATGAGCTAAATCGATGCTTATAATATAATCGTGCAAATAAAGGTTTGCAGATATGTACCCGTATGTTATAATATAATTATAGAAATGTAATATTGTAGAATGCTATAATATTACATTTTTTTAATAAATAAAAAGAGGGTTATTATGAAAGGCTTATTTATCACCTTTGAAGGCGGAGAAGGCGCAGGTAAAAGCACCCAGTCAAAGCTTCTTTATGAATATTTACTTAAATCCGAAATACCGGTTTTGCTTTTGAGAGAGCCGGGGGGAACGCCCATAGGCGAAAAAATACGCTCTATTATCATAGACCCTGAAAATTCTGAAATGCTTTCCGTGACAGAGGCACTTTTATATGCGGCGGCAAGGGCTCAGCTTGTTTCACAAGTAATAAAGCCTGCCCTTTCAGAAGGTAAAATCGTCATATGCGACAGATATATAGACTCAAGCTTTGCCTATCAAGCCTTTGGCAGGGGCCTTGGCCTTGACGCAATCGAAAAAATCAATTCCTACGCCATAGGCGGCCTTTGGCCGGATATTACCTTTTATATGAGGCTTTCTCCGGAAATTGGCTTTAGAAGGAAAAAGGGCACTGTTTTCGACAGATTGGAAAAGGAAAATTCTGAATTCCATCGCCTTGTGTTTGAGGGTTTTGAAAAAGCAGCCGATATATATAAAGAGCGGTTTCGCCCCATAAATGCCGATGCATCGGAAAGAGAAATTCATGAAACAATCATTGATATAGTGAATCAGCTTATAAAGCCAATTAAATGATAAATAAATTAGGCCCAGCTTAATTTATATCTAAGCTTTCACTATTTCTAATACAAAAGCCAGGTGCTTAAAAAGGAGGAATTACTATGAAACTCATTATGGCAATTATTCACGATGAGGATGCCTTCCACATCATGGATATTTTAAATGAAAAAGGCTACAGTGTTACAAAGCTTGCAAGTACAGGCGGTTTTTTAAGAGCAGGAAACACTACGCTCATTTGCGGAGTTGAAGATGAGAAGGTAGACGACCTTGTTTCTATTATTGAGAAAAAATGCAAGGGCAGACGCCAGATAACCTCTATAAATTCCTCAAATATGAGCGCTACGGAAAGCTATGTTCCATACCCTGTTGAAGTTACAGTAGGGGGAGCTACAATCTTCGTATTGAATGTAGAAGAATTTAAAAAAGTTTAATAGGTGAGGCATGATCTTATGGATCTTCGAGTTTCGGAAATACTTGCCAATAATTTAAATGAAGTCCAGAGCAAAGTGAAAAAGCCTCCTCATGAGGAATTCAGCTTTACCTTAAGTAAGCTTGGAGAGGAGGGCCTTGCAGCAAGGCTCTCCTCTTTAATTGACGATATCAGCCTTCAAGGCGAAAAAATATCGAAGCATATGGACTTTAACGACATGAAGCAGTATAGAAGCCTGATAAAGGATTTTATTAATGAAGTAGTCACCAACAGCCATGAGTTTTCCCGGGAGAATTATCTCGACAGAAGGGGAAGACACAGGGTTTTTGGTATTGTTCGCGTGATTAACAAGGAAGTTGATGAGCTTGCTCAGGAGCTTTTGAAAAGCGAGAAGGACCATTTGGCTATTTTAGATAAGGTAGGCCAAATCAAAGGACTTCTTCTTGATATTATGGTTTAGGAGCATTCGATGTATTCTTTTGAGCAAATTGAAGGAAATGACTTTATTAAAAATAGCATAAAAAAATCTATTCAGTTTAATAAAATATCCCATTCGTATATTTTTGACGGCCCTGCCTTAAGCGGAAAAAAGCTTTTGGCCATGAGCTTTGCAAAGACCCTTTTATGTGAAGAAAAGGGAGAGACCGCCTGCGGACATTGCATATCCTGCAGAAGTTTTGAAGCCTTTAACAATCCGGACGTGTGCTTTGTCCGTCCTGTAAAATCAAGTTCCATAGGCGTTGACGATATCAGGGAACAGGTAATTTCAACCATTGCCGTAAAACCCTATAAATATAGATATAAAATATATATAATAGATAAAGCGGATAAAATGACGATTCAGGCACAGAACGCTTTGCTTAAAACCATAGAGGAACCTCCGGAATACGGTGTTTTTTTTCTTATTTCCAGTAATTTGGGAAGCTTCCTTGAAACCATACTTTCAAGATGCGTTGTTTTCAAACTGAAACCTATTGGAAGAAAAAAAATTGAAGATTATTTAGTAAAAAACGGCGTAGATAAAAATATTGCAGGTGTCTGCGCTTCTTACAGCGCAGGCTCCGTAGGACAAGCTCTGAAGCTTGCAAAAGACGATGAGTTTAACGGCTTTAGAAGAGACATCATTGATATATTAATGAATTTAGAGGAAAAAAGCGTCAAAAGCGTATTTAAAAGCGCCAAAGCCTTTGAAAAATATAAAGAAAATATAGACGAGGCGTTTAATATATTGTATTTATGGTATAGAGACGCTTTAATATATAAATCAACATTAAAAGAGGGCTTCCTATTTGAAGCCGACAAGCTTAAAGATATTGCAGGATTCAGCAAAAATAAAAGCCTTAACATGCTTTTATCCGGTATAGAAGCAGTTTCAGAGGCAAAAACTTATACAAAATACAATTCTAATTTTACGATGACTATTGAGGTCATGTTTATGAAGCTTGCAGGCCTGTAGGCCAAAGGCTTTGGAACCTCTTTAAGTGACTAGAGGGAGATATATATGGTAGAGGTAGTAGGAATAAGATTCAAACGGGTAGGAAAAATCTATTATTTCGACCCCGATGGACTTAATATAGAAAAAGATACAAAGGTAATTGTTGAAACATCACGAGGCGTCGAATTCGGGAAGGTGGAAATACCAAACAGGCTTGTTCCTGATGAGGATATTGTTCCGCCCCTTAAGAAGGTTATGCGTATAGCCACAGGAGAAGACGCCCTTAAAGATAAAAAGAATAAAGAAAGAGAAAAAGAGGCCTTCGGCATCTGCGCCGAAAAAATAAAGGAACATGGCCTCGATATGAAGCTTATCGATACGGAGCTTACATTTGACTGCAATAAAATCATATTTTATTTTACGTCAGAAGGCAGAGTGGATTTCAGAGATCTTGTGAAGGACCTTGCCGCTATATTCCGTATGAGAATAGAGCTTCGGCAAATAGGCGTAAGAGACGAATCAAAAATGCTAAACGGCATCGGCATCTGCGGAAGGCCCCTTTGCTGTGCTACGTTTTTAGGGGATTTCCAGCCGGTTTCAATTAAAATGGCGAAGGAACAGAATTTGTCCTTGAACCCTACAAAAATATCCGGCATCTGCGGAAGGCTTATGTGCTGCCTGAAATATGAAGAAGATACCTATGAGCATCTCAACAGGCTTCTTCCCAATGAAGGGGATATTATTGATACCCCCGACGGAAAAGGCGAGGTTCTTGCCGTATCCATATTAAGGGGCATTATAAAGGCCGCCGTAAGAAAAAAGGATCAAGACGTTCCCTTGATTAATTTCTATCATGCCGACGAAATTAAAATAATAAGCCACAAGGCCAAAAAGGACGATAAACCCATACCGCCGGAGCTTGAGGATATGACAGATTGATGAATGAAAACAAAGTCGAATTATACGAAGATGAGAGATTAGATGATCTTCACAGAAGCGGATATATGCTCATACAGAACCCTAAGCGGTTCTGTTTTGGCATGGACGCAGTTTTGCTTACGGGTTTTGCTAAGATATATGAAGGAGACAAGGTTCTCGATTTAGGAACAGGCACAGGAGTCATTCCCATTCTTCTTTCTGCAAAGACCAAGGCAGAGCATTTTACCGCCCTTGAAATACAGGAAGAAAGCATTTCCATGGCAAAAAGAAGTGTTCTCTATAACAATCTTACGGAAAAAATAGATGTAATCCATGGAGATATTAAGGATATGGACAGCCTCTTTAAAGCCGGCTCCTTTGACGCAGTAACCGTAAATCCCCCTTATATGAACGGCGGAGGCGGAATCATAAACGATACTTCCCCCAAAGCCATAGCCCGCCATGAAATATTATGCACTTTAGAAGATATTATTAAAGGCTCTGGAAGAGTGCTTAAGTTTAAAGGCCGGCTTTTTATGGTCCATAGGCCCCACCGGCTTACGGATATACTGTATTATTTAAGGGTATATAAGCTTGAGCCGAAGACAATCCAATTTGTTCAGCCCTATAAGGATAAAGAGCCGAATATGGTCTTGATAGAAGCCGTAAAAGGCGGCGGCTCTATGGTAAAGGTAAAAGAGCCTTTAATTATTTACAATCAGGACGGAAGCTATACAGAGGAGCTTATTAAAATATACTATGAATAGCAGAGGTAGAAAATGAGCGGTACTTTATATATATGCGGCACCCCCATAGGAAATTTAAAAGACATTACTTTCAGACAGCTTGAAACCCTGAAAGAGGCCGATTTCATCGCCTGTGAGGATACAAGACAGACCCTGAAGCTTCTAAACCATTACGACATCAAAAACAGGCTTATAAGCTATCATGAGCATAATATAAAGCAAAAGGGCCCTGAGCTTATAGGGCTTTTGAAAGAAGGCAATAACATTGCCCTTGTAACTGATGCAGGCATGCCGGGGATTTCCGACCCCGGGGGCGATTTAATAAGGCTCTGCCACGAAGAAGGTATTAAGGTAACCGCCGCCCCAGGGCCGACGGCTGTCATAACGGCTTTGGTTCTTTCCGGCCTTGACTCTTCCAAATATGTATTTTACGGCTTTCTTCCTAAGGATAAAAAGGAACAGAAAATGATTTTAGAAAGACTTGCCACGGAATATATGACAAGCGTTTTTTATGAAGCCCCGCATAGGCTTTTAAAGACCCTTAAGCTCTTCAGGGAATATATCGGAGACGATAGAAGAATAAGCACCGTAAGAGAGCTTACAAAGCTTCATGAGGAAATCCTATGTCTTAAAATTCATGAGGCTATAGAATATTTTTCCCATAATGAGCCTAGAGGAGAATTTGTTCTTATTGTGGAAGGCATCGGCTTAGAAGGCCTTGACAGCCTGAAAATAGAAGAAGCCGAAAGCATGACCATAGAAGAGCATATGGAAAAATACATGGCTCAAGGCATAGATAAAAAAGAAGCCATGAAGCTTGTGGCAAAAGACAGAGGGGTAAGCAAAAGCGAAATATATAATAGGATTATGAAAAAATAATATATTTAATACAAAAGCCCGAATATCTAGGTATTCGGGCTTTTGTATTTTAATAATTTCCATTTTTTTCATATAAATGTTAAGAAAATGTATAAAAATTATGAACTGAGGCAATTATATAGGGGATAAATGCTAGGTATAGAAATTTTATCTAAGGAGATGAATATTATTAATATTAAATATTTAAAATCCGCCATTATATCTATTGCCTTAATCGGCGTTGTTTTCTGCGGCAGTGTATACGCTGACGATTTAACAAGACCGGAGTATAAAATTATTCTTGATAGAAAGCTTACAAGTATAAAATATGAAAAAAAGGGCAGTTCATACTTTGTTCCTTTAAGATATGTGGCAGAATATTACGGAGCCGAGGTTCGCTGGAGTAAAACAGACGGCGTAAAAATAGTATATAATGCAAAGGAATACAATCCTAATTATTATTTAAGCGGCTCTACAGCAATGATAAATCTTTGGGATATAAAGACATTTCTAGGCCTTAATTCTTCTTTTAATGATGAATTTAATATTGTAAGCATTTCAAGAGAAAAAAATGCATGGCTTTCCCCTGAGGAAATAAAAGGCATACTGCCTAAGTATTCAGGATATACCAAAGAGGACCTTAACTGGATGGCAAAGATTATACACGCAGAAGCAAACGGAGAGCCTTACGAGGCCAAAATAGCCGTAGGAAACGTCATCTTAAACAGAAAAGCTTCACCGGCTTATCCCGATACGGTTAAAAACGTTATATTCGACAGGAAAAACGGCATACAATTTTCACCTACGGCAAACGGAAGCATCTATAACGAACCTTCAACAGCAAGCTTCCTTGCGGCGGTGGAAGTTCTTGAAGGAAAACGGAATGCCGATGGAGCTCTATTTTTCATAAATCCCCGGTACGCCCAGTCCACATGGGTAAGCCGCAACAGAAAATTTGCATTTACACTTAAAAATCATGACTTTTATTATTAAAAAAGAGCCGCAAAGCGGCTCTTTTTTTAATGTATATAAGAAAAGGCATGAAAATTATGATGATATTTCCAGGTCTTTACTAGAAATATAAATATATTTGTCGTAAGCCTTGGATTACAAGCGAAATCAAAGGATTAATCATCAATTTCTAATATTTCTGCTAGTCCAAACTGAACCAAGCATGTACAGCTAATTAAATTTTATACATAAGCAAGACAGCCTTTATAGAAATTAAAATAGAATTAGTTCTTCCTTTTCTTTGAAAGATTAAATAGGTCACCGCTTCTTGGTCTTTTAGTTTGTGATAAGCCCGGTTTTTTAGAATTCTTCTTGCTAATTACTTTAGGTCTTATGTATAAATAATTTTAATGCTATAATTTTCAGCAGTTTAAAGAAATATATGGATGTTTTATTCATTTGGCTGTAAGTAAAATTTAAAAATTTTTAAATTTTAGGATTATATTTTAAGAAGTTTTTTTCAAGAATTTTTTATATTTTTTAAAAACCCCGGAAGAGCTCATATAAATTTCATCGCCTATTTCTTCCCAAGTCATTTTTGAAATATGTCTCAGGCGCATAATAAGGCGGATGTCTCCGTCCTCAATGGAATTTATGTAATTCTCGATTTTTTCTCTTAAATCTACCATAACTTCCAGTCTATCATTTAAAAGCTTTACTATTCTATCAATATTTTCCTTGCTTTCAGGCCTTTCCTCTTTAAGCAATTCATTTATATCATTATTTAAAGTTTTTATTTCCTTTACAATAAAAAAATATTGGTCCAAGTCCTTTTCGTTCATAAATTACACCTCGTTTCTATTGAACATAAAAAATAAATGCTTGTACTTTTAGTATATTAATACTTCGTGGATTGTTTACAATAAATAGTACAAATTTTGTTGAAAATAATGTCAATGAAGGAAATCAGGCAATAATTTGAATATTTTAAAACTTATCGGTTTAAAATCCTTTTCAAATGATTTATAATATATAAATTGATGATTGCATTTTAAGAATATGGGAGGATTCCGCCTTATGAAAAACGACGGTAGCTTAAGTGTCAAATTATTCAACAACGTGGACATAATGTATGAGGGGAAAAGCATTTTTAAGGAAAAACAGCTTACCGCCAAGTTAAAGTCCCTGCTCCAATATTTTCTTATTAATCATTCAAATGTTTGCAAGCCGGATAAAATTATTGAGGATATATGGCCGGACAATGAATATAACGAAAGAAAAAAGGTCTTACAGACCTATGTTCATAGACTCCGGAACGCTTTTTCAAAGGACAATGCCTTTAATATGGATTTTTCTGACAAGATATCCATAATAAACTCTAAAGGAAATTATATTTTTAATGTGTCAGACGACATCGTATTTGATACGGATATTCTTGTGGAGCTTGCGAAGGAAACGGAAGGCATTGAAGATTATCAAGAGCTTATAAACATGACAAAGAGACTTGGAGCAGTGTATGACGGTCATTTTCTTCAGGATTGTCCCCAGGAAAAAATGGCTATCCGCCAGAGAAATTACTATCTTCAAATTTACTGCGGTGCTATAGCCAATATATTGGAAAAACTGAGGGATATGGAAAAGTATGACGACATCATATCCATCTGCGAGAGCTTTTTTAAGCTTGAGGAGCTTGATAATCTTATTAATACGATATTTTTAAGCACTCTTATTAAAACCCAGCAGATAAATTATGCTGTGCGCCATTACAGCTATCTTGAAGACAAAATGAAAACTACATACGGCATACCGATGCCGGCGGAGCTTACGGCAATCATAAAGGATTGCGGAAATGTTGATTTTAAAGCTTCTGAAGAAAAGTTGGACCCTGAAGACCAAATGAAATCCATGATCAGTAACCTTATAAGCGAAAGATTGAGAGATGCTCAGGTGGTATATTCCTTCGCCCAGATTACATTAAAAACGAAGAAAGATAAAAACATTGACGGCAGCATAATTGAAATAATGCTTAAAAACTCCCTAAGAAAAAATGATATGTATACGATCATAAGTTCAAAATCGGCTATGGCGTTACTTTATGAATTGAAAGAGGAGCATTTTAACACAATAAAACAGAGAATCATAAGCTATATTAGCAGAAATTATTCTCCTGATGAAATGACTGTCGAAGTAGAAATATGGCCCGTAACCAATATACTATAGCTTCTGATTTGGATTAAAAAAAGCCCCCAATATTGGGGGCTTACCCTTTTAGAGATAGTATTCAGATTAATGGGGGAGTTCTGAAATAATCAATCTAATTAAAGGGAGATGACGCACACGACAAGCGTCAAAAGGGTGTTACTATGTTTGGAGTGGAGCGGCCATATTATTACAGGGGGAAGCTTGAATAATAAAATAGCCTGATTTATCCGGCAATGCTCTTGGTTAATTTATTACAAGGAAAGAGATAAATTGGAAAACACAGCCTGTATATCAATCAAGCTTTGAAATACAAGGCTTTATCTAAAGCAAGCTAGCTTGTTTGCTCTAGCTAACTAATATTATACCATAAAAAATTTATTTGTACAGAGTAAAATTAAAAAATTATAAAAAAATTTTTATGAATAAAGAAAGGGATTTGGGCCTAGAATCTCCCTTTAAGCTGCCTATATAAAAAACACCTAAAATATGGCGCTTGACTTTTGCATAGGGAACTTTATTATAGAATATATATAAAGCAAAACAAGATTAAGGTAATGACAAAAATCTATTTTCATGAACGGCTTAAATATATAAAATATTTATATATTTAAGCTATTCATAGTCAGCAAAGAAAAGTCTTTGTTGACTATAAGGGAACGCTCACTGAGCTTCACTGTAAGTATTTTTGGATTCACTAAGCTAAGTATTAAATATACGGTTTTTTGTTACTGTTATTAATTTGTTTTACTATGGTAAATTGATTTAAAAGGTTTATAGTCGGATTACGATGATATAATATGGATAAAACTAAGCAAAGCTTAGTTTTATCCACGAATATATTTCACAAAGTGAAATGTATGAGCAGAACTTATATTTATGATAAAATACCTTATTAATTTACTTTTACTTTATTCTAAGCCTTCTGTGACCTTATACTTATGGCAGAATAAAAGTAAATTGACTATACATAAAAAGCGGTGAAGAATTTTTAAAATAAGCCTTTATGAATCTGTCTCTTATATTTACAAAATAGCCTCCATAGATTTAGTAAAAATGCAATCTCTGTTTTGAAAATTATATATTTGAAATAAATAAGGTTTTAGGTTAAAATGTTTTTATGTATGGTTTATATTTTGATAAATTGCTTAAAAATCGGGAAGATATATGAATTGTTTTAAGCTGCATTGGATAGTGTTTCAACAAGCAGTCTATGCTTGAGACACAGATTAAGGAGGATAACTTGATGAAGACCATAGGTATTATTGGCGCTATGGATGAAGAGGTTTCTTATTTAAAGTCACTTCTTGAGATGGTCAGTGTAAAGAATATCCTGGGCATGGATTTTGCCATAGGAAAAATGGCTTCAAAGAGCGTAGTCATCGTAAGAAGCGGAATCGGCAAGGTTAACGCCGCAATCTGCGCTCAGGTTCTTGTTGATATGTATGGAGTGGATTATATAATAAATACAGGAGTTGCCGGAGCCTTAGGGAAGGGAATTTCCGTAGGCGATATTGTAATATCTAAAGACCTTGTTCATCACGATTTTGATTCAACAGCCTTCGGAGGATATGAGCCGGGGGAAATACCGAGGCTGAATAAGGTGTTTTTTGAAGCTGATGAAGACCTTATTGAAATTGCTTTGAAAGCTTCCGCAGAGGCGGCGCCTAATTCCAAGGCCTATACAGGCCGCATCGCCTCAGGCGATCAGTTTATATCGAGCAATGAGCAAAAAGAAAAGATAATATCCAGATTTAAACCTCTTTGCGTGGAAATGGAAGGGGCGGCCATTGCTCAGACGGCTTACCTTAATAAAATCCCCTTTATTGTTATAAGGGCAATGAGTGATTCCTCCGAAGACGGGGCAGCGGCATCATACGAAAAGAACAAGGATTTTGTAGCGAAGGTATGTGCTGAAATAGTAGAAAAGATGATTGCAGAAATTTAACAACTAATGAAATTTGGATTGCTGTTCCAATTAAAACCGGTATTTTCTAAGTTCATAATCAGCCTTCAAAGTAGGGTTATTTTGTTCTTTAAATCCGTACCTTTCATAAGCAAAAATGCCGCCGCTTTCCATAGGGAAAGCGGCGGTTTTTGTTTTAAAAGCATTACTTTTTATGAATTATAAAGTTACCGAATTTATTCAAAGCTTCCGAAGCCAAGACCTATAATTTTAGATGAATTTGATATGGTTATGAAGGCTTCCGGGTCTATTCCCTTTATATAGTCTTGAAGGCGTTTTGCCTGGCTCCTGTTAAGGACGGTTGTTATAACGTCTCTTTCTTCACGGTTTATGGCGCCCCTTGCCTTATGTACGGTTGCGCCCCTTTTTATTTCATTGCAGATGAACTGCTCAATCTCCTGATTTTTATTGCTTATGATAACGACGATTTTTCTCAAATTAAGATTTTCAAGGAAGCTGTCAACCACAAAGGAATTCATCATAAGGCCTGTAAGAATCAAAAGGCATATTTCCATGCCGTATATATATCCTGCTGAAAGCGCTATGAAAAAATCGCATATTAAAAGGCTTATGCTTAAGCGTATTTTAAAAAGCTTGCTTATGATTTGAGCGATGATATCTGTGCCTCCGGTTGCGGCGCCGTAATTATAGATAAAGGCTACGCCTATCCCTGGGAGGAATACGCTGTAAACAAGTTCCAGAAGCTTCTGATTTGTAAGAGGCGTAACTACAGGCATGAAATGTTCAAGGCCCATAACCATAAAGGTTATGGCATTAGAAACATACAGCGTTTTCATAACAAAGGTTTTCCCTAAAAAGATAAAGCCGAGAAACAGGAAAATAATATTTAAAAGAAACATTAAAGAGCCTACGGGAAGATTCGGATAAAAATAATTAAGGACGATTGAAACACCGTTTATGCCGCCAAGGGCAAATTTATTCGGGTTTCTGAAAAAGTGCAGCCCTACGGAAATAATGATAATTCCGAAGTTTATTATTAAAAAATCTTTAAAGCTGTCAATTCCCATAGCAGACATAATTTTTTTGAAAATCATATGAAGACCTCCGAAGTAATTAATCTTAACAAAAAAGTAATCGAGTATAGCAGAGAAATTATATCACTGGAAAAATAAAAAGTACATAGTAAATATATTCGTATAATTAAGGCTATTTTCCTGTATTATTTAGAACCGACAATAAAATTAAGCATATGAATTAAGGGCATTAGCGGTTATTTCGCTGCAATAGGTTTAAGCGGCCAAGGCTCTAGTATATTTTGCCATAATAATAAGGATTCCTTGTGAAAAATCTTTTAGATGGACTGCCGTTTATAAGTTTTCCTTAAGTCTATTGTAAATAAACCCGGCCTTTTTAAGTCTATTTATTATATTAAATTTTAAAATTTTTTTTGCTTTTAATAAAGCTTTTAGGGCAGTAATTTCAAAGATTTTTATTTATAGAGCTGTATGCTATATGAATTAATTTCCCATTAATATTTTAAATATACCTCTATATGTTGATTTTAATAGGTCAAGGATTTATAATATTTAGCTAAGACAGTTAAATATGCAGTAATATAGTTAAATTATTTTGATGGAGCTATGGATGGATTATATAAACGTATCGGCAAATGCTAAGATTAATATTGCTCTTGATGTTTTAGGCAAGCGGCCTGACGGTTACCATGATTTAAGGTCGGTTATGCAGACGATAGACTTAAAGGACAATATCTATATAAGAAAAATATTTACCCCTAAAATAAAAATAGTATCCAATGTGCGGTTTTTACCTACAGATGAAAGAAATCTTTGCCATAAAGCCTGCAAGGCGCTTTTTGATAAGTATAATCCCGATTTTGGGGTATATATAGAAATAGATAAGAATATACCTGTGTCTGCGGGGTTAGGGGGAGGAAGCGCAGATTGCGCCGCTACCCTTATAGGGGTTAAGGAGCTTTTGAAGTTTCCTGTATCCTATAATGAGCTTTTGGATATTGGAAAGACCCTCGGGGCAGACGTTCCTTTCTGTATGGAAAAGGGAACCATGCTTGCCGAAGGCATCGGTGATAGGCTTACAAGGCTTACAGACCATCCTCCAGTATATATTCTGCTTGCAAAACCCAATGTAAGCGTTTCAACGGCGAAGGTTTTTTCAAACCTTGTTATTGAAGACATTAAAAGAAGACCGGATATGGAGGCCGTCATATCCGCCATAAACAGAAAAGACTTAAAGGCAATAGCTGAAAACCTCAGTAACGTTTTGGAAACAGTCACTATAAAAGAATATCCCATGATAGAGCATATAAAAAGAAGAATGACAGAGCTTGGCGCCCTATCTGCTTTAATGAGCGGCAGCGGTCCTACGGTATTCGGATATTTTGAAAATAAAGAAAATGCGTGGGAAGCATTAAAGCAAATAAAATCGGAATTCAGGCTTAGAGAAATATTCGTTTCAGGAATATCCTAGGACATATAATTTATAATATTAAATATATAAACCGGGTTTTGGCTTTTCGGATGCGCTCTAATATTAAAACGGAGGAGTTGTTAAAGGCATGAGCAATATGGAAATAAATATAAATGAGTATCTGCCCTTAAGAGATGTTGTTTTTAAAAATATAAGAGATGCAATATTAAGCGGCTCTCTTAAGCCCAATGAAAGGCTTATGGAAAAGGAGCTTGCCGACAGGCTGGGCGTAAGCCGTACTCCTGTTAGGGAAGCTTTAAGAAAGCTGGAGCTTGAAGGCTTCATAGAAATCATTCCGAGGAAAGGCGCAATCGTTAAGCAGGTTACAAGCAAAGAAATAAAAGACGTATTGGAAATAAGAAGCGTTCTTGAGGCCCTTGCGGCAAAAAGCGCCTGCTTAAAAATCACAGAAAACGAAAAGGCTCAGCTTTTAAAGGCCAAAGAGGAATTTGAAAATGCCGTTCGCTCAAACAATGTGGACCTTATGGCTCAAAAGGACGTGGAATTCCACGACATTATATTTAATGCAACTAAAAATGAAAGACTTATGCAAATAATAAATAATCTTAGAGAGCAAATATACAGATACAGAATAACCTATCTCTACGATAAAAAATATCTTGAAAACATTGTTAAAGAACATGTGGAAATATATAGCGCAATCGTCAATAAGAACGTTGACGGAGCTGAAAAATCTTCAATGGACCATATAAACAATCAACAGAAGGCAATTACGAATTCTCTTATGATGTAATTATATAAAGTTCAAAAAAAGCATGACTCTGTCATGCTTTTTTGTTTTGAGCTTATAAAATAAGGAAATACAGTAAATTTATATAGCATTAAGGAATAAAATAAGCTCTTCATAAAGAAGGAACTAAAACCGATTTCCTAAAGAACAAAGTGAGATTTGTTTTACAAATATACCTTTATTTGCATAAATCCTGGCCCGGTACATCTAAGTTCACAAGACTATTCATTCTGCAAAACCATATCATAGGTTTTCTCAATTAAGTCGTATACCCGGGGTCCTGCGCCTTCGGCTGTTCTAAGCAAAGCCATGATATAGATTGCTTTATACAGGTCTTTTGTTTCTATTGATTTATCTTTTTTTAATAAGGAAAGATACTTCTGGCTCATTCTGTTGACGTATTCATATAAAATTACGTAGGTTCTTGCAAAATCGAAAATAGGATTGCAGACGCCTATATTAACCCAGTCTATGATAAAATATCGGTCATTTGAAAACATGACATTATTAAAATGAAAATCAAGGTGGCAAAGGCTGTCTTTATCTTCTATTTCCTTAAGCAGCTTCAATCCGAGGGTTTTATATTTATTCTCATAATCTATTTTTTCAAGCTGACTAAAAAATCTTTCGGTTATTTTAGGTAAGTCAATATTTTGAATTAAATGAATCTCTTTTTGAAGGCGGATTAAATCTTCTACGCCTTGCTTATAGCCTTGACTTTTTATCCTTTCTCCCAAGGAGATTCCGTCAATATAATCCATCTTAATAACATAAGGGTCTTCCGTTTTAAAATAATTGACGACCGGCAGATTGGTTTTGCATAATTTTTGTTGATTTTCAATTTCATATTCAATCCATGTTACCGGATAAGGCGGCTTATAGACTTTATATGCAAAGCCATCGTAAAGATAAACTGCTGCCTGTTTTCCCATGCCTATTTGCTTCTTTTCGGTTTCAAATTCATTGTGCATTTTAACAACTCCTGTAATCTATAGTGAAACAAATTAATTACAGTAATAAAAACCTGTATATCTGATACTTGATGACCCTAAAAACACTTACAGTGAAGTTAGGTGAACATTTCCTTATAGTCAATAAGCTTCTTTTCATCTTTGTTGCCTATGAATGGCTTAAATATAGGGTTTTTATTACTACATTAATCTTGTTTAACCTTAATAAATATTTTCTGCTCTGATTTTAAAATCAAACGAAACAACAAAAGTTGATTTTTAATCAGTATATCACAGGAGCGGTATAGTGAAAATAGGAATCACAATGAATCATTATCTATAACTTTATCCTTAACAAAGATAAAAAGATATTTGCTGATGATAAGAAGATGCTCTTTTAAAAAATGGTTAATAGTAAATTTTTTATAAAGAAGTAACAAAAACCTATTCGCTATGGATTCAAAAACACGGCTTTTCTTAGGAAACGGTACATTTTTGAATCCTCGCGAATATACGGTTTTTGCTACTATTTAACTTTAAATTTACTATACAAGTTTGCTTTTGCATGATTTTTTACCTTTGCTTCGTATAAATAAAATCCTTAGTTTTTTTCATTTTTCTTACATTTTGAAGGCATGCTTATATTTGCTTGCAATATCCTTCAATTTTTTATAAAATATACTTAATTATACAAAAATGGGACATGCAAGAATAATTTATTATAAATGATAAAATCGGCTTTATTAGCCAACCACCGGGAGGGTATGTTATGAAAAAAATGATCAGGCAGGCTTTTGCTGTGTCTCTTGCGCTTATATTAACGGGGAATACGATGGTTTTCGGTGCCTCGAGGTTCAGTGACGTTCCTGAAAGCCATTGGGCTTACAGCTCTATTATAAAAATTGCAGACAAAGGAATCATGGTAGGTGGAACATCGGGAGAGTATAAGCCCAATAATCCTATTGATAAATTTGATACTTCAAGGATACTTGCCGTTGCGGCAGGATATAAATATACGAATCTTACCGATGCGGAAAAAGCCGAATATAACAATGCCTATGAGAAAAACAAAGGGATTTTCAATAGCTATAAGGCATCCTTTACAAAGTGGAATTCCTCAGCCGACAAGGAAATAGCCTATCTTCTTGAAAAAGGCATATATACAGAAAGTGACCTTGCTCAATTTGTGATTAAAAATGACAATAGGGAAAATTTAAGGGCTCTTTCAAGACAGGAAGCAGCAGTATTTCTCGTAAGGCTCATAGGAAAGACCAATGAAGCTTTAAGCGCAAACTATAGCGATACATTTTCAGACGACGGCAAAATAAGCCAGTCTGTAAAGCCTTATGTATATTATTTAAAAAATAAGGGCGTATTGGCAGGGGATACAACCAACAGCTTTAACCCCAACAGTGCTGTTACCAGGGCTGCCATGGCGGTTATGCTTGATAAAACATTAAGTATTAAAGAAAACCCAGATTCTGCCAATAACAATACAAGCAATTCCTCCAATACAGATTCAGAAAGCATTCAGGTAGAAACCATAACAGGAACCATTGAAAGAGTGCATACTTCTTTAAGTGCCATTCAGGTAAAATATTCCGGCGGCGACATAAAGATACATAAAATCGATAATACGGCAAAGGTAACTGTTGACGGAGCGGCGAAGAGCATATTAGAGCTTAAGGAAGGCATGAAGCTTGAAGCCCTTTCTAAAAACGGAACATTAATAGAAGTAAAAGCGACGTCTTCTTCCAGTCCAAGCTCAGGAAGCGAGACCCAGACAGGAACAAATGAAAATAACAATACATCTCAGAATAACAGCTCTCAGACATCAAAAACTACTGTTGACCAAGAGATGAAAAACGACGGCATATCAGAAATGGAGCTTAGGACTGTTGCGGGAACAATTGTCGATGCTAAATCCTTAACCGGCGGAAATAAATTGATTACCATAGAAGTTAAAATTATAAGCCCTACAGGAGGCATCATCTCTGAGGGCCAGAACTACACCGTAACCTCAGGCACTAAAATAACAAGAGGGTATAAGGATACGGACTTTTCCACAGTAGCTAAAAATGACATTGTAAAAGCCAAGGTATATGGAAACAAGGTGTATTATCTTGAGCTTGAAGAAAAAAGCAGGCAGCTTACAGGAACAGTTGTTGACAAGCGTACGGAAAGCGTTCTTGGTACTCAGTATTATCAGGTAGAGGACAAGTCCGGCAATGTATATGAGTTTGTGGTAAATAACGATACGGTCCTTAGAAGAAAGGAAATGGGCGAGGTTAAATTCGGCGATATAAGAATAGGCGATACCATTGACCTTATATCGGAATACGCTAATATCGTAGAAGCCTATGCCTACGGAAGCAAAGGCTATTCCGAAGGCATCATCAAAGAGCTTCACATTACAAGCGGCGGAACTTATATCATGCTTATGGACGATACGGGAAAGACTGAAAAATATTATGTTATCGAGGGCGCCTTTGATGTATATACCCTTAGGGTAAATTCCAGAGTAAGGCTTAAGCTTGATTCCAAGGAAGTAGAAGCCGTAAGTATTTTACAGGAAGCAAAGGCCAATTATTATACAGGCTATATCAGCAGCATAAGCACAAGATATTTTATACTTAGGTCAACCTATGGAAACACCAGCGACACTATAAAGGTTTATTACGACAGCAATACCATCGTTACCGACTCTATTGCAGGGGATACCGTTTCAGTAGGAAGCCTTTATAATAACATGAAGGTTTATGTAACATTTTCCGATTCGGAAAATAATGCAAGAACAATAACTATTCTTTCTAAATAGCTCTTAATACTTACAAAAAGACACGAACTCAGAGAACAGGGCAGCGCTGGTAAGATGCTCTGTGAACTTAGAGCGTGACGGTTTGGATTCACTTGCAGTCTAAACTTTGTTGGAATAGATAAGTCACAAAGGATCGGATGGATGTATATGTCTGCAAAAAAGAGAAGGCCTCAAAGTAAGCCTAATGCCGAGCCTGCGAAAAGACAGCGGGGTACCGTAAAAGGGATAGAAAACCGGGTTGGCAAGCGCACTCCTGCTGAAAGCATGGCTACGAAATCCATTAATTTAATAAAGCTCGCAAAAAGGCTCAGAGGGAATGCCTTTATTTTCCTTGGAATATTTATCGTAATAGCCTTAACAGGCGGTTTAATTTATGCGTCGACAAATAAAAATGCTTATGCAATAGAAATCGACGGAAACAAGGTCGCTACCGTAAAGAAGACCGGAAAGCTTGATGTAAAGGAAATTGAATCCCAGGCCGTACTTAAAATAAAAAATAGCCTCGGAACAGATATACTGGTAAACGAAAAGATTTCTTTCGTGCCCGTCCATGCATCAAAAAAGGAGATAAGCTCTCCTGACGAAGCCATAATGAAAGTATCCAATAGCCTTACATATAAGGTTGAAGCCTGCAAGATTGTTGTGGGCCAAACGGATATGGCTATTTTAAAAAATAAAGGCGAAGCCGACAAGGTGCTTGATTCCTTGATGGAGCCTTACCGCAGAGAAGGCACGAATATTATCGAAGAGGGCTTTGTAGAAGATGTAAAAACAGAAAACGTATATGTTTCCTCAGATGAAATTATTACTGTGGAAAAGGCTCTTCAGATATTGACTACGACCTCTGAAGCGGCAGAAACTTACACTATAGTTGCAAATGACACCCTTACAAAAATAGCGCAAAAGGCCGGCATGACGATGGAGGAGCTTCTGAAGGTAAATCCCGGCTATAATATAAACAGCTCCCTTAGAATAGGCGAGGAAATGGTTTTAACCATCGATAAGCCCATTGTATCCGTTCGCACAGTGGAAGAAAATAAATATAAAGAAGTAGAGCCGAAGCCGGTTCAGACTTTAAATAATCCTAATCAGCCCAAAAGCTACAGAAAATCCGTGCAGTACGGAAGCGACGGTGAAGCTGAGGTAACGGAGCATATTATCAGAATAAACGGCATAGAAAGCGAAAAAACAGCTGTTGACAGGGTTATCATTACAGAGCCTGTTCCTGAAATTATAGAAGTGGGAACAAAATAAAAATTCATAAATAAAAACAAGTCTTGCAGGAACGACTGGGTACATAAGAAAGCAATTGCTTAATACTAAAATAATAAGATAGCTAAATGAATGCTATTTATGACAGCCCATGATAATCTCTCCATTAACAGGCAAATCAGCACAATATAAAATAAAAACATAATTTAATAAAAAGGTGATGAATATCCGGCGTGTCGGATACCACAAAATCGGTGGTGTAGATGCGGCTGGAAAAGGGTAAATAAAATCAATTCAATAGGTAAAAAACAACTGTTCAGCAGTTTTGTTTTTGTACCTACTGTTTGGTTTTATCTTACTCTCAAACTTATCTTCGCCTTAAGAAGATAAGTTTGAGAGTAAAATCTACGGCTTTTTTATTTGACTAATTTAAAGGAGTGTTTTTATGTACAACAATATTCTTATGCATTTGAAGCGTCCGGCTCCCTATCAGCAAAGCCAGGTTAACTTCTGGAATGACGAACATATTTCAAAGCATATGCTCAAGGCCCATCTTGATCCGGATTGCGAAGGAGCGAAGGAGCAAGCCGCAAATTAAGCTTTATTGAACAGTCTGTAAAATGGATTCAAGAAATCATGCCGTCTTTCGAATATCCCAAATTACTAGACGTCGGCTGCGGGCCGGGGCTATATGCTGAAAGGTTCAGTAAAGCTTTTTATGAGGTAACAGGAATTGACTTTTCAAAGCGGTCAATAGCCTATGCAAAAAGTTCTGCTGACAAGCAAACCTTAGAAATCACGTATGTTTATCAAAATTATCTGGAAATGGATTATAAGGATAAATTTCATTTAGCCACGTTTATTTACTGTGATTATGGCGCGCTGTCAACCGAAAATAGGGTGGTGATACTAAGAAAAATATATCAGAGCCTAAAAAGCGGCGGAAAGCTTTTATTAGATGTATTTTCTATGGTGAAGTACAAGGAGTTTCAAGAATTAAAAACTTGGGAAGTTCATGAAGAAGGCGGTTTCTGGAGTGCAGAAAAATACCTTTCATTGCATGGACACTATCGATATTCCGATACTGTGACTTTAGAACAGACCACGATAATTACAGATAAAGAGATTAGGGAATATGATATATGGAATTGCTGCTTCACCCCTGAAACTTTGATAAAAGAAGCGCATGCAGCAGGATTTAAGAACATTGAATTATTTAGCGATGTTACGGGCAAGCCTTATGTGGAAAGTAGTCCAACCATTGCAATCCTTCTGGAAAAATAGCAAAGGCTTCGATTAAAATTAGCAGGGGGTCCCCGTCGGATGAAGAAATTATAAATCAGAAGCTTTATAATTATTATTCCCAAAACTCATAAATCCTGATATATTATTTGCAATAGATATATGGTTATAACCTGCAGCAGAGTTCAGTATGAACAGGTATACAGTATTTTACACTTCATACATTAGGTCAAAAAGAGCAGACACGGTTAAGCATTTGTTTCTCGTCTGTGATATATTGTTTTAGAGAGAGGAATCTATATGCACGCATGGGAAGCCATACAAAAAACGCTGAACCACATCGAAGAACATCTCGGTGAAGAAATTCAAATCGAAGAACTGGCAGAAATCGCTGTACTGTCACTGTTTTATTATCAGAGATTATTCACCCGATTGGTAAAAACATCGGTTCGGGAGTATATTAAATTGCGCCGATTGGCAAAGTCTATCACTATGCTGCGTGATAAAGAAAACCGCATTATCGACATTGCAATGGAATACGGTTTTGGCAGTCATATAACTTTTACGCGAGCCTTTAAAGAAACCTATGGGATTACCCCGTCACAGTACCGAGATAAGCCTGTTGGCTTACAGAATTTTGACAAACCCGATTTATTGCTTGGTTATATTGTGGTTGATGAGGGCGTACCGCTGATTAGCGACGGATTGGTTTTGGAAATGAACCGTAAATTTCTTGAAGAACCAATGAATTTTCTTGGTGTTACAGGATATTATCCATTCAAATATGGTAAGATGTTCGGCGAAAGAACCGGCGTCGATGCGGTTGGTGAGATTTGGGACAGGTTTTTTAGGGAGCTTCCGAATATCCCGCATATCTCTGAGGGGCGCTGGATTGGTGTTTCTTATCACGGCGATGCGCCAGACGGTTATTCGAGTTATTTTGTTGGTGCGGAAATCAAAAAAGACGAGAAAAGCCGCGGCTTTACAAATTGGCAGCTGCCTGCACGAGAATATGTCGTCTGCGGCTTTGAATCGGAAAATCATGAACAGATGATAATTGGTTTGGGTAAGGCAATGAAATACACTCGGTTTTGGCTTAAAAAGCATAATCTGATTGCCGATGGATTTTTCCCTGAGATGTACAGTAAAAGTACGTCTGACATCACTTATGTAGAGTTGTGGATTCCTTTTAAGAAACGAGAAAAATAAATAATTAATGCTGGAGGGAAAACAAATGAGCAATTACGAAGAAGGGTTAAAATTAATTGAAGAAATGTTCGGCAACGGCAAAGACAATGTTATTTCCCTTGCTACGATTGCGCGGGAGCCGGGCGCTAACGGAATGCCTCGCCCGGTTGTCCGCAGTGTGGACGCCTATTATGAAAACGGCACATTTTATGTTGTTACATACGGAAAATCAAACAAAATGCAGCAAATCGCGCAAAACTCGGAGGTTTCGGTTGCAGGTTGCTTAGAGATGTTTACCGCTAATGGAGTAGGTGAAAATCTTGGCTGGGTGCTTGATCCAAATAATGCCGAAATAAGAAATAAACTCCGTACAGCTTTTGCCGAGTGGTACGATATGGCAAATAATGAAAAGGATGAAAATTGTTGCATTTTAGCAATCCGTCTCACTAAGGGAACATTAAACATTAACCATTGGGAAAAATTATACCATATGGATTTTGTGAATAAGACTGACATGGAAAATGGGGGCATTTTTTAACCAGTGAAACATTTAAACCTATCTGTACGGCAGTTTTAAATTTATGACAGACAATGTGTCATACCTAATAAACATTTGAATTAGGTCTTAATAAGGTCAACTGCTGATAGTGTGAATTTAGCATTAAACAGTAACAAAACCGTATATGCATGGAGACTCAAAAATGTACCGTTTCCGAAGGAAATCCGTATTTTTGAGTCTCTGATGAATAGGTTTTTGTTACTTCTTTATAAGAAATTTACTATAGTGTTGTTTTCCTGCGTTTCCAGTATTTATTAATGCGGCCCTCTGAGATTTCATTTACCAATGCATTATCCACATAATATTAATCTGTTAAATAAAGGGGTTGCAGCAAAATGAATTTTGCGGTAACCCCTTTTTGTTTAGAGCTCAAGAAAGCTTTAAGCGAAATCCTATAGAAATAAATAGTTATTCGCTTTTCGTAAGAAAAGCTCGAAATACGCTATTTTTCTCAATGAGGCAAAGCCCCATTTGCGGAATTAATTTAGCACACTACGCACTCCTTGGGACGCTGACTATATTGAAGTTATAAGTGTCAATTTTGCAATAGCCCCTTTGTTTTGCATAAATATTCATCAGTATTGATTAGTTTTTAGTATGTGAACTTTGTCAACAGCTTCAATTTGGTCCGAAGTCTATACCGCCGGAAATGCGGCTTTCTTATGCCTGAAAATAAAATATGAAGGTAATTCGATGATAGACTTTTCACAAGTACAGCCGATACTATGCAAATTTTTGCTGCTGTTCTTACGCAGGAATTCCTTTACGGGGCAAGAAAGATTATGGTTCAATAATCCAAGCACAAATTCGAAAGGTCTGTTTTTCTAATCTAATAAAAATTAATGAATAATATTTACAATTTCCCCGTTAATAAATATCTCTTTTACGGAAGCATAAAAATCAAGGGGTTCTTTATCCCATAATACAATATCTGCATCTTTGCCTATTTCAAGGCTTCCTACTCTATTGTCAATACCAAGCATTTTGGCGGGGATTATGGTAGAAGCTTCAAGAGGATTCTTCATACCCCTTTTCTTCATATAGCCAAGCTGTACGTTGGTATATTCAATATTATAGGATGGATGGGCTGTAATAACCGCAAAATTAATATTTTCATCTTGAAGCCTTGCGCCGGTTTCAGGGCTTTTGTTTCTGCTTTCGTAACCATCTATGCTTACAAGGACAGGGCCTATAGCAAGCTTTGTATTTTCTTTATTGAGATGGGGAAGGGCCTCTAAAATATCGCTTGCTCCGACGATGATTCCGTTTAAATTAAATTCTTCTAAAAGTCTTGCGGCAGTTATAATATCCGTAGAATGCTCTGCGTGGATTTTAAGAAGCATGCCGTCAAATACTCTTTGGAGAGACTCCATTTTCATATCGAAATTAGATAAGCTTCCGGTATTTTTAGCCCTGTGGTATTCCTTTGCGTTAAAAAGGGCTTCTCTTAAAATAGAAGCGGAGGCCATACGGGTCTTAGGCGCAATATCCTTTTTACCGTATACATTTCTGGGGGCGCTTGTAAGGTCTGCAAAAAAGGCGATTTCTTCGATGAGGGTTCTTTCTTTAAAGCTTTTTCCAGAGGTTTTAAACGCAGTACAGGTTCCGCCAAGAACATTCTTCGTTCCCGGGCTTGCAATTACTGTTGTAACGCCGCCTAAAAGGGCCATGTTAAAGCCTTCGTCATGGATATCTATGGCGTCTATTGCCCTTAAATGGGGGAGCATCGGGCCGGATACCTCGTTGGCGTCGTCTCCTTCAAAACGGTAAATCTGGCTTGTTACCCCTGCCTGGCAGTGGATATCAATAAATCCCGGAACAGCTACGTTATTTTCTGCGTCGTATATATTTTCAGGGCTTATGCCTTCTTTTGAAATTTCAGGCTGAATGTCTTTTATTTTCCCGTCTTCTATGAGCATATCTCTTTTTTCCATATAGGTGCCTGCCATATCGATTAATCGGCAGTTTTTAATGAGCTTCATTATTGTTCCCCCCTTTGATAGCGTATCTCACCGTCTATGATAACCATTTCAGGATCTCCTACGGATAAAATAGGGTCTTCCTGCCATATTACGATGTCTGCGTCTTTGCCCGGTTCTATGGTTCCTACTCTGTCGGCAATGTCCGTACTGATAGCTGCGTTTACAGTAAGGGCTTTCAGAGCCGCTTTTCTTGAAAGGCCGTTTTTAACCATAAGAGCCGCCTGAATTAAAAGAGTATCGTGGGGGATTACAGGGTGGTCTGTTGCTATGGAGAAGAAAATACCGTTTTCTTCTAATATGCCGGCCCCTTTAAAGGATTTACTTCTAAGCTCAAGCTTGCTTTTACCGCCGAAAACAGGGCCTAAGATGCACATGGGATTATACTGTTTAAGCTCATCTGTAATCAGATAGCCCTCTGTGCAGTGGTCAAGGGTATATCTTAAATTAAATTCCGATGCGATTCTCATGGCCGTAATAATATCGTCTGATTGATGGCAGTGTATTTTAACAAGCATACCGTCAAAAACACGCATTAAGGAATGCTTATGTATATCAAACTTAAATTCAGGGGGATTTTCTCCCTTTTCTATTTTTTCGTTATATTCAAGCCATTTTTCTCTGTACTGCTTTGCAAGAAAAAGCTGTTCTCTCATAATGGCTGCATTCATCATTCTTGTAGACGGGGCCTTTGAGCGCTTTCCGTAGTTTAATTTTGGGTTTTCTCCCAATGCCATTTTCATGCATATTTCAGGATTAATTACCCTTTGGTTGAGATCTCCGTAATAGGTTTTTATTGCGGCAAAGGTTCCGCCTATGATATTGGCGCTTCCCGGGCCTGTAACAACGGTTGTAACCCCTGTTCTAAGGGCTGTTTCAAAAGATTTGTCGTAAAAATGAAGTGCATCTATGATACGAAGGCCGGCAAGGGCAGGGTTCGTTGTTTCGTTTACATCGCCTGCGGCATCTGTTCCCGTATCCTCGGTTCCTGTATGACAGTGACTGTCGATAAGCCCCGGTGTAACTATGCGTCCTTTAGCATCTATTACTTCTGCATCGGGAGCATTTAAGTTTTTGCCTATTTCTTTGATTTTGCCATTCTCAATGAGAATGGCGGTCTCTTCTTCCCATATGTCCGCCATATTGGAAAGGAGGCAGTTTTTAAGCAATAGCATACGTTCACCCCTTTAAAATTTTGCCCTAAAAAAGACAATGATGATATACCTTGTTAAATTAAAAAAATGTCTACTTTTAAATTTAATAAGGTACTTTCCAATATAAGGGTATTATTTATTAGGGGTTATGTCAAGTTTGTAGCGGTAATTTTATCTGATACTATAAGTTATTAAAAAGAAACTTAAGTATCGATGAGTCATCTCGATTTTCTTTACCAATGTTGAAAAAGGATTACTAATATTTTATAATGGTTGATATAATTAAACCATTGAATGGAGCGGTTGTTATGTCACAAGATTTGACAAAACTTAGGGAGTTATTTTCTAAGTGTTCAAAAGTAATAGCAGCTGTGGGAGATGAAACGCGGCAATCTATTGTTATAGCGCTCATGGAAGGAGGGGCGGCTGGAATGCGTGTAGGAGCCCTTACTGAAAAAACCAATCTTTCCCGCCCTGCTGTTTCTCATCATCTTAAAGTACTGCGTGAAGCAGGGATTGTTTACATGTATAAAAAAGGTACAATGAACTTTTATTATTTGAATTCGGATAAGGTTACGATATCCAATATGCTTCTTTTATGTCAGAGCATTCTTGAGGCTATCGAGGGCAGTAATGTTGGATAATTTTAGGAAGAGACCTTAGCATACTGTATTTATTTAATTTTATACTTGGATTCATATTAAAATAATAATGAAAAAAGCATCTATAGTAAATAAATCTAAAAAAGGCCAAGTTTATTTACTGCAAGAATGAAAGAAAACATATTAAACTTAAAAACAAAAAGACTGTTTTTAAGTTTAATATGCAAAATTCTATGGTTATTAAGTATAGTTTAAGGATGATACAATGGAAGAGTTTATAGAGTTTAAAGACGTATATAAAATATATAAAATGGGTGACACGGAAGTAAACGCCGCCGACGGAATCAGCTTTGAAATTAAAAAAGGGGAATTTGTCATCATTGTAGGTCCTTCGGGAGCTGGAAAGTCCACGGTTTTAAATATTCTCGGCGGAATGGATACAAGCGATAAAGGAGAAATAAAAGTAGATGGGAAAAGGGTAGATCAATTTAGCAGAAAAGAGCTTATTTTATACAGGCGAAACGATATCGGCTTTGTATTTCAGTTTTATAATTTGATGCAGAATTTGACAGCCCTTGAAAACGTAGAGCTTGCAAGCCAGATTAGCGAAAGAGCCATGGAAGCGGAAGAAGTCCTTAAAAAGGTCGGTTTATACGAAAGAAAGGATAACTTTCCTTCACAGCTTTCGGGAGGAGAGCAGCAGAGAGTAAGCATTGCAAGAGCCCTTGCCAAAAGGCCCAAGCTTCTTTTATGCGATGAGCCTACAGGGGCCCTTGATTATATTACGGGAAAAGAAATATTAAAGCTTTTGCAGGATACCTGCCGAAAGGAAAACATGACTGTTATTGTTATTACCCATAATACGGCCATTACTCCCATGGCAGACAGAATCATAAAAATAAAAAACGGCAAGGTGTCGGAATCTTATCTGAACGATAAAATACTGCCGGTTACGGAGATTGAGTGGTAATGAAACCCTTTAACAAGGATATTTACAGAGAAATTTTTTATACCTTAAACCGCTTTATGGGCATTTTTGCCATTATTTTCTTGGGGGTTTCTTTTTATGCAGGCCTTGGGTCCACGGGGACTTCCATGAAAAGCATAATGGATCAATACCTTGACGACCAGAGGCTTATGGATATCCGCGTCATGACCAATTACGGCATAAGCAAAAAGGATTTGAAAGCCATAGAAGAAACGGAAGGGGTGGCAGAGGTATACCCTGCCTACAATATGGATGCCCTTCTTGAAAATAACGGCAGTTCTTATGTTTTAAAACTGCATTCCATTTCCATAGGGGAAAAGTATTATGCCCAGCTTAATAAGCCCTATATTGTAAGCGGAAGGCTTCCTGAAAAAGCCAATGAAATATTGGTGGAAGAAGATATGATTAAAGAAACAAATTTGGAAATAGGCGATTACATAAACCTTAAAAGCGGCAAAAAGGAAGATATCAGAAAAAGCCTTAGAACCAACAGCTTTAAAATTACAGGGGTAGTAAGAAGCCCCTATTACATATCTGTCGAAAGAGGAACAGGCGCCATAGGAAACGGAGCCGTTGATTATTTCATCCTTGTGCCGGAAGAAAGCTTCAATATGAGCCTTTACAGTGAAGCATTTGTGAGAGTTCAAGAAAGCCATAAGCTGGATTCCTTTTCAAAGGCTTATGAAAACCTTATTGATGATGTGGTGGATAATCTTCAGGAGACGGAAATTAAAAGAGCCCCTGAAAGAAAGGCAGAGCTTACGGAAGCCGCCCTTAAAAATATATCGTCCGCTCTTTTGGAGCTTGAAAATACGAAGACAGCGGCTCTTTCCGATATATCTAAGAATGAGGAATACTTAAGGGCTCAGAAAAAGAATTTGGACGCTTCTGAAAAAATTATAGATGAAAATATAGATGCCCTAAATAAAGCCTATAAAGAGCTTGAAGAAAAAGAAAGCAGCTTAAATATTTCCCTAAGAGACATAGAAATAGGAGCAACGGATATTGCCATGGGCCTTGGGGAAGCAGAAAAGGGCCTTTTAGATATAGAAAGCGGCATGAAAGAAATTGACGAAGCTTTAAAAATATATCCTCTAAGCAAGGACCTTTCAAATAAAGAATCTGAATTATGGGAAAACAAGCTTCAAACGGAGATTTCAATTTCTGCTTTAAAGGATTCTGAAAAGGAGCTTGCGCTTCAAAAAGACCTTATAGAAAAAAGCCTTGGCGATATAAGCGCTTCTAAAAAAGAAATAGAAGAAAACATAAAAAATTTAGAAGCCCAAAAGGAAGATATCATAAAGGGCATGCAAGATATAAACAAAGGGTTCAATTCCATAGGCCCTGCAAAAACCTCGGCTGAGAAAGAAATAGAATCTTTGCAAAAGAGCCTTGAGGAAGCGAGAAAAGAACTAAAGGATATTACAGATGTAGAATGGTATATTTTAGACAGGGAGTCTAATTTGGGGGTTTTAAGCTATAAGGAGGATTCGGATAAGATACAGGCTATCGGGCAGGTGTTCCCTTTGTTCTTTTATCTTGTGGCGGCCCTTGTAAGTCTTACCACAATGACGAGGCTTGTGGAGGAAAAGCGTATAGAAATAGGCACCCTTAAATCCTTGGGCTACGGTAATTTCAAAATACTCTCAAAATACCTTATATATGCCGCAATTCCTACTTTAATCGGGGGCTGGGCAGGCGGCTTTGTGGGCATAAGGTTATTTCCAGCCATTATCATAAATGCCTACAGGAGCCTTTATACGATGAATACTGTTTCTGCCGTTACAAACAGGGCTTCATGGTATACGGGAATCGCTTTCGGCCTGATATCTGCTTTAGGTGCTACATTCTATTCCTGCTGGGCAGAGCTTAAAGAAAGCCCCAGCAATTTAATGCGGCCCAAGGCTCCCAAAATCGGAAGAAAGACCATCATAGAACAAATAGATGCCATCTGGAAGCGTCTTAGCTTTTTATATAAGATTTCCATAAGAAATACCTTCCGCTATAAGAAGCGGTTTATTATGACTGTAATCGGCATCAGCGGCTGTACAGCTCTTCTCCTTGCGGGATTTGGCATAAGAGATTCCGTAGGGGATATTACCAATATACAGTTTAAAGATATCGTAAAGTATCATATGAAAATAAGCCTTAAAGACGAAGCAAAGGATAAGGATATTTCAGACATCAAGAGCCTTATGAATTTAAGGGGGATTGTTCCTCAAAGCATTGCCGTAAGGGAGAATTCTTTTGATATATCTGCCTTTGACAGCAATAAAGAAAACGGTATTTTAATAGCGGCGGAGGATATTAAGGGCCTTCAGGAACTTATAAAATTAAAAGATAAAGATACCGGAAAAGAGCTTGAAATAAGAGATGACGGAATCATTATAACCGAGAAGCTTTCGATTCTCTTAAATGTAAAAGAAGGGGACGAAATTAATATTTCCGATGGAAAGCAGAAAAATGCCAGGGCAAGAGTAACAGGAATCTGTGAAAATTATTATTTCCACTATCTTTATTTAAGCAAAAGTTATTATGAGGAAATATTTAAGGAGGATTTGGAATATAACAGTATTTACGCAAGCCTTGCAAAGGATACGGAAGATTCCAAAAGAGATGCTTTGGCTAATGACATTCTCGATAAGAAAACCGTAACGGGAGTTTCCTTTATAAGCTCTATGGAAGAGCAGTTCAAAGACGTTATGAGCTCTCTTGATATTGTTATATTTGTCATTATCATATCCGCAGGGCTTTTGGCTTTCGTTGTTCTTTATAATCTTACAAATATAAATATACAGGAAAGAATAAGAGAAATTGCCACATTAGAGGTTTTGGGCTTTAAGGATAAAGAGGTAGACAGCTACATCTACAGGGAAAATATGATTCTTATGGCTTTCGGAATTCTTTTGGGCTTTGTTTTAGGAAAGCTTCTGCATGTATACGTAATGACTACTGTAGAATCAAGGCTTATTATGTTCGGAAGAGATATTCATACAATTTCTTATTTATATGCGGCGGTGCTTACTATGGTATTTTCCTTTGGGGTCAATATTATTACAAGCAGGAGCCTTAGAAAAATTAATATGGTTGAAGCATTAAAGAGCATAGAATAATTTCTTGAAGGGAGAACGCTTATGAAAGGCAGGAAAATAGCGCTTCTGCTAATATTTTTAATTATAGTTGCAGCAGGAGGATATTTCGTCTATGAGTACAGAAAAGAAGAAGTAAAGGTATATGATACGGTAATTGCCCAAAAAGGAGACGTCAATATGAAAGTCTCCGGAAGCGGAAAAATAGAGGTGAAGGATAAAGTTCCTGTATTTGCCGAAGCCGACCAAACCGTAAAGCTTGTAATAGCAAAGGAAGGGGAAAGCATCAAAAAAGGTGATGTTCTTATAGAATACGATTTGGAAAAGGACAGAGCGGACCTTGAACGGGAAATAAGGGAAGCAGAGCTTAAGCTTCAAAATGCCCGCCTTAATTTAAAAAGCATCGTTCAGCCGGCAGAAGGAAACGAGCTGATTCAATACGAATCTGAGGTTTTAAGCGCCGAAAAAAATATAGAAGACGTTAAGTCGGAAATAGAAAGCATCGTTATAAAAATAAGCCAGCAGGAAATAAAGGTAAAGGATTTAAAAGAAATCCTCGATAAAAATGAAAAACTTTTATCCGGGGGAGCAATTGCCCAAAGGGAATATGATGATTCCTTAAATAATTATAATATAGCCGCAGAAAGCCTTAAGGACTTGGAAAATCAGAAGGCCCTTAAAGAAAAGACATTGCTGGTAAGGCAAGACCAGCTTGCTTTTTCTCAGAAAAAGCTTGACAATTCAAAAGACAGGCTTTTAGACGAAACCAATGTCATCAAATATGAAATGCAGCAAAATAATATTGCCTTAAGTGAAATAGCCATTGAAAAGCTTAAAAATGACCGCAGTAAGCTTAAGGAGAAGGAAATTGCCCCTGCCGACGGCATAATCTCTTCCGTAGATGTAAAAGAAGGCGCAGCTGTACATAACAATACGGTCATCGCTTATATTTCAGACACTTCCGGCGTAATAGGAAAGCTTGACGTATCGGAATATGATGCCCCTTTAATAGAATTAAATCAGAGAGCAGAGCTTTCCACCAGCGGAATTCCCGATAAAATTTATCAGGGGAAAGTAAGCTTTATATGGGAAGCCGCTGTTGAAAAAGAGTCCTCAGACGATGAAATTATTGTTCCTATTGAAATAGAAATAGAGAACATAGATGATAAGCTTAAAATAGGATATTCCGTTGACATCGATATATTTGTAAAAGAAGCGGTAAATGTTCTCATGGTTCCTATACAGGCTGTTATGCAGGAGGAAGAAGGATATTTTGTTTACCAACTGGAAGATAATATTCCCGTTAAAAAAGAAGTTCAAGTAGGCCTTTACGGAGATAAATATGTTGAAATTATTTCAGGCATATCAGAAGGGGCCGAAATTATATTAAGACCCTCGGAGGTAGCATAAATGGAAAACTTAGAGCTTGTTATTCCCGAAGAAGAATTCAGGAAAGACTATTTAGCGTATATTAAAGAAGTGTTGGAAATCGATAAAAAGATTATTCCCTATGCGCTTTACTGCGGCATAGAGGATTATAATAAGGCATTTGATATGCTCCTCGGCCAGAAGGAGAGAGTTATTCCTGAGGGAAAGGTTCCATCAACTTGTTATTTTTTGGTCAACAAGGGGGAAAAAAGAATTTTAGGCAGTTTAGACATAAGGCATTATCTGAATGAAGGGCTTCTCATAAGAGGGGGCCATATCGGATATGGGGTAAGGCCTTCTGAAAGACGAAAGGGCCTCGGAACTAAAATGCTTTTTCTTGGCCTTGAGAAAGCAAGGAAAATCGGCATAGAAAAAGCTCTCATAACCTGCAGCAAGGATAATGCGGGAAGCAGAAATGTGATAATAGGAAGCGGGGGAGTGCTTGAAAATGAGATGGAGTATGAAGGAGAGAGAATATTAAGGTTTTGGATAGATACGGCAATAAAGCAGAATATTTAGATTATTAATATCAGATATGACGAAAATATGGATATAAAATACAGAATACATAAATAATCATGACTGATAATTAATCTAGAGTTCAATAAAATTTTATTATATCAGCTGTTGTTATAGGGGAATTTTTCATAATATAAATAGAATGAACAGGCATAATCTTTTTATAAAAGCATAAATTAAATTAGATAAGGAAAAGTTCATGTATACTGTATTATTTCAATGAAATTGTTAACAAATTAACGCTTATATATGTTTTAGTGAATATAGTGAGTTGACATTATAGCTTCCAGAATTTATAATAAGTATAAAAATAAGTGATAATCAGATGAAGGTTTCGGGAGATGCTCCTATTCATAAAAAGGAGAGCCAAAGGGGGACAAGCGCAGCAAACTCTCAGGCAAAAGGACCGTTGCCAGATGATACTCTGGAGAGCCCAGTAGCGGCACCGAAGAAGCAATTCCCTCTGGGGAAGAATCTTTCAGGTCAAAAGACGGAGGCGTGTTGCTATAGCATCGCGTCTTTTTTTAATAGCTACTTGGGCTTTAATTTTACCCTTAAGGCTGTAATCTAAAAGATTTTAGCTAATTTATTGACATTCATTTTTAGCAAAACAATATTAATGCAGTAACAAAAATTTTATGAACGGCTTAAATAAATTCATTAAAGCCATTCGAAATATACTATTTTTGTTACAGTAGGAGCCTCTTGAAAAGTCCTTTGTTAATTTAGACTTACTTTATTTCATGCTGTATCATGCTGAATAAAACTAAATGGGACTATGCATTGATTGATTTTGTTTTACATATGCCTTAAGCCGCTTATTTTTTAAGGCGGGAATAGCCCCTGAAATTTAGCCGGCATATTTTCCGCATCAAGGACGGATAAAATTGTCCTTTCCTTATCTGCTTACTTAAACTTGAAAATAGTCTTTTTGCTTTTAAGTTTAATAAGTTTTCCTTCAGTATATAGTAAATCAACCTGATTTCTTTTCAAGTTTATTTACTATAATCATATTTCAATAGGGCTTTATATTAAGGTACAAACCCGTAAATTCTTATAAGTTTTCCAAAGCTTAAGTTTTGCCTTACCATTAGGCCAGGGTTTCATGTTTATATTTATTATATTAATGAGGAGGATATATTTATGGAATTGAAAACACCTTTATATGATTGTCATGTAAAGTACGGCGGAAAGATTGTACCTTTTGCAGGTTATCTTCTTCCGGTCCAGTACAAAGAAGGTCTCATTAAAGAGCATAACAATGTAAGGACAAAATGCGGTCTTTTTGATGTTTCCCATATGTCTGAAATTTTTGTTGAAGGCAAAGACGCTCTTAAAAATATCCAGATGATATTCCCAAACGATTACAGCAGTGCTGTAGTAGGACAGATTAAATATACTCCGATGCTTAACGACAACGGCGGAATCGTAGATGATATGATTATCTATAAATTTGCCGATGACAAATACCTTATCGTAGGAAACGGAGCAAACAGGCATAAGGACTTCCAATGGATTAAATCCAAGGAATTTGGAGATGTTAATATCCATGATGATTCCGATGAATATGCTCAGGTTGCCCTTCAAGGCCCTGCTTCAACCGATGTTCTTAAAAAGCTTATGAAAGAAGAAGATATTCCTGCCAAATACTATACTTTCGTTGAGAAAGTGGACGTAGCCGGTATGGAATGTATCGTTAGCCAGACAGGATACACAGGAGAAATGGGCTATGAGATTTATATTAAGGCTGAAAACGCTACGAAACTTTGGGAAGCGCTTATGGAAGCCGGTGAAGAATACGGCATTATGCCCTGCGGCCTTGGCGCAAGAGACACCCTTCGCCTTGAAGCTTCTATGCCTCTTTACGGCCATGAAATGAGTGACGATATATCTCCCATACTTGCTGGCCTTAAATGGGCAGTAAAATTAAATAAAGAAGAAGACTTCGTAGGCAAACAGGCTATTTTAGCAGCACCTGAATTTACACAGAAGCTCGTAGGCCTTAAAATCACAGGCAAGGGTATTGCAAGAGAGCATAACGACATTTTAGTAGACGGAAAGAAAGTGGGCGAAACCACTTCCGGAACCCATGCACCTTTCTTAGGCTATCCTATCGCCATGGCTTATTTAGATAAAGAATACGCCGAAGAAGGAACGAAAGTTATCATCAGCGTAAGAGGCAGAGACGTTGAAGCAGAAGTCATTAAAATGCCTTTTTATAAAAGAAGCAAATAATAAAAATACTATCTAATTAGGAGGAATGAATTATGTCAACACCAAGCACATACAAATTTACAAAATCACACGAATGGGTTAATTTTTTAAGCGATAATGAAGCTACAATAGGACTTACAGACTTTGCACAGAATTCTCTCGGAGACCTGGTTTTCATCAATCTTCCTCAAGAAGGCGACGAAGTTGCAGTAAAAGAGTCCTGCGCGGATATAGAATCAGTTAAGGCTGTTTCCGACATATATAGCCCTGTTACAGGCGTTGTTTCAGAAGTTAATGAAGAGGTTCTCGATGCTCCTCAGAAAGTGAACGAAGATCCATACGGCTCATGGCTTGTAAAGATTACAGATATTAGTGATAAAGTAGAGTTAATGTCGGCTGAGGAGTACGATAATTTCTGCAAAGAGGAGGAATAATATGGGTACTTACGTTCCCAATTCTCTTGAAGAACAACAGGCTATTCTTGACTTTTTAGGCCTTGGTTCTTTAGAGGATTTATACTCCCATCTGCCTGAAGAGGTTAAGCTTAAAAAGCCGCTTAATTTACCTGAATCAAAATGCGAGCTTTCCGTAAGAAGGCAGATGGAGTCACTTGCCAACGAAAACGTTAGATTTAAAACAATATTCAGAGGAGCCGGCGCTTACAGGCATTATATCCCTGCCATCGTAAAAAGCGTAGCTTCCAAAGAAAAATTTGTTACAGCATATACACCTTACCAGCCTGAAATAAGCCAAGGTATCTTACAGTCTATCTTTGAATTCCAGACCATGATCAGCGAGCTTATGGGTATGGACGGAGCCAATGCTTCCGTTTATGACGGCGCAAGCGCCGCCGCCGAGGCCATCAGTATGTGTATTGAAAGAAAGAAAACGGTTGCTTACGTATCCGCAACTTCTCACCCGGACTATATCCGTACAATCAAAACTTACAGCTATGCCGCCAACAGGGAAGTTGTAATTGTTCCCGAAAAAGACGGAAAGACGGATATGGAATTCTTAAAGAACAATTTAAACGCTGAAAGCGCATGCGTATATATTCAGCAGCCAAACTTCTACGGAATCATAGAAGATGCCGCTGAAATAGGAGAAGTTACCCATGCAGCCGGAGCTAAATATATTATGGGTGTAAACCCCATATTTGCAGCTCTTTTAAAAACTCCCAGAGAATACGGTGCAGACATAGCCGTTGGAGAAGGCCAGCCCCTTGGTTTAAGCCTTGGCTTCGGCGGACCTTACCTTGGCTTTATGACATGCGTTAAGGATATGATCAGAAAGCTTCCCGGCCGTATCGCAGGCCAGACTACAGATATTGACGGAAAAAGAGCCTTTGTTCTTACACTTCAGGCAAGAGAACAGCATATCAGAAGAGAAAAAGCGTCTTCAAACGTATGCTCAAACCAAGCTCTTTGCGCCCTTACAGCAAGCGTTTATTTAAGCGCTATGGGTCCTGAAGGCATTAAAGAAGTTGCGGGACAGTCTGCCGCGTTAGCCCATTATGCAGCGAAGGAAATTTCCGCAATCCCAGGCTATGAATTAGTATACGACGGAGAATTCTTCCATGAGTTCGTTACGAAATGCCCTGTTTGCAGAGATAAGCTTTCCAAGAAGCTTGAAGAAAAGGGTATGCTCGGCGGATTAGCTCTTGATAACGCCGATGAGCGCCGTCTCTTATGGTGCTTTACAGAAATGAACACCAAGGCTGAAATTGACAGCCTTGTAGCAATATTAAAGGAGGGGGTATAGTTATGAAGCTTATATTTGAAAGAAGCAAGAACGGAAAAAGCTGCTGCATTATCCCTCCTTGCGAAGTGCCTTACCATGAGTTTGCAGAGGACACCCAAAGGAAAATTAAGCTTAATCTTCCTGAACTTACTGAAGGAGAGCTTTCAAGACATTATACAGAACTTGAAAAGAATACCTTCGGTGTAAACAGCGGATTTTATCCTCTCGGCTCCTGTACCATGAAATATAATCCCAAAATCAACGAGGACATCGCTTCTCTTCCTAATTTTGCGGATATTCATCCGTTACAGCCTGCCCATACGGTTCAGGGCTGCCTTAAAGCAATCAATTTAGCCGAGCAATACTTCTGCGAAATAACAGGTATGGACAATATGACTTTCCAGCCTGCCGCAGGCGCTCACGGTGAATTTGCAGGCCTTCTCTTAATCAAGAGATACCACGATAAAAACAATGACCATAAGAGAACTAAAATATTAGTTCCAGACACTGCCCACGGCACAAACCCGGCCAGCGTTACCATGGCCGGATTTAAAGCCGTAAGCATTCCTTCATCAGAAGACGGCACTGTGGATATGGAGGCCTTAAAGGCAGCTATAGGCGAAGATACAGCAGGCCTTATGCTTACAAATCCCAATACCCTTGGTATTTTTGAAAAGAATATCCTTGAGATGGAAAGGCTTGTTCATGAAGCAGGCGGCCTCGTTTACTACGACGGAGCAAACCTGAACCCCATTATGGGTGTGGCACGCCCCGGCGACATGGGCTTTGATATCGTTCATCTGAACCTTCATAAGACTTTCTCAACTCCTCACGGCGGCGGCGGCCCCGGAAGCGGACCTATCGGCTGCAAGGCGTTCCTTTCCGAATTCCTTCCTGTTCCTAAGGTAGTTGAAAAAGACGGCCTTCTTGAACTTAGCTACGATTTCCCTGAATCTATGGGTAGCGTTAAAGAGTTCTACGGTCATTTCCTTATTGTTATGAGAGCGTTAACCTATGCTATCACATTAGGAAGCGACGGCATCAGGTCCTCTGCTCAGAACGCAGTATTAAACGCAAATTACCTTATGAGAAACCTTGAAGACATTTACGATGTTGCTTATCCAGGAACCTGCATGCATGAATTTGTTTTAAGTCTTGAAAGACTTAAAAAGGAAACAGGCGTTTCCGCTATGGATATTTCCAAGGGAATCCTTGATTATGGCATGCATCCGCCTACAATGTACTTCCCGATTAATGTTCACGAGGCATTAATGGTTGAGCCTACTGAAACCGAGTCCAAAGAAACCCTTGATACTGTTATCAAGGTTTACAGAGAGCTTCATGAAAGAGCCCGCACAGACGCAGAATCTCTTCACGAAGCACCCCTTCATACGCAGGTAAGAAGGCTTGATGAGGTTACAGCTGCTAGAAATCCCATATTAAAATATGATTTTGAAGCGTAATATCAGATAAATAGCTTATTCTTTTCCGGCAGGCCGGAGCATAGCTTTTATGCTCAAAGCCCTGCCGGAAAGTTTAAGCAAACCTTCGGGGGGCAGGATATGATAGACAATATAAAATACTATATAGCCGATAATACCATGCCATATAAGAATCTTGCCATGGAGGAGTACTTGCTGGACAGCGTCGAAGAAAACCAGTGTATTTTGTATCTTTGGCAGAACAGGCACACGGTCGTTATAGGAAAAAATCAAAATGCCTATAAGGAGTGCAGGGTAGAGGCCCTCAGAGGTGACGGGGGTTTTCTTGTACGCAGATTAAGCGGCGGCGGAAGCGTATTCCACGATTTAGGCAATTTAAATTTTACATTTCTGATTAGGGACAGGCATTATGATGTTTCGAGGCAGCTTTCAGTTATTCAGAGAGCTGTGAGAAAATTTGGGCTTAATGCCGAGAAATCAGGAAGAAACGATATATGCATAGACGGACGTAAGTTTTCCGGAAATGCCTTCTATAAAAGAGGGGACCACTGCTATCACCACGGCACCATACTTATCAATGCCGATATGCAGAATATGAGTAAATATCTCAACGTATCTCAGGACAAGCTTAAAGCAAACAGTGTAAGCTCCGTTAAAAGCAGGGTAATCAACTTGAAAGAGCTTAACGATGAGGTTAACGTAGAAAATATTACAGAAGCCCTTGTTGAAGCCTTTGGAGAAGAATACGGCCTTACGCCTGAAAAAATAGAAAAAAGCCAAGTAGATGAAACAATCATACAGGCGCTTACAGATAAATTTTCTTCTGAAGAATTTATTTTCGGCAGAAATATGAAAGCAGACTATGAGATAAAGAACAGGTTCAAATGGGGCGGAATAGACCTTTGCTTTAAGATTTCAGGCGACAAAATAGAGGACGTTATGATATATTCCGATTCCATGGAATGGGATTTTAAAGATGAGCTTGAAGAAGCCTTTAAGAATATAGGCTTTTCAAAAAAAGAGCTTATAAAAAGCCTTGAAGGCATAAAGGAAAGTCTTAATTCCGAAATTTACGAGGATTTGCATGAATTAATTTCCCAGCAGGATATTTAAGGGGGCAAACATGAAGGATTATGATTTAGTTGTTATTGGGGCAGGACCTGGGGGTTATGTGGCGGCCATCAGAGGCGCTCAGAAGGGCCTTAAGGTAGCCGTTATCGAATATGATAAAACAGGCGGAACGTGCTTAAACAGGGGCTGTATCCCTACGAAAAGCATTATGCATTCGTCTCATTTATATAAAGAGATTTTAAACAGTGAAGAATATGGCATCCTAGCTTCAAACGTAGGCTATGATATAGATAAAATATATGACAGGAAAAACGGCATCGTAGAAAGCCTTAGAAACGGCGTTGAGCAGCTTTTTAAGGCCCATAAAATAGACCATTATAAGAAAAAGGCCTCGATAAAGGATAAAAACACCGTTATCGTAAGAGGAGACGGGGAAGAAGAAACCCTTAACACAAAATATATTATCATCGCAACAGGCTCAAAGCCTACGCCTCTTCCCGGCACAATGATGAACCATAAAAACGTATTCGACAGCGACGAAGCCCTTGCAGAAAAAGGCAAGATATATAAGCGTATCGTTATTGTAGGCGGCGGCGTAATTGGTGTTGAATTTGCTTCTATCTATAATGCCCTTGGCTGTGAAGTAAGCATTATCGGTTCCCGTCCACAGCTTCTCAGAAGGCTTGACAGGGAGATTTCCCAGAACACTGCCATGATTTTCAAAAAGAGGGGCATAAAAGTATTCACCCCTGCAAGAGTTCAGGAAATCCTTGAAGAAAACGATGAATTAATCTGTAAAGTATCCTATAAGGACGCTATAGAAGAAATAAGATGTGACGGCGTTCTCGTTTGTGTAGGCAGAAAGCCCGTTACAGAAGGTCTTTTTGAAGATGGCTTCTCCGTAGAGCTTGAAAACGGCTTTGTTAAGATAAACGAAAATCTTCAGACAAATTTTGAAAATATCTACGCCATTGGCGACTGCACCGACGGAACATTCCTTGCTCATGCGGCTTCCGCACAGGGAATTAATGCCGTTAGCCACATTGTAGGAGAAGAACCTCCTATGGACTTAAACGCTATTCAGTCCTGTGTATACGGAGATCCTGAAATCGCTCAGGTGGGTATGACTGCCGACGAAGCGAAAGAAAAGGGCATCGAAGTAAAAGTAGGAAAATACGTTATGACAAATAACGGCAGGACTATGATTGCAAACGAAGACAGAAGCTTTATTAAGCTTGTTTTTGATGCCGAAACAGAAGTTATTTTAGGCGCCCAGCTTATGTGCTCAAGAGCCACTGATTTAATCAGCGAACTTTCCGTAGCCATTGTCAATAAGCTTACGGCAGAAGAAATTGCCTCTGTGATTCACCCGCACCCTACATTTACAGAAGGTGTTACAGAAGCCGTAGAAGATATTTTCGGCCTTGCCGTGCATATGATGCCGAAGCGGAAATAAATAAAAAAGAGCTTCTATAAGAAGCTCTTTTTTCATGCAAAGCTATTTATTTGTATTACATAGTTTTAGAATGTTTTATTTATAGTAAATTAACTATGAAAAAGCAGCAAAAGTCTATCCGGCAGGCTTGTCGTTATCAAACAAAAACAAGTTTGATAAAGCTAAGAAAATCCTGACTTAAGAAAGGGATACAGGCTTATGTCTGTACTTTTTTCCAAGTTTACTTCGTATAAAAACACGGATTTTCTTCGGAAATACAGTTAAATTGCCTTTATACTGCAATAGATACAGGGTTTTCATATATAAAATCAAATAAAGGCAGTTTCATAAAAGGCCATTTATTCTATTTCTTTTAAAACATATTTTTGAGCCTGCAGAAATATATGGCCTTGCTGCTGGTTAACTTTAAATTTATTATATACAAAGCAAGATGAAAATTACACAAGCGTAAGGTTCTTAGCGGTTTTTTATCTTCGCTTCTTCTTATAGTTTATAAATATCTTTTTATCTTTATAAACTTATAGAAACAAAGGAGACATTGCTAGGAATTGCACCTAATGTTATAATTATGAAGCAACCTACGGGCGGTTGGCTTACCCTTGTGAAAGGGGGTGAGCAATTATATGACAATCTATGAAACGTTAACGTTAATGATAGCGTTTGCTGTTCTAGTGATTCATGTAATAAATACAAAAAAATAACCGCCCCACTTAGCTAAGGTCCGGTTATTTTAAAGTAACACTAAGATAATTGAGCCAACCGCTTAGGGTTGCACTGAGTATCAATGTTCCCGCATTGGTACTCTTTTATTTTTATCTTATTCTATGTTTATTATACGCTAAAAGACTACAAAAATCAAATTCATATTCTTTATTTTACAGATTTATAATCTTAATACTAAAAATTTAATTGCAGGAGATTATATAGTCAATTTACTTTTATTCCGGCTCTATTACCGCAGCCCGAAATGCATGAAACAAAGCAAAAGTAAATTGACAAGAGTCTTTTTTAATGCCTCTGCTAAATATACGAAAATTAACTTGATGAGATTTTTAGCAGAAGGGTTCCATATATTACAGCAATTTGCTTGAATAAGGAAATATCAAATTATCGGCTGTTTTTACAAATTGCTGTAAAAGTTTGGACTTAATTAGATTACTCAAAAGCCTTTCTATTTTAATAAATCTTTTCCACAGTAGTTCCGTTATAGAAATGGGATAGGATGTCATTAAAGGCATATCCTTCGTCTACCATGCCCTTTACCCCTGTTTGGCTCATGCCTACGCCGTGGCCGTTTCCGCCGCCGTAGAAATTAACGTATTTTATGGTGCCGTCTTCGAGGGTCATTCTTTCCATGGTGAAAAAGGCACTTGGCATAAGGGAATAATCGGCTATTTGGGTATTGTTATGCCTTTCTATAATGATGCTTTTTTCTCCTTCGATATATTGCTTTGGACGGATAAGGCTTCTTATATTATATTCAGTGCTTACGAGAATGGTATTTTTGTCTCCTGTAAACTTCATGGTCATGATATTTCCACTTTGGCCTCTTTCAGTAACTTCGATATTCAGAAGCTTGCCGATGGTTTCAACAGGCCTGCTTTTATAGCTTCCGTCCGGCTGCAGGGTTTTTACAAGCTTCGGCTTATCCGCATAGATTTGTGAGAGATTTGCATTGATGGAAGCCTCTATTTCTTCTCTTGTCATAGTAACCTTCCATCTGAACCAGTCGGAAAAGGAGTCGTGGGCTTTAACATCTGTTGATTTGAAAAACTTTGCGGCATTTTCTTCCTTGGATAAATCCCCGTAATCTCCTTGGGTATATTGCTTTACAGAGGCTAAATAGGGTGTTGTATCAGAGGGGAATTCCTTTGTAACAGAATTCATCCATACTTCTCCGTTATTTGCTGTTATGCCGCTGCTGGTGGAGAAGAAATTGGCGCTGATGACTGCGTTTTGATATTTCAGAACCTGCCCTTCCGTTTCCTTTACAGCCTGAATGGAAAGGGGTGTTTCAGCTACATTATTATATACCTGGCTTATAACCGAATCGCATACGTTTGCGCCGTATTCGTGGAAGTGATTGGCGTAAAACTGATTATAGGCATAGCTTCTTGCCGTAACAGCCTGAACCTTAAGAGCTTCGAGGCCATAGGAATTGGGCATTTCACTTGGAACAACAGAATATAAATATTCTTCCAAAGGAAGCTCATTGATGATGACAAGGCCGTTTTCATAAGGTGAAACTTCCATCTTTCCTCTATATACAGGAATGGAGCCGGAACGGCTTATGCTTTCCAAGGAAATACGTCCGTCTTCCACAGGCTCTGCATAGGCGATTGCCTTAAAGGCGTCGGAAGGGGATAAAGTGAACTTTTCATTGGGACCGTATTCTTTTTTCTCGCCGTTTAAGGTGACTGAAAGGCCTTTTGTACCTGACAGAACTACGTCTTTATGATAAAAAGAGGAAAAATCGCTTGTTTTTATTGCAACCCTTATGCTTAAAGGCTCTGGGATTTTATTGATAACGGCGGCTTCAACAAAGCCGTTTTTTAAGAAAAATCCTGCAAGGTCCGTACCTACTGTAAGGTCCTTTATTTTCTTCCACTTTACAGGGCCGTCGGTTAGGGAATATACTTTAAAATCGTCGCTTAATTTAAGCCTTCCTTTTTCTGAAAGATAAAGCTCTTCAGAGGATACGGATTTTATTGTTCCTTCTATTTTTTCTTCAATAAGTTCAAAATCAAGAATCGTGTTTCCTGATACTTTTATATTGCATATTTTTCCGGCAGGTTCTTTCAGCGAGTTTTTATAATTGTATTCTCTTTCTGCTCCTCCGCAGAATATAAGCAAACTGTCGGAAGATGCGCTTACGATATAGGCGTTTTTTATTACCGGTGTTTCTTCGGATATAGCAGAAGCGGCAATAATTTCATTATCCTTTATAAGAACCCTTATTTTCTTATCGATAAAGGTATCAAGGACTATGCCGTCACAGGAGAACGGCCCTTTATCTGTGATTACATATCCTTCGGGAAGGATAGAATTACTTCCGCTTGTTACAAGGGGGATAATAAATTCCTCCTGTATTTCAAAAAAGCTCATGAGGCTTTCTTCTCCTGCCATAGCTTTTAATGTCTCTTCATAAAGCCTGCACCACAGAGCATAGGAGATGGCTTTGTCCTTATTTTCTTCATCTATTTTTATTTTTATATTGTTCTGGGGATTTATTTTGTCCAAAAGATTTTGTGCTTCCGTTATAGTAAGGGAATCTTCGGGGCGAAGGCCAACCTCATCCTCAGGAATAAATCCTTCTATAACAGAAAGATTCATATATTTATCATACCAATAAGACGGTGAAGTGTCGGCGGCCTTTATTTCCCTGTCGGCAGTTTTTATTTCGTTAAGGTCATTAAACATAAATACAGCCATTTTTGCCGCAAGCCCCCTGGAGACTGGCATAGCGTCTCCTATAGCTAAATCATTGTCATATTCATTTTCTCCCGCAGGCGTATTATTAGGCTGGGACTCTTGATTTTTCTCCGTCTCGGTGGGTAAAGCTTCTTTTTCTGCAGATTTGCAGCCGGTAAACAGAAAAATAAATAAAATAATAAAAATATAAAGCTTTAGCTTTTTCATCTTAAACCTCCTGTTTGTAAAAGGTTGACGCTTTTTCACAATGTTTTAAAAAATTGGATTAATTGTATATGTAAGCCTGTACAAGAAAGTATATGAGAAAAGAAAAGGATATATTCTATACTATAGTAAATTTAAAGTTAAACAGCAGCAAAGCCGTATATGCACACAGGCTTAAAAATGTACCGTTTCCGAAGGAAATCCGTGTTTTTGGGCCTGATGGGAATAGGTTTTTGCTGCTTCTTTATATGAAATTTACTATAAATGAAAATTAAGAGCCATACTTTAATTCACATGAAATACTAATACAGTCAATTTGCTTTTGAGATGTTTAAAAACAGAATATATAGTAAATTTGAAGTTAAACAGTAACAAAACCGTATATTCGCAAAGATTCAAAAATGTACCGTTTCCAAAGGAAATCCGTATTTTTGAATCCGTAGTGAATAGGTTTTGGTTACTTCTTTATAAGAAATTTGCTTTAGTATAAACCCTGTAAAAATAAAAAAGCCTTAGCTTTACGCATAAGGTTTTTTATACCCAAGGTGCCGGTCCTATAATTTTGACACCTAGCAAACGCTAGGTGGGCGCCCGCAAACTATTTTCCGGCTTCCGCTGCCCAAAGGGAATTATCTTGCGGCCTGTCGTAGGATAGTCAATGGTAAGGCTCCCTTATGAGAACTGTAGGTTCAAAATAATAGGTTATCGCACACCTCAGGAGTAGAATATATTATAATATATTTTTTTGCGTATTACAAGTACAGCTCTTCCATAAAACGTGGCAAATACAGGTAACAAGTATCAAAAAGTACATTTTTAGGCCGGTTCTTACATAACATAAAGAAGAAAAAATTTGAATATTTAGAGAATATGGACATAAAAACAGGCTAAACTATGAATAAATGTATCGGCAAAGCCTGGATTTACGGTAATATATTTATATAAATATACGTATTTCAAATTATATTAAAAATTATTTTTATAAAATTAAAAAATTAATCTTTACTGAAAAGCTCTTTAACAAATAGAAGAGTAATGCCAAGGGCTACGAATACGTCTGCTATATTAAATATAGGGGCCTTTTTGTATTTAACGTAAAGAAAATCAGTAACTTCTTTTTTAAAAATCCTGTCGTATATATTCCCAAGGCCGCCGCCAAGGACCATTGCTAAAGAAGCCTTCGTAAGGCTGCTTTTTCCGTTTTTTAAGGCATCAAAAAACAGCTTGGAAAGAATCACTAAAGAGCCTATGGAAGATAAGAGCAGCAGGCCTCTGTTTTCAGAAAGCATTCCGTAGGCAGCCCCTTTATTCTTTATATGGGTAATGTAAAATTTGTTTTTAATTACCTCAATTTGCTGCCCTTCCTTGATGCGTTTGGAGATAATATGCTTACTTAGCATATCAAGAACGAATATTATTGCCAAAATCAATAGAAATATCATGTAAAAAACCCCCTTATACTTAATTGTATTTAAAAAAGGACGAAAATACAAGTTATGGTTGTAAAAAAAATTTTGAAATATTATAATTATAGTATAGTTAACAAAGATTAAAGCTTTTTTGCTAACTAATAATAAAGCTTGAGGTAAAAATGGTTTAAAAGCTTATATTTATCTAGTTTTTCATTTTTGCCGTCTAAATAAATTTTTAACAAAATATATTTATCTGTGCAGGCAATCTGATTATATACTTCAACCACAGTATATAAAAGGATAAGAACATTTGTCATCAATTAATTCAACATAATAATTATTTATCTGAAAGGAGCAACACTATGGCATTAGTAACAACGTCTAAAATGTTTGAAAAGGCATTTGAGGGAAAATATGCTATCGGCGCATTCAATATCAATAATATGGAGATTATACAGGCAATTACGAGAGCTGCAAAAGCTCAGAATTCAGCTGTTATCCTTCAGGTTTCAAAATCTGCGCTTAAGTTTGCAGGCCCGGGATATTTAAAGGGCATGGTAGACGCGGCAGTAGCTGAAACAGGTATTGATATAGCGCTTCACCTTGACCACGGCCCAGATCTTGAAACAGTTAAAGAATGTATTGAAGCAGGATTTACTTCCGTTATGTTCGACGGCTCTCATTTTGATTATGAAACAAATGTTGCAAAAACAAAAGAGGTTGTGGATTATGCCCATGCAAGAGGCGTAGTTGTTGAAGCAGAGCTTGGACAGCTTGCAGGCATAGAGGACGATGTTAATGTTGCCCATGAAAACGCTACCTTTACAGACCCTGATCAGGCGGTAGATTTCGTTAAGAGAACAGGGGTAGATTCTCTTGCTGTTGCCATCGGTACAAGCCACGGCGCATATAAGTTTAAAGGTGAAGCAAGGCTTGATTTCGACAGGCTTGCAAAAATCACAGAGAAGCTTGAAGCCGAAGGCTTTAGAAATTATCCTATCGTACTTCACGGCGCTTCCGCAGTTGACGCTAAAAGCGTAGAAATCTGCAATCAATACGGCGCACAAATTGACGGCGCAAAGGGCGTTCCAAATGATATGTTAAGAAAAGCATGCTCTATGGCCGTATGCAAAATCAACATGGATACAGACCTTCGTCTTGGCATGACCGCCGCCGTTAGAAGATACTTAGCTGAAAATCCAAAGGGCTTCGACCCAAGAGGATATTTAGGTGACGCAAGAACTTATCTTCAGGAGCTTGTTGAAGGAAAAATCAAAGATGTTTTAGGCTCTACGGATTCTATGAACTAAGAATATATAAAAAAGGGAGACAAATTTGTCTCCCTTTTTTTGTACTTATTTTCTAACCCCTTTTTTCTTATGGGCGGTAATTACTGTGAAGCTATGGGCGTTTACGGTTAAAACAAAATCATCGATAGAGATATACCAATTCTTCCCCTTTCGGGTGATATTATCTGCAAATTGGATTTTTTGCCTGCACCATTCTATAATATCTTGGTTCTCCAGCTTTAAATTTTTCCTTATCCGCTCACAGCCTAATTCTGTTGTATGTACTTTATCAATGTTTCCGAGCAAATCCTCATTTGTCTCTTTTTCATCTGATTTTAAGGAAGATGAAGCATTTAAAAATTCCTTTGATTTCTCAAAATATAAATCCCTATAAATATTATAGGCTTCCTTATAGGAAGAGAGAATTTCATTTCGGCCTTCTTCCGTAAGAAGATAAATCCCCGTTTTCTTTTTTTCAAACCAGCCGTAAAAGTTTTTATAAAACATATTGGAAGTTTCCGCTTGAGTAAAGCCGAATTCCCTTAAACGTTTAGGGCTTGTTTCTCCTTCTTCGTTTATGATGACGGCGGCGTAAATGCACTTTTCCCGGTAAGCTGTCATAAGCTTTGTATTGCTTACGCCGCCTTTATTCATATCCGAAAGCCTTTTGCTCAGTTCATTTTTTACAGCCTTTGTTTTAACTGCGTTTTTAGGCCTTGGCAGAGCTTCCGGCTCATGGTGGACAATAAGTTCATTGGTCCGGGATTTCACCGTTATAAAGCCGATATTAAGCTTCTTGGCTATATAGAGGATCCTGCCGAAGTCTTTCCTGTTCCATTTCAAAGAGGGAAGGGCCATATAGACCTTATCCGCCATTTTCTGCCGGTCTATAAGCTGAAATAAAAGTTTTGTATTGAACCCCTTCTTAAGTTCAATCACAATCAGTTCGTCATCTTTGATGGCGGCAATGTCGCAGTCTTTTACTTCTCCTCTTACTTTATATCCCATGGAAGCAAAATGATTTTTCACCGGTTCATATAAATCGGCTTCCGTCCTAATTTTACTCATTTATTTTAAATGCTTATCCATCCATGAGGTTAATTCAAGAAGCCTTCTCTCTCTGTGGTCCGGCTTTCCTGAACGGGAAAGCTCATGGTTTTCTCCGTGGAAGATAAATATTTTGCTTTCTACGCCTCTTAATTTTACGGCGGTAAACATCTGATAGGCTTCCCATATGCCGCAGCGGAAATCCTCGTCGGAATGGAGAAGGAGAAGGGGCGTTTTCACATTTTCGGCGAATTTCAAAGGAGACATATCCCATACCTGTTTTGGATTGTTCCAAGCGTCAGCCCTCGCTTGATCCGTATCAAAATAATAGCCGATATCGCTTGTATAGGTAAGGCTCATCCAGCTGGCAATGCTTCTCTGGCTTGCGGCGGCCTTAAATCTATGGGTGTGGCCGATAATCCAGTTTGTCATATAGCCTCCGTAGGAACCGCCGGTAACGCCAAGGCGGTTTTCGTCGATGGCAGGATATTTTTTAAGCATTTCATCGGTGAAAAGCATAATGTCTTCGTAATCTACGGTGCCGTAAATGCCTCTGATATTGGCAAAATCATTGCCCTTACCGTCGCTTCCCCTTGGATTGGAGAATATAACGAAATAGCCTTCGCTTGCCCAATACTGCATTTCATGGAAGTAAATATCGCCGTAAGCCGCCTTGGGTCCGCCGTGGATATTTAAAATACAGGGATATTTTTTGTTTTCATCATAATCTTTGGGGAGCAGAGCCCAGCCGTCGATTTCATAACCGTCCTTATCGGTAAATACATGGTGGACAGGCTTTGAATAATACCGTTCTTCCTTAACCCATGCATTGAATTTACTTATTTTTTCAAGGTCATTCTGCTTAATTTCATAAATTTCCTGAAGATGATCCTTAAAGAAGCCTGCCAAAGCAATGCCCTCATGGGAAATGTCGAAAAAGTCGATGCTGCCTTTAAAATCTGTTATTTTTTCAATGGATTTTTGCTCCAAATCAAGCTTATATAAATCTGTATAGTGATTATCAAGAGATATAAAATAAAGCGCTCCGTTATACTCCTTAAAGGAGTTTCCGCCTCCTAAGCGGCAGTCAGAGCCTGGAAGGGAGCCTACGGATTTCCCGAATTTTGACAGCAGCTCTACATTTTTATTTATATCCACGCAGTAGAAATCCGGGTCTTCCACAGTACCGAAAAGCTTTCTTTCGCTTGCGGCAAATACGATTTTATCCTTTATAAAATCAATGGCGCTGATATAATATTTAAGCCCTACAAGGTTTAGCGTTTCTTTCTTCTCGATATCATATAAATTAATTTCGCTTCTTTGGTCCATAATATCTTCATATTCCAAGCCTGTATGAAGAATATATTTTTTGCAGGGAGAGAGGGCAAATTTATTTGTATTATATAAATTGCCTGTAATAGGGGTTAAATTACCCTTTTCATATATGTAAAGCCTTGACCGCATCTTATTAATGAAGCCTTTTCCGTTAAAATAGAAAGGAAGCTCATCTACCACTTTATAATCCTGCTCTTTTTTAAACTCTTTCAGGAGCTTAGATTTTTCAAAATCATCTTTTCCTGAAAGATCGGGATAGGCATTATTAAAAACAGCCGAGATAAGATATTTTTCATCACCTAAAGGAAGGATATCCGCTGCCTTTAAATTGACATCAAATAAATGAGCGGCTTCTCCGCCTTTTACAGATATTTTATAAAAGGAACTGATCTCCTCTCCTTCTTTTATCCGGTTTTTTATTTTTTCATCTCTTATTTCTGAAAAAATTATATTTTCATCGTCAAGCCATTCAAAAAAGCCTACGTTGCCTTTTGGTTCTGTTAAGGGGATGATTTCCTTTTGGCTGTTGCATAAATATACTGCAGAGTGATATGAATTTTCCTTAGAAGCGGATTTTACTATAAAAGCGTAGCTTTTGCCTGATGGAGAATATTTAAGCCGAGACAAATACTTAAAAAGCTTCATGTCATCAATTAAAACCTTTTCCATAAAAATACTCCCTTCTTTTAATTAGGGCTTGTTTGTAAAATCAAAACTCTAGTTTATTTTGCCTAAAAGGTATGCCTTCTTCGTTGAAAATCCTCAAGATATGCCGTACAGGTTTACCCAGGGTAAACCTGAAGCTGCACTTTTAGCATTATGCTAAAAGTGTATGGCATGCTATCTCTGCGGTTTTCTCCTCGAATTCACACTTTTTTGCAAACAATACTTTTTCAGCTTTACAGCTGAAAAATGTATTTCTGCTGTAAAATAATAAATAGACTTTCATTTATTTATTATTTTTGTCGGTTTCTCTATTTACAAACAATGCCTAATATAATCTACTTACAAGTTTATAATATTTAATGCCCCTTAGCAATAGCTAAAGGGCATTAAATATAGTACACATGTAAGAAAACATTTATAGTAAATTTAAAATTAAACGGGAGCAAAATCATATATTTACATAGGCTCAAAATGTAGCGTTTCTAAAGGAAATCTATATTTTTTGAGTCTGAAGTAAATAGGTTTTGTTACTTTATTTATGAGAAATTTACTATATGCTTCCCGAAAACAGGTTTCCGTAAAATTACTAAAGAAAAAGCTATAGGATTTCAAGAGATTTTTTCTGTATTTGGATAATTTCATCGTTTCCTATTTTGGCAAGCTTTAATATTTCATGAAGCTCCTCCATGGAAAAGGTATTGTTTTCTCCCGTTCCCTGAATCTCCGCAAAGCGCCCGTCTTCTGTCATAATAGCGTTAAAATCCACATCGGCAGAAGAATCCTCTTCATAGCATAAATCAAGCATGGGAACTTTATTGACGATGCCGATGCTTACGGCAGAAACAAACTGCTTTATGGGGTTTTCCAGAAGGATTCCCTTATCCATAAGCTTTATACAGGCATCATAAAGGGCCACAAAGCCTCCCGTTATGGAAGCACATCTTGTTCCGCCGTCTGCCTGGATAACGTCGCAGTCTATGATGATGGAAATATCTTTTAATTTGCTTAAATCGGCACCGGCCCTTAAAGAGCGGGCTATGAGTCTTTGGATTTCAACGGAGCGGGGGCTTTTTTTAAGCTTTGCAATGTCCCGCTGGTTTCTTGTGGCGGTAGCCCCGGGAAGCATGGAATATTCCGCGCTTATCCAGCCTTGCTCCTTTCCTATGAGAAAAGGCGGAACTTTTTCTTCAACTGTTGCGGTACATATAATTTTTGTATTTCCCCATTCTATCAATACCGAGCCTTCGGGATAGAGCAAATAATTTCTTGTAATATTTATTTTTCTAAGTTCGTCGTTTCTTCTGTTGTCAGAACGCATTGGTCTGCCTCCTTAATAATAAGCCCTTCGACAAGAGCGTTTGTCTGATTGTCTATTAATAAGGTTACTTTGCCTACCCCTTCTATGTCAAGGGCTGTTTTTACGATTTGATCCCTGAGGATAGTTTCATAAAAGCTTCCGCCGCCGTAATTGAGTATTTCAGAAGATACCGTAAGGGTGAGCAAATCATCTTTTATATCAGCGTTCAAGGCTCTTGTCCCTTCAGGAAACTTATATAGGTTGGCATTTTCCGTGCCTTTAAAAAGCATGTTGAAAATAAGGCAGATGCTTTTTTCTGTGATTTCATCTTTTAGTTCAAGGCTTTCTCTATAAAAGTAGGCCTCATTTTCTTCGTCGTAGGCAATGTAAAAGGCATTCAGCTCTTTTGCATAGACCCTTTGAGGAAATATAAAAAGCAGCAATATAAGAATTATAATTATAATTTTGGGTATATTCATGGCAGACCTCCTTGATTCCATTTTATTCCATTTAATAAACTCTTCACAAGAAAAATTGTCCAACATATAATTACATAATTTTTTCCATAAGACAGAATCAGGCAAATTTTTTTATTTCTCTTGGTATTATTGCTTTTCTTGTATATAATTAAGCATATGGGAATTTAACGGAAAATATGTGCAGGGAGGTATCAATTTGGCCCCATCTTATAATAAAGGCAGTGTATATATGCTTAAGCTTATTTTTAACGGAGCGCTTGAGCCTTGGGAGTGTTTTGAAAAGCTTTTTAGAACTTTGGATATGAAAAGGCTTAACGGCGCAGGCATTACGGGAGTAACAAGAAAGGGCGTTACTCATGAAAAAATGCATTACGTGAAAATAAAAAGCAAGGATTTTGAGCTTCTGAACGAAGCCGCGGAAATAATTAAATCCACAGATGAAATGATGGAGCATATTCTTTATAAAGAAATAGAAGTAAGCCCTTACAGAAGCGAGAAGGGCGAGATGCTTCTTGCTTCCATTGAAAACAGTTGTCTTAAACAGGAATCTAAAGGCCTCGACGCCCCAGTAAAAGGCTATGAGGAAGCAAAAAATAAAGGGCTTTTTGAAACGAGCGTTTCGTTTAAAGAAATTCCTTGTGAGTTTTGCGGCTCGGACACAAAGGGTTTTGGGTTTTGCCCTTCCTGCGGAAAGCAGGTAAAGCACATCAGCTTCAATGATTTTTTTATCCTTGGGGCAATGACGGGCTATCTTGTTATTTTAACGGTAATTTCCTTAAAAAATATATGGCCTCTGCCTTGGGACAGCTATAAAATAATATTTACAGGGATTTCCCTTTTAAGGGCTGCAGGCTATTTATCAGGGCTTGTGTTTACATATAATTATAGGAAAATAGGCTATTATATTCTTTTAGGCACAAAAATAGCCGACTCCTTTATCAGAATGACGGCTTTCGGAACGAATTTCATGGGCTTTGCCCTTGAAACGGCAGGCACATTGATATTTATTTATATCATCAAATGGATTGTTGAAAAGCATCTGCCTTATATGAGAAAATATTAAAAGCAAAACAATCTTGAGACAGCATCCTTCTGTGAAATTTACTATATAAGGGAACGTTCACCTGAAGCTTTTACAACAGCTTTGTCGGGAGTGTTTTCAGGCTCACTGAGGATAAAATAACGGCTTTTGTTACCCTGATTATTTGTTTGGCTATAAACTGAAAAGACCTTTGAATATTTTTAATACAATATCCATATCGCTGTAGAAGAAAATACAGCCAAGCGTAACAATCAGATTAGTGACAAAGCACCTTGCGTAATAGATGAGGGGCTTTGTTTTCTTTTTGTTTACGGTTCCGATATTGAAATAGGCTTCAATAAAAAGGAAGATGCCGTGCCATACGCCCCATAAAAAGAAAAGCAGTGAAAACTTATGCCATACCCCGATGAAAAGCATGATGATAAATGCGCTTACGGCAGCCTGAAGCCTTGTTTTAGGCTTAAGAAATATGGATATATGGGATTTAATCCATGCCCCTAAGGTAATATGCCAGTTCTTCCAGAAGATGGTCAAGGAAGGAGAGAGAAACGGGAATTTAAAGTTTTCAGGGATATGAAAGCCCATAAGCTTTGAAAAGCCGATGGCAATATCGGAGTACCCCGAAAAATCAAGATAGCCTATAATATAAAATGAAAAAAGCACAAGAAGGCTTAAAAGCATATTAAGCTCTCCTTCAAGAAGACGGTCGTGGAATATGTAAATCAGTTTAATTAAAACTACTTTTTTAAAAAAGCCTTTTATGATTCTTTTTACAGGCGCTTCAAGCTCCGGCATCTCCTGAGGCGTATCAATTTGGTTTTTATAGTCGTTAAAACTGATAATAGGCCCTGATGTAAATACAGGGACAAATAAAATAAAGCTAAGAACATCTCTGATATTCATTTCCTCTTCGTAAAAGTAAGCATAATAAGATAAATCCATAAGCTTTAAATAAGCATAGGCGTAGCCTATGAAGGAGATAAAACTCAGTATATCAGTATTAAAATAAGGAAGAATGCTCACAATTAAAAAAGCAACACTATTGAATATAATAGAAAATATAAATAGTGTTTTTTTATGGTTTGATTTCAATATAAGCTTTGCTATATAGAAATTAATGAAGGCAGCAACGATATATAAAAATCCCGTATAGGGATTATAGCTAAAAAGGAACACAAAAAAAGCCGCCGGAAATAAATTTCTTTTAGCAAAGGCAGCGCCTTTTGGATAAAGGGCGCTTAAGGCAATATAAAAAACTGCCATGAGCATGATATATTTAAGCTGAGAATCCAGATACCACATAATAACCTGCCTTTATGAAAAGCTATAGATAGAAAAATTAGTAAAAGCCTAAAAGCCCTCGTAAACAAAGGCCTGCTGGCCCCCGATAAATAAAAATATTAAATACACGATGATGACGAACAGTAAGGCCTTAAGAGCCTGAAAGATTATTTCTTTAGCCATTTTATAAACTCCTGAGTAAATACCAGAGAGCCTTCTTCCCAGCTGATATGACCTAAATCATAAAAGTATTTGGCCTCGAAGGCATCGGTCCAGTCTATATAATCGATATTGTTTTCTGTGAGAATTCCATTTACTTTTTCACTAAGTTCTTTGATATAAGCGGGCCTGTTATCGTATTTTGGATTGATAGGCATCCATACGAAGCGAAGCGTAAGGTCTTTTTTATTACAATAGCTTATGATTTTTTCAAGAGCTTTTATATTTCCTTTAAAATCCTCTATGGTTTTATCCCCGAACCGCTCTTCAAAGCTTATTTTTCTTTCTTCAAGCTCACTATCGGTCATATGGCCGGGGGTAATGGTTTTATCGAAATAATAATCTGCCACAGGCTCAAAAAAGGTATTGTCCCCTTTAAAGTAATTGATGATGTTTTCTTTAAGATAATCTGCCGTTGCAGAACGGTAATAATATACGTAAGGGGCATAAGGCTCTCTGAGCCAAGGGTAGGATTCGTTTGTTTCCCAATTGTCCAGAAAGGCAAGATAATTGGCACAGATAATAACTTCTTTATCGGAAACAATGAAGCCCCTTCTTAAAATTTCTTCAAAATCCTTTATAGTTCCGTAGCTGATGGAAGCATTGCCGCAGTCTTTTCCAAGCAAATCATTTCTCAGGGCGGCGATTGCAGTGGAGTTTCCTAAAATGGCCGTGGAAAAGCGGTTCGTTCCGTATTCGTAAAGGGTTTTTGCATAGTCGTTTGGAACGAACATAGGGCTTTTATTTACATAATCCATTTTTGCAAATACAGTATTGCTTATAATGAAAAAAAGTATAAAAAACAGGAAAAAAAGATTTTTTCTTATAAATTTAAAGAACAAAATAAAGCTCCTTACTTTAAATTAGCTTCTTTGAAAGCACATGATATATAGGCTTGCAGCCGTTTCTAAGCCAGAAGTCCATGCCGTTTTCATTATCGAGCCTTACATAAAGCTCCATATAGTCTATACCTGATTCTTTAAGCTCCTTTTCCATTTCCGAAAGGAGAAGGCGGGCATAGCCTTTTTTTCTGATTTCAGGTTTAATATAAAGTTCATATAAAAAGCCCATGGAGGAAACCTCTGGGGTATAGTCGCTTTTCGTAATTTTAACGGTGGAAAAGCCTAAGGCCTGTCCATCTTCTTCCAATATTTTTATTATAAAAAACCTTGATTTAATGCGGCTTTTAAAAAAATCCTCGTTAAAGGAAATACCGTATTTTATCTCCGAATACATGTCGTTAAGCATGGCAGTAAGAACGGTTACGTCGCCTGCTCCGGCGTCTCTTATAACCATATTACGCACCCTTTTTTACATTTATATAGTGGGCTATTTCATCTATGGAGGTCATGGGGTATTTCACAAGGTCCTTATTTGAGACTTCAATATTAAAATTCTCCTCTATAAAGCTTATGATTTCCGCGGCACCGAAAGAATCCACATAGCCGTAAGTGAAAAAGTCCACATCGTCTGTAAATTCATTGTCGTCTTTATCAATATCAAAATTTTCTATTAAAAATGAGCGTATTTCCTCTTTGATTTTATTTATATCCATTGCAATCACCTCTAAAGTTAGTTTAATAAATTATTCCATAAGTATACCATAAGTTTACTGTATTCGTGAATATAGCAAATAAAGCTGAAATCCTCTTTATTAACTATAAAGAATGCTCTTTTAAAAAGATTTGCAAACTTATGCTTGTATCATTTTTAAGTTCCTTTAGCATAATAGCAAGTAAGCTTAATTTCATTCATATTTTACCCTATTTAGGCCCTTTATACAATAAGAAACTTGAATAACCATAGTATATAGGTTATACTTTTTAAGTAGATGAACTTAAATTTATTACGTATTTTAAAGTCAATATAGGCGATTGCCTTTTACAAAGGAATGATGCATATGTATAATTCTACAGTAATTTTATTAGACGAAACAGCAGAAAAATTCGGCTCTAAAACGGCGGTAACGGATGGAGATATCAAAATAAGCTATACTGAATACAGAAACCTTGCCATGAACATGGGCACTTCTATTTTAAAGCATTTTGGAGCGCTTAAGAAGAACAGAATGATTGCCGTATTTCTTCCTAAAAGCGTAAAGGTGCTTATTTCCTTTATGGGAATTCTGTACAGCGGAAATACCTATATCCCTCTTGATACATCTATGCCTGAAAAAAGGCTTGGAAGAATATTTAAGAATCTTTCTCCCGAGCTTATTATTACGGATTCAGACCACGCAGAAGAATTAAAGGCATTGGGCATAGAAGAAGAAAGAATCGCTGTCTACGATGAAATTATAAAAGAGCTTCATGACAGAGGGCTTATTGATAATGCTTTAAGGCTTGTCAGGGATTCAGACCCTGTTTATATTATGTATACCTCCGGCTCTACGGGAAACCCAAAAGGGGTTGTAATTCCCCACAGAGGCGTTATAGATTATGTAAACTGGCTTATGGATACCTTTGCAATCGATGAAAACGTAATTTTAGGAAACCAATCGCCTTTTTATTTTGATAATACGGTTCTTGATATTTATGCCTGCCTTAAAACAGGGGCAGAGCTTATTATTATCCCCGATGTATTTTTTCAGTTTCAGGCCAAGGTTTTGGAATATCTTAATGAAATGAAAATAAATTTCATCTTCTGGGTTCCAACGATTTATATTAACCTTGCCAATACGGGGCTTCTTGAAGAAACAAAGCTTCCTTATTTGAAGCAGGCTCTTTTCTGCGGAGAGGTTATGCCCAATAAGCAGCTCAATGTGTGGAGAAAGACTCAGCCCCATGTGCTTTATGCCAATTTATACGGGCCTACGGAAATAACCGACGTATGCACTTACTATATCATAGACAAAGAGTTTGAGGACCATGAGCCTTTGCCTATCGGCAGAGCCTGCAGGAATATGAGCGTTCTTATCCTTGATGAGGAAGGAAAAGAAGTTCGAAAAGGCGAAACAGGAGAGCTTTGCGTATTAGGCTCCGGGATTTCTCTTGGCTATTACGGAGAAAAAGAGCTTACGGAAAATGCCTTTAAACAAAATCCTTTAAACGATAAATATGAGGAAAAAATGTATTGCACGGGAGATCTTGTATATGAAGCTCCCGACGGCCTTATTATGTTCGCCGGAAGAAAGGACAGCCAAATAAAGCACAGAGGCAACAGAATAGAGCTTGGTGAAATCGAGACGGCGGCAAAGAGCCTTGAAGGGGTGGATAATGCCTGTGTCCTTTACGATTATGAAAATACCCAAATCGTTCTTCTCCTGGAAGCAGCAGAAGATTTAAACCTTAAGGATATTAAGAAAAGACTTTTATCTTTAATACCTAAATATATGCTTCCTCAGAAAATAAAAATTATGGAAAAGTTCCCCTATACGGCGAATTCGAAAATAGACAGGGTTATGCTTAAATCCCTTATGACAGAAGGCAAAATTTAAAATGAATCCGGTTCAGACAAATAAGATGAATTAAAGTATATATTATTAAGGATATTACTTTTACTATATGGTACACAATCGATGTTTTAAATTTTTCTGTAGTTTTGGAGGCCGTATGAATTCCAGATATGAACAAATATTTATAGGGATAATTGTACTTCTGATTGGCATAATCTTTTTTGTGCAGGGAAACGTAGTCATTAATTTCGGAAGCATTTCCCTTATGGTTTTAGGCTTTGCCTTTTCTCTTTTATATAAGACGAAAAGAAAAAGCTGGTCGCTTATTTTAGGTGCGTTTCTTATGTATTTAGGCCTAAGCGGAATCCTTGTGGATAATTTTTCGCACTTTAATATTCTTAAGGCAACCCTTGACGGCATTATTTTTTCCATGAGCTTTTTATTTGTGGGATTCTCTTTTATCGCTCTTTATTTTAATAAAAATAAGAATGGGCTCCTTATTCCAGGTACGCTTATAACAGCTTACGGGATAAATAACATTATAAAGCTTTTTATTCCCTTTATGAGTAGCATTAGCTTTTATTTATGTATAGGTCTTGGATTTTTATACATTTATAAAGAAGGAAGATATTTTCTGGGCAGATGGCCCTTATATGCTTTTTTCATCTTTATGGCGCTAACCTTATCCAGAATCGGTTTCCTTTTTGCAGCTGAATAATGAAAGCTTTAAAGCCCGGCGAAAGCCGGGCTTTTTTATGCCTATAATAAAATATCTTATCTTTATTTACTATAGTAAATTTAAAGTAAAACAATAATAAAGGGGATATACCCGCATAGATTCCAAAATTTACTGTTTCCGGGGAAATTCATGCTTTTAAATCTTTAGTAAATAGCTTTTCTTATTTCTTTATGAGAAATTTGCTATGTATGTATATTTTTAGTTTTGCAGGAGAAAATTACTGTATATGGAAAATTACTATAAAAGTAATTCCTCAATACAATCAGCTGAATTAAAAAATAAATATACTTTCAAGGTCATGGAGGGAATATGGAAAAGAAAAGCAGAAAAGTCATATGTATACCCGGCGACGAGTTCCAGGCTTATGAGCAGGTAATATTTGTTATGAAGGAAAAAAATACAGGGCTTAATATTAGAAGTAAAGGCCGTATAGACTTTGTGCAAGAAGCAGAAAAAATCATAAGCGCTAAGCTGAAAGAGGGAAACAAGGCTATCCAGAAGGCCCAAAAAGACGCGGTATTGCAAAGGCATGAAGGCATACAGCAGATTATCATAAAAAACGGTTCAAGCCTTGATACCCTTATAAATTTGTTTGTAATAAGCGCCTGCATCATGCTTGCCTGCACGATACTTTATGTTACGGTCTAGGCGATATTTTTAAGCAATCAAGAAAATCAATATAACTGAAAGGCCCCTTTCTTTTGAAAGGGGCCTTTCAGTTATTTAGTAAATTTGCTTTTCTTCCGTAGTAAGTAGAAGACGCTAAACAGGCATAAAATCAAGGAAAAGCAAACTTACAACGCAACTATTTTACTTTAATTCGCGTATAGGTAAAGTTTATTTATCTTCCTGCGGGTCCTTTATAGAATCAATGAAATCGTTTGCTTTTTCGGCAAGGGCTTCCTTGACATCTTTTCCAATCTTTTTAGTTTTTTCCATAGTGTCGCCGGTAAGCTTTTGTAATTTTCCTTCCAGCTCTATTTGCTCTGAACCCAAAGCTTTTCCTACATTTTCTTTAATAGAGCCAATAAGCTGATCTGTTTTGTTTTTAATAGAATCCTCCATCATTAAGCCTCCTGTTTTTATAGAATATAAGCTGTAAGAAAACTTATGAAACTTAGAAACAAAAAGACTGTTTTCAAGTTTCATAAGTATAAAAGGCAGAAGCCTTATTTGTGAAACATATTGACAATCCAAAGCAGGATGACTGCACCTATAACGGCGACAAAAAGGCTCCATAAATTAAAACCGGTAACCCCTGTACCGCCCAGCAAACTCATAACAAAGCCGCCGATAAAGCCGCCTATAATACCTACGGCTATATTTGCAAAAGTACCCATTTTCTTGTTGTTTCCAGTAATAATGCTTGCCAGCCATCCAGCCAAAGCACCAATAACAATCCATCCGATAATACCCATAGTGTTTCACATCCTTATAATAAATTTTTTGCTGCGGCTGGGACCATTTTTTGTAAATCAGAGGCTCCGCCGCGGAAAAACTCTGATTTGTTAACTATAGTAAAATAATTTAATTACGGTAACAAAAACCGTGTATTTTTGGTTTAATATAAGCATTTCTACTATAACTAAGCCGTTTATGAAAAATAGGTTTTTGTTACTATCTTGAGGCTATTCACTATATATTATACGCGTTTGCTTTAAAAATATAAATTTTTTTACTTTTCAGGCTTTGGGTGCTGTGATTTTTCTTTTGCGAGGCCAATTGTTGTATTCTTCTAAAAATCGAAGTTCTGCGCTATCCTTGAATAAAGATGAAATAGTAGTATTGTCAATTTACTTTTCTCTTATTTTTTATATCCTTTAAAGTCCTATCCTTATAAGTTGAATAAAAGCAAATTAACCATATCGTCTATTTGTTTTCTTCTTTTAGAACTCTATTGCAGAATAAAAGCAATCCATCATTTATTTTTGCAGAAAAAAAGAGCAAGGCATGTATTTCTACATACGTTGCTCTTTAGAACTTTAATTAAATAAAGCAGAAAGCTTCTTTATCTTTTATTTTATCATTATTCCGTGATTGTTGGGTAAAGAGGGTATTTTTCAACGAGAGCGTTAACTTTTGCTAAAGCTTCGTCTTTCTTGTTTTCTTTAATAGCAAGGGCTATGATTTCTGCGATAACTTCCATATCTTCTTCATTCATGCCTCTTGATGTAGCAGCAGCTGTTCCAAGTCTTATGCCGCTTGTTTCATTGGGCTTTTTAGGATCGAAAGGAATGGAGTTTTTGTTGCAGGTAACTTTTATTTCGTCAAGAAGGTGCTCTGCGTCTCTACCGGAGATGTTGGAGCTTCTTAAGTCAACAAGGATAAGATGGTTGTCTGTTCCGTCGGAAACAAGGTCAAAGCCTCTCTTCTTAAGGCCTTCTGCTAAAACGTGAGCATTATTTATAACCTTCTGAGCATAATCTTTGAAGGAAGGCTCAAGAGCTTCTTTAAAGCATACTGCTTTGCCTGCGATAACGTGCATAAGGGGGCCGCCTTGGATTCCTGGGAATACGGCTTTATCAATCATTTTTGCGTGTTCCTCTTTGCAAAGGATTAATCCGCCTCTTGGGCCTCTTAAAGTCTTATGAGTTGTAGATGTTACGAAGTCTGCATATGGAACAGGATTTGGATGAAGGCCTGCTGCAACAAGACCTGCAATATGAGCCATGTCAACTAAGAAATAAGCGCCAACTTCTTTCGCTATTTCTGAGAAGGCTTTGAAATCTATGATTCTTGAATAGGCACTGGCGCCTGCTACTATTATCTGGGGCTTTTCTTCAAGGGCAACCTGTCTTGCCTTGTCATAATCGATACGGCCGGTTTTCTCATCAACGCCGTAAGCTGCTACCTGATAATATTTTCCTGAGATGCTTACAGGGCTTCCATGAGTAAGGTGACCGCCGTGAGCAAGATTCATACCCATAATTTTGTCGCCGGGTTTAAGGGTTGCAAAATAAACTGCCATATTTGCCTGAGCGCCGGAATGAGGCTGAACATTGGCGTGATCTGCACCGAAAAGCTCTTTTGCTCTTTCGATTGCAAGAGTCTCTACAATGTCAACACATTGGCAGCCGCCGTAGTAGCGCTTTCCAGGGTAGCCTTCTGCATACTTATTCGTAAGGTGAGATCCCATAGCTGCGAGAACAGACTCTGAAACGAAGTTTTCAGAAGCGATAAGTTCAATGTTCTCCCTTTGTCTTGCAAGCTCCTGCATCATGGCAGAATACAAATCAGGATCGGTCTTGGAAAGTATTTTTAAATCGTACATAAAATAAACCCCCTATATAAATATTAATAGTAAAAACTATAATTATAGGTATAAAAAAATACCTATTTAATAACTTATTTTGGATTATATTGTAATAATTTATACAGCTATTTTTATTTTAACACATACTTGTGGTAAATTCTATATAAATATTCCAAAATAAATATATCAAAAAATGCAGGTTTTTTAAAACATATGACAATCGTAAATTATGCAGGTTTTTTTAATAAATAATTGTCCATCGTCTATTAAAGATTATTGAAAATGAAAAAAACTTGTGTTATTATTCCAATGAATGGCCTTAAAGTATAGTAATTATTATAAGGTTATGAATTTACAGGCGTATTTAAATGGAATAGAAAAGTTCCAAATTTTATAATACGCATGAATGCTTAATCAAAAGGAGTTTTTTATGAATAAAATACTGAATATTATTTTTTCTGTTTTATTTTTACTGATGATTCTTTCAGGCTGCGGGGCAAAGGAAGAAGCCGTTCAGGAACCTCCTGTTCAGGAGAATCCGGCTGATGTTTCACAAGAGCCTAAAAAAGCAGAAGAGCAGCTCTCCGAAGAGAAGAAGGAAGATGAAGAAACTTCAGAAGAAATTAAAGAGGCAGAAACCGTAATTATTTCTGCTCTTAAGGGCCCTACGGCAATGGGTATGGTAAAGCTTATGGCGGATGCTGAAGAAGGGACAACAACAAATAAGTATGAATTCACCATTGCAACTACTGATGAAATAGTGCCAAAGCTTTCTAAAGGCGAGGTGGATATTGCCGCTTTGCCGGCAAACCTTGCTTCCGTTCTTTATAACAATACCGAAGGAAAAGTTCAGGTAATGGCAATAAATACCTTAGGTGTTTTATACGCAGTTGAAAAAGGAGAAACAATTAAGGAAATAGGGGACTTAAAGGGAAAAACCATATATTCCACAGGAAAGGGCGCAACCCCCGAGTTTGCTGTAAATTATGTTTTAAAGGCAAACGGCATAGACCCGGAAAAAGACCTTACCATAGAATATAAATCGGAAGCTGCGGAAATACTGCCCATGCTTGCAGGAGGACAGGCCGAAATCGCTATTCTTCCTCAGCCCTTTGTTACTTCAGCTCAAGCCAAAGTAGAAGGCTTAAGGACGGCCCTTGACTGGACAGAGGAATGGAATACTATTTCCAAGGGCGAAAGCACTCTTGTTACCGGGGTTATCGTTGTAAGAAAAGAATTTGCAGAGGAAAATCCCGAAGCCGTTAAAATATTTCTCGAAGAATACAAAGCATCTACGGAATTTTGCAGCACGAACTTATCAGACGCTGCCGCCCTTGTGGGAAAATACGGTATTGTCGATGCGGCTATAGCGGAAAAAGCAATACCCTTTTGCAATATAACCTATATTGACGGGCAGGAAATGAAAACCGCTCTTGAAGGCTATCTGAATGTATTACACGGCGAGAATCCCAAGTCGGTAGGAGGAACACTGCCCAATGAAAGTTTCTACTATATTCCGTAATTTTGGAAAAGCGGTTAAAAAAATAATTCCTGTTATAGGCTGGATTTTAATCTGGCAATTTGCGGCGGTTTATGTAAAACAGGAGATGCTTATAGCATCTCCTGTTTCGGTATTCATAAAACTATTTGAGCTTTCTTTAAGCCCTGGTTTTTGGCAAAGCATCTATTTTTCTCTTTCAAGAGTTATCAGAGGGTTTCTATTTGCATTTTTCGGAGGCATTTTATCCGGGGCTTTGGCTTATAAATTTATGCCTGTAAAAGCATTTTTAAACCCTGCAATGTCTGTTATAAAGGCCTCTCCCGTCGCATCTTATACGATTATCTGCCTGCTTTTCATGCCTTCGAAGAACCTTTCGGTTTTTATATCCTTTATGATGGCCCTGCCTATTATATACATAAATGTGCTTCAAGGGCTTTTAAATACAGATAAAAAGCTTTTGGAAATGGCGCAGGTCTTTAAAATAAGCCCTTTTAAAAAAGCGCTTTATATCTATTCTTCCGAGCTGATGCCTTTTCTTCTTTCGGCCAGCAGCCTTTCTCTCGGCCTTTGCTGGAAATCGGGAATCGCCGCAGAGGTCATCGGCCTTCCCTTAGGCTCCATAGGAGAAAAGCTTTATCAGGCTAAAATATTCGTAGATACAAAAGAATTATTTGCATGGACCATAGTGATTATTGCCCTAAGTTTTTTATTTGAAAAGGTCTTCATAGAGCTTCTTAAAAAGCTTATGGAAAAGATAGAAAGGCTGTAAGAAATGAGCATTGAAATCATAAATATCAGTAAATCCTTTGGGAATTTAAAGGTTCTTGACAATATAAATATGAAATTTGAGCTTCATAAAACCCATTGTATCATGGGGCCGTCCGGCTGCGGAAAAAGCACGTTACTGAATATTCTTATGGGAATTATGGAGCCGGATTCAGGAACAGTTTCAGGCCTTCAGGGCAAATTTATTTCTCCGGTTTTTCAGGAAGAAAGGCTATGTGAAAATTTAAGCGCCCTATCCAATATACGCCTTGCATCAAAGGAAAGGCTTGATTTTTCCGAGGTAAAGGAAACATTAGAAGCGCTTTTGCTTTATGACTGTTTTAAAAAACCCGTAAGAGAGCTAAGCGGAGGAATGAAAAGGCGGATATCCCTGGCCCGGGCTTTTTTAAGCAAAAGTGATATATTCATATTTGATGAGCCCTTTAAAGGCCTTGACGAAGATACGAAGAAGAAGGTTATGCGCTATACTAAAGATATCTGTAAAGATAAAACCCTTATATGGGTTACCCATGACCCCTTTGAAGCGGAATTTATAGGCGGCAATATTGTGAGGTTTTCATATGGAAAATCATAATACAGAGTTTTTTAATAGGATATATGATATTGTTGAAGTCATTCCGGAAGGAAAGGTAATATCCTACGGGGAAATCGCGAAAATTTTAGGAAGGCCCAGAAACGCAAGACTTGTGGGAACGGCAATGAAAAATGTTCCCAAAGAAAGAAACCTTCCCTGCCACAGGGTGGTTTCAAAAAGCGGAGCGCTTGCCCCGGGATATGTATTTGAAAGCAAAGAAATACAAAAGGCCCTCCTTATTTCAGAAGGAGTTGAATTTGACAAAAAAGACCGCATCAAAAAGGAGTTCTTTTTGGATAATAAAAGTTGGTAGAAAAAGGGCTGCTGAAAAGTTAACGCTTATAACTTCAATATAGCCGGCGGCCTAAGGAATACGCAGCGTTTTAAATTAATTCCGCAAACGGGGCTTTGCCACATTTACGGAAAATAGCGTATTTAGTGGCTTTAGCTAAGAAAAGCTTGAAATACGCTATTTATTCCTATAGAATCTCGTTTAAAGCTCTCTTGAGCTTTAAACGAAAAAGGGGTTGCCGCAAGTTTGTTTTACGGCAACCCCTTTATTTTAATTAAGCTAATCCTAAATATTCATCATAGGTTACGGATTTATCTACATAGGAGCCGTCGTCCTTTATTTCTATGATACGGTTTGCCGTAGTCTGAATAAATTCATGGTCGTGGCATGTAAAAAGGATATTTCCCTTAAAATCGATTAAGGAATCATTTAATGCCGTGATAGTTTCAAGGTCAAGGTGATTTGTAGGCTGGTCTAAAATAAGGAAATTAGCCGTAGAAAGCATTGCCCTTGAAAGCATACAGCGCACCTTTTCTCCTCCGGAAAGCACCTGAGCTTCTTTTAAGGCTTCTTCTCTTGCAAAAAGCATTTTTCCTAAAAAGCCTCTCAAATAAGACTCGCTGTCGTCATCTGAAAACTGCCTGAGCCAATCAATAAGATTCAAAGTGCAGTTTTCAAAAAACTCTGTATTATCCTTGGGAAAATAGGACTTTGTTATGGTGATGCCGAATTTATAGGTTCCGCTGTCCTGCTCCATTTCCCCCGCAAGAATTTTAAAAAGGGCTGTAATACCGATTTCACTTCCGATAAAAGCGATTTTTTCATTTTTATTTACAGTAAACCGAAGGTTATCTAAAACCTTTACGCCGTCAATGGTTTTTGAAAGGGAATCCACCATAAGAATATCGTTTCCTGCCTCTCTTTCCGGTTTAAAATGAATAAAGGGGTATCTTCTTGTGGAAGGCCTTATTTCGTCAAGCTCTATTTTATCAAGAAGCTTTTTTCTTGAAGTCGCCTGCTTGCTTTTTGAAGCATTGGCACTAAAGCGCTGGATAAAGGCTTGAAGCTCCTTGATTTTTTCTTCTTTTTTACGGTTCTGGTCTCTCATAAGCTGCAATGCAAGCTGAGAGGACTGGTACCAGAAATCGTAATTTCCTGTGTAAAGCTTTATGCTTCCAAAATCCACATCGGCGATCATGGTACATACATTGTTTAAGAAATGCCTGTCGTGGGAAACTACAATAACAATGCCTTCGTATTCAATAAGAAATTCTTCAAGCCATGCAATGCTTTTTATGTCCAAATCGTTTGTAGGCTCGTCAAGAACAAGAACGTCAGGGTTTCCGAAAAGGGCCTGAGCGAGAAATACTTTTATTTTTTCCTTTCCCGTAAGCTCCGACATTTGCTTATAATGCATGTCTTCAGGGATAGAAAGGGACTGGAGAAGCTTCGAGGCATCTGATTCTGCTTCCCAGCCGTTCAGCTGAGCAAATTCTCCTTCAAGCTCTGCCGCCTTTATACCATCTTCGTCGGTAAAATCTTCTTTTGCGTAAATTTCGTCCTTTAATTTCATGATTTCATAGACCCTTGGGTTTCCGAGAATCACCGTATCCATAACGTTATATTCGTCGTAGGCATAATGGTCCTGCTTCAATACGGACATTCTGCTTCCTTTGGATAAAAATACCTCTCCTGTGGTAGGCTCAAGGTCACCGGATATAATCCTTAAAAAAGTAGATTTTCCTGCGCCGTTGGCACCTATAATACCGTAGCAGTTCCCCGGGGTAAATTTAAGGTTTACGTTTTCAAAAAGCTTTCTTTCGCCAAATCTAAGGCTTAAGTTTTCAATAATGAGCATCTGTTTCATTCCTCTTAATATGATTATTTATAGCCGTTAAGGTTTAAATTAACCTGCCGGCATTATGGCATGGTTTGGCATTATAAAAACGGGCGATTCAAGTTCTCATAATGCGCCTAAAATAACGTGTGTTTGATGAAATAGAACCCCTTGGTTTACCAAGAGAAAGCCAGGAGGGCTTTTCACGTTAAGTATAAATTTGCAGTGTTTTTCTGCAAATTTATACGAATAGTTTCATAAGTTCGATAAAATTTTTATTTCGCCGAACTCACATTAATATATATTAATATATATAAACGAATAAGTACAGCCTTTTAAGCTTAACATATTTTAAAAAATATGTTAAGCTTAAATTCTTAAATAAGTTGTCAGATTATGGGTTAGGCTCAATTGCCCTATTATGTTATAATGAAATTTAAGAATGTTAATTTATTTATGAAAAGAGGTATTGCATGAAGAAAGTAAAAATCATTTCTGCAATATTAACAGTATGTTTAATAATTTCTTTTTCATTTAAGGACGCTCCAAGCTCCGGCAATATTATAGACCCTGCGAAAGAGATTACTTTAGACAAGCCCTCTCTTACTTATACGCAGATTCCTGTAGGGCCTAAGGCTTCCGGCCCGCCATCTGCAGATGAAATAAAGAGGGTTTCCATCTCTGCCGTAGGCGATTTGATGGTACATACGTGGCAGATGAACGATGCCTATGTAAAGGAAACAGGGGAATATGATTTCTCCAATGACTTTGAAATGGTAAAAAAGTATCTGGACCGGTCTGATTACAGAGTAGGCAATCTGGAAACGGTATTTGGGGGAAAGGAAATAGGCTACAGCGATTATCCCATGTTCAACACCCCGGATTCCTTTGGAGAGGCAATAAAAGAAGCGGGCTTTGACCTTCTCACTACCGCCAACAACCATTCTCTGGATAAAAAAGAAGCAGGGCTTTTAAGAACCCTTGATGTTTTGGACCGCTTGGATATAGAGCATGTGGGAACCTACAGGTCGGAAGAAGAAAGAAATACTTATAAAATAGTGGAGGTAAACGGTCTTAAGCTTGCATTTTTATCTTATACCTACGGTACGAATGGCATACCTGTGCCAAAGGGCAAAGACTATCTTATAAATATTTTAAATGAAGAGCTTATATTGAAGGATTTAAATGAGGTAAAGAAACTTGAGCCGGATATGATCATCGTTATGCCCCATATAGGTAATGAATATGAGCTTTACCCTAAGGAAATATTTAAAAGATGGATAGGGCTTATGGTGGATAACGGAGCGGACATCGTTCTTGCAAGCCATCCCCATGTGCTCCAGCCGATGGAAATAAAAGAAGTTGAGGAAGAAGACGGAAGCAGAAGACAGGCTTTTATTATATATTCTTTGGGAAATTTCATATCCTCTCAGAGAACGGAGCCAAGAGATCAGGGCATTATATTAAACCTTGAAATATCTAAGCTTAACGGCAATAAGGCAATTATTGAAAAAGTTTCTTTTATTCCCACATGGGTTCAGTTCAGGGATTTATCAGGAAAAGACTATGTAAGGGTATTGTCGGTTTATGATGCCCTGAAAGATTATGAAAACGGGATAAACAATAATTTAAGGCCTAAGGATATTGAAAGGCTGAAAAGGGTCCATTCTTCCGTTACGGGGATATATCTTGAAAAGGAAGTACCCCTTGCGGAAATGAAGCCGGAATATATTTTCTACGAAAATACGGCCAATTTAAATTACGACAGCCTTTCGTAAAAGGTGCATAAAACAATTTGGAAAATTTTGAAAATCTACTAATGATTAATGTTAGTCTAAACTAATGAGCTGCAATAAATACAGTATGATTAAGCTAACAAATATAAAGCATTTTTCTGTTATGCAAATTCGGAATATGCCCTTTATATTTTCATAAATCTCTTGAAATTAATGCTTGTATATTGTATAATTTGTTTAAAGAGTTCCATATACGACTACGGAACTCATATTCAAATTAATAGGGGGAGTAAATCATGGCATATGTTATAAATGACAGCTGCATCAGCTGCGGAGCATGCGCACCGGAATGCCCTGTGTCTTGTATTTCCGAGGGAAGCGGAATTTACGTTATAGATCAGGACGTTTGCATCAGCTGCGGAGCATGCGCAAGCGTTTGCCCTGTTGGAGCGCCTAACGAAGAATAATAAATCATACATAGAAAAAGCCCTTAGGGCTTTTTTTATTGCCTTTTACAAGCAAAAAGGCCTGTTAAGATAAGAAAAAAGTTTTGAGCCGAAAGGCTCTTTTTTATTTTATAGTAAATTTCATATAAAGAAGTAGCAAAAACCTATTTCCAACAAGCTCAAAAATACGGATTTCCTTTGGAAACGGTACATTTTTGAACCTGTGTGAATATACGGCTTTGCTACTGTTTAACTTTAAATTTACTATATTCTTATTGACTTTATAATTAAAATGAGTTAATATACATATGAACAGATATTCATATGTTAACATATTATAAAGTAGGTGGCTAAATGGAAGAAAAGAAAGATGACAAACTTTGCTGTATTCATGAGGATGTCGTAGAAGAAACCAGAAAAAAAATGCTCGCAGATGAAGTTCTTTATGATATAGCAGATTTTTTTAAGGTTTTTGGCGATTCCACAAGGCTTAAAATATTGTGCGCTTTGCTGGAGAAGGAAATGTGTGTAGGCGATTTAGCCGAGGCCCTTGGCTTAAACCAATCGGCAGTATCCCATCAGCTTAGGGTTTTAAGGCAGAATGACCTTGTTAAATTCAGAAAAGATGGGAAAGTAGTATATTACTCTCTGGACGATAATCACGTTTCTACCCTCCTCGAACAAGGCATAAGCCATATTCTTCACAAAAAGGTTTATGAATAAATGATTTATAGCAACTGAATCAAATAACCCAAGAACTTGTTCTGAATGTTATTTAGTTCAGGCCGTCACCTTACAGCAATTTAAATTTTCCGCCTTCCGCCTTTACTTCTTTTGATTTGCAGGGAGTAACAGGGCTTAATTATAGTGTCTTATTATTGTAAAAGGATTGGAGTGAACTACATGTCGGAATTAAGCTTGATTATGGAAGGGCTTAACTGTCCTAACTGTGCAGGTAAAATTGAAAACCGGGTAAGCAAGCTAAAAAACGTATCGGAAGCAAATATTAATTTAATGAATCAGGAAATGCTTATTATATACAATAACCTCAATAAAGAAGAGCTTATAGATACAATTAGCAAAATTACTATATCTTTGGAGCCTCATGTTAAGGTAAAAGAGAAAACAGAGGCATTTGTTCCCGTACATACCGCCCATGTGCATTCAGATGCCTGTGGTCATGACCATGATGACCATGACCATAATCATAGTCATAGCCATGAAGGCGAGGCCTGCTCCTGCGGTCATGATCATGGTCATTCCCATGGACATGATCACAGCCATTCTCATGAGCATGACCATTCCCATGGCCATGAAGAAGCCAAAAGCCCTTCAAAGGAAAGCTCAAAAGAATTTTTGCTGGGGGCCATAAGCGACGAACTGAAAAAAAGGCTTATTACTTACGGATTTGGTTTTGTATTTTTCATAATAGCAATTACGGAAGCGATACTTCCTCAATATAATTTTGTGTTTTATTTGGCGGCATATCTTCTTTTCGGCTTATCTGTAGTCCTTACTGCCGCTAAAAACATTGCTCATGGGGAAGTTTTCGATGAAAATTTCTTAATGAGTATATCCACTATCGGTGCTTTTGCCATCGGTGATTATAAAGAAGCCGTAGCCGTTATGATTTTCTATCAGGTGGGAGAATTCTTTCAGGATATGGCCGTCGATAGGTCGAGAAAGTCAGTTAAGTCTCTTATGAACCTGAAAGCAGATTACGCAAATCTCGTAAAAGGCGATAAAATAGAAACCATTGACCCGGCGAAAATTTCCATAGGTGATATCATTCTCGTTAAGCCCGGGGAAAAAATCCCCCTTGACGGAATAATAATAGAAGGAAAAACCCAGATAGATGCTTCTTCTCTCATAGGCGAGTCGGTTCCCCAAAGCGCTTACGAAGGCGATAGCATCATGAGCGGCTGTGTAAATCTTACAGGCGCAGTTAAAGTAAAGGTCACAAAGGATTACTCCAACTCAACTGTTGCAAAGATTATGGAAATGGTTGAAAAAGCCAGCAGCAGAAAAGCGCCTACAGAAAAATTCATTACAAAGTTTTCAAAGGTTTATACGCCTGCTGTGGTAGGGGCCGCGGTTCTTCTGGCTGTTGTTCCTCCCCTTGTGATTCCCGGGGCCGAGTTTTCAGACTGGCTTTACAGGGCCTTAGTATTCCTGGTTGTATCCTGCCCCTGTGCCCTTGTGATATCCGTTCCTTTAAGCTTTTTCAGCGGTATAGGGTTTGCTTCTAAAAAGGGTATTCTTGTTAAGGGAAGCACTTATCTTGAGGCTCTTACGGCAGTTGACACTGTAGTTTTTGATAAAACAGGAACCCTTACAAAAGGCGTTTTCAGAGTAACAAACATAAGCCCGGAAGAAGGTCACTCCAAAGAAGAACTTCTGAAAGCAACTTATATGGTTGAAAAGCTTTCAAATCACCCTATAGCAAAGTCTATTATAAGCGAATACAGGGCTTCGGGCCTTTCGGAAGATTCGGCAGAAGTTACGGAGTATGAAGAAATAGCAGGCCACGGAGTGAAGGCTCTTTTAGACGGAAAAAATATACTTGCCGGAAATGCAAGGCTTATGGAAAAATACGGCATATCCTATAAAAACTTTGACGGCTTCGGAACCATTCTCCATGTGGCTTACGGCTCGGATTATTTAGGATATATCGTTATATCCGATATTATAAAGGAAGACAGCAAGGACGCCATAGAAAGGCTAAAGGGCCTTGGCATAAAAAATACAATAATGCTTACAGGAGACAAGAAAGAAACCGCAAACACCATAGGTTCATCTTTGGGGCTTGATCAGGTTTACGGAGAGCTCCTTCCTGATGAAAAGGTAGCAGCCATTGAAAAAATATATGCCCAAAATCCTTCAAGGAAAATAGCCTTTGCCGGCGACGGAATTAATGATGCCCCTGTTCTTGCAAGAGTAGACGTAGGCATAGCCATGGGCGGCGTAGGCTCTGATGCGGCAGTTGAGGCGGCGGATATTGTTATCATGACTGATGAGCCTTCAAAAATAGCCGATGCCATATTAACCGCAAGAAAAACCATGAAAATAGTAAAGCAAAATATTGCATTTGCTCTTATTATAAAATTTGGTGTTTTATTCCTAAGTGTATTTGGTTTTGCCTCCATGTGGCTTGCAGTATTTGCCGACGTAGGGGTTGCCCTCATTGCAATATTAAACGCTATGAGAGCAAAGTAAAAGCTTATAAAGCCTTATTTCAAGCGAAAGCTTGAAATAAGGCTTTTTTTATGGGCTGAGATATATAGTCAATTTAAAGTTAAACAGCAGCAAAGCAATATATTCACGAAAGCGCAAAATGTACCGTTTCCGAAGGAAATCGGTGTTTTTGAGTCTGCCGGGAAGGGGCCTTTGCTACTTCTGTATAAGAAATTTACTATATTCCTAAGCGGATACTAGAATTTGAACGGCTTAAAATAAGAGAAAAGCAATTGATAATGCTGGGGTTATTGACGAATTTAAGATAAAGCTGCTCCAGGAACCTCCATTGTACTACTATAAGCTTACAGACGGTAAGAGAAAATAAGGAAAAAGAACAGCAGCTTTTATATTTGTCTGTAAGGGCAGTACCCTGCTAGACTTCAATGCCTCCTTTAAGAGAATTATTATATAAAAAATAAGCTCTTAATATTAATGTAAATATGTATTTGGACGATATATATTGAAAGAGACATGGTTTTTAGAGTAGAGCAATGGAGGTAATAATTATGGCTATGTATTCAAATGTGAACAGAATGACAGGTCTTTCAGGCATAGATACGGAAAGCATGATAAAGCAGATTATGCTTTCTGAAAGTCAAAAACTTTATAAGCTTCAAAAAAATAATACTTTGCTTACATGGAAGCAGGAGGCTTACTGGTCTGTTGCCGATAAGCTTAAAACCTTTCAGGATAAGTTCCTAAGGGCCTCAAACGGCGCCAACAGTATCATGCTTCCTTCTAATTTTAATGTTTTAAGTGCTATAGCGAAAATAAATGATCAGGATACCTCAGCAGTAAGCGTATCGGCATCTTCATCGGCAGTAAGCGGAAGCCATAAGCTTCATATTTTGCAGCTTGCCACGAAGGATACCTATACTAGGAAAATCGAAAAGACGATAAAAGGAATAGAAGCACTTTCTGAAGAAAAAATAAAGAATCTTTCTGCTGAAGACAGCTTTAAACTCACCCTTGACGGTGTGACAAAGACAATTTCTTTTACGGAAGAAGAGCTTGCCGCCATAAAAAAAGAACCTGATGATAAAACTATCACTGATAAATATATAGTGGCTTTAAATCAAAAGTTGACAGGAGCTTTTGGGAAAACGAGCGAGGGAAGTTCAAGGGTTTCAGCTAAGATAGTTCAAGAGGAAGGTAAGGATGTTCTTTCTATTACAGTGGACGGAGACGGCCACACCCTTTCTATTGCCGATGGAAACCCCAGAGTATCTAAAGCGGATTTAGAGGTCTTATTTTCAGACGATATAGCTAAAAGCCTTCAGGGGAAGAAATTTGCTTTAAATGTGGAAGAAGACGGCACAGTAAAAACAGTGGAAATTGATTTTTCAAAATATAACGATGATAGGCCCTTAACAGCAAAAGCCGCCGTTTCCGAAATAAACAATGCCCTGTCTTTAAAGGGCGTTTCCGTAAGCTTTTATTTAGAAGGGGATAAATTAAAGGCCCAGACCAACGGACTTACAAATTCCAAAATAGAAATAAGTGACGGAGATGGGGGATTTTTAAACGCTTTAGGCAAAACAGAAGCCCTTGCCTTTGAAAAAACCAGCACCCTAGATAAATTTGGTGGCTTTGTAAGCGGATCAAGCAATTATGTGAATGATAATATGAAGGTTAAGGATATTTTCACAAATGCTTTTGCTGGAGGCAGCGACAGTGCTACATTTGCTATTAATGGTAAAGAAATAGAAATTAATGCAGATGATACACTTTCACAGATGATAAACAAAATAAGTGCCAGCGGCGCCAATGTAGAATTGACCTACAGCAAGCTTTCAGGAGAAATTTCTCTTTCTTCAAAGGGTACGGGAAGTACTTCTGTAATCGATATGAGCGAAGAGGCAAAGGCGTTCTTTAGCGTAGGGGAGGTTGGCGAAGACGGCGACCCGATAATGAAGCATACTGAGGCTTTAGATGCCAAATTCGAGCTTGACGGCATCCTTACATCGAGAAGCTCCAATACCTTTATCATTGACGGTGTTACCTATACCTTGAAAAGAGAAACCTCAACCATTGATGGTGGTGGTAATATAACAGGCGATCCTATAGAAATAAACGTATCCAAAGATACGTCAAAGGCAAAAACCTTGCTTGAGGAATTTGTAAAAGGCTATAACGAGCTTATTGAAAGCATCAACGGCATGGTAAACGAGAAAAAGGCCAAAGCCAGCAAATATTCAGGCTATGACCCGCTTACAGACGATGAAAAGAAGGAATTGACGGAAAACGAAATCAAGCTTTGGGAAGAAAAGGCAAAGCAGGGTATATTGTATAGAGACAGTATCCTTTCAGATATTACTTCTGCCATGAGAAACCAGCTTTATCAGCCTGTAACTTTAAGCGACGGCACAAAATTAAGCCTTTATGAACTGGGCATAACGACAACCGATAAATATTCGGAACAAGGTAAGCTCGAAATAGATGATACGAAAATAGATGCGGCCCTTGAAAAATATAGCGATAAGATTACAGAGTTTTTCACTAAATCTTCCGATATTGTTTACGGCACAAAGGGCAAAAAACAAGAAAGGTTAGCTTCTGAGGGCATAGCGGAGCGCCTGAATGATATTGTAAGAGATGCTATAGGCACAAACGGTACCATATCCAACAAAGCAGGTATTAAAGGCTCTTATACGGAAACCAACAATGCCCTTAAGAAGGAGCTTGAAGATTCTTCTCAGAAAATATCCGATATGATGACATATCTTTATGAAAAAGAAAATTATTATTATCAGCTTTTTGCAAAAATGGAGGCAGCTATCAATAAAAACAACAATCAAATGGCAAGCCTTCAATCAATGCTTGGTTTAGCATAGATTTGGCGGTGAGCTATGAGCGGTGAAAACGGCAGTTCATTGGTTGATTATTTAAATCAAAAAAGAGAGATGCTTAATGAAATGCTTTTTCTCACAAAATCTGTTCGCTTTAACGGAACCGATACGGACCCGGAAAATTATATAGCGCTTGTGGAGAAAAGACAGGAGATTATGGATAAAATTCATAATCTGGATATGGAGGCAGATTTCAGCCCCGAAAAAATTGATACTCTTCCCATTGGTCTAAGCAAGGATGCTGGGCTTTTATGGGATAATATCAAATCCTTGGCGGCGCAGATAATCGAGCTTGATAAAGAGCTTCTTGAAAAAGCGGAAGGCATTGTGAACAATCTGAAAGGTAATATGAAAACCATGCAGGAAGGAAAAAGCATACGCAATATTTACAGTGAAGATATGACGGCGTATAACGGTTACTATTTTGATAAAAGGAAGTAATAAATAGGAGGTCTATTAATATGGAAGTTGATAGTCTTAAGAATGGAGTTCAAAACGGAAATTTGTCTTCCGGCATAAATCAGACAGAAGCTGTAACTACAGAAAAAATCAAAAAGGGTTCTCAAGCCTCCTATGAGGATATAGGCGATAAAGCGGAAGGCCCTGAATTTAATGCCGTATACTTCGATAAGGTAATAGAAGAGGCCAATAAAAAGATTTTCGGTACTGATAAACAGCTTAGCTACAGCTATCATGAAGCTACCCACAGGGTTTTAATAAGAGTTATAGATATTAACACAAAAGAGATACTAAAGGAGATTCCGCCTGAAAAAACATTAGATGCTGTTGCGAAAATGTGGGAGCTTGCAGGAATTATAGTGGACGAAAAAATATAGCTTGAATTTTCAATTTCTGTTTGGGTAATATTAGGAGGTAATCATGGCTATAAGAAACCCATATAGCAGTTATGCTAACAATTCTATTGAAACCGCGTCTCCTGAGGAGCTTACTTTAAAGCTCTATGAAGGTGCAGTAAAGTTTTGCAATCAGGCCATAATTGCAATCGAAAACAAGGATTTGGATAAGGCCAACGAAACCATCATAAAGGTACAAAACATCATCAGAGAATTTCAAATAACCCTTGATATGCAATATGAGGTGTCAAAAGGTCTTGCCTTAATGTATGATTATTTACATAGAAGGCTCATTGAAGCCAATATGCAAAAAAGCATAGAAATACTGGAAGAAGTAAGAGGGTTTTTAAGAGATTTAAGAGATACATGGAAGCAGGCTATGGTTCTTGCAAAACAGAAGTAAAAAGATATCCTGTATATAAATATTTTTATTGCATGGGTCTATATAGATTATTGGATACTGGCATAAAGGCAGGTATTTTGGTTTAGCGATAACCAATAGAACGATCAAAAGCAGCGTTTATTCCGTTTCAAGTACAGCATTGAAACAGAATATGCTTTCCTACAATAACCCATTTAAGCGGAATTTGCGGCTTAAATGAAAAGCTGGAGACAAAGTCTCCAGCTTTTTAGTTTATCTATGAATATTCCTATTTCTTCTGAAAAAAGATGAGTAATGGGAGGTTTTTTTCGTAACATAGAAATTGATAGAAAGAATCAAAGATACAAATGCCAGTGCCGATAAAAATTCCATACAAGTCCCTCCATTCATCTAAATATCTGATTGTTATAATTTAAAATGATTCCTTTAATGAATACTTTAATGTGTTTGGAATAATAAAATGTTACCTACTGCTAACTTAATTATATTATAGCAGATAAGCTTTTCTGTGTCAATCAAATGAGTTAGGGATATCAAACTATTTTTAATGTTATTGATATTATTGCAAAATATTGTAAATGACAGCAAAAAACTTTATATTTCTACTTTACTCTTTATTTGTTATAATAGTGCTTGCAATATAAAAAAGTAAATAAAGTACGAACAGAGCAAGCTTTATAGCAAATGCTGTTATAATTATCAAATTTAAAATTGGTTTAAAAACTATAACGGGGTGCTCATTTAAAAAAGAGTTACAAGCTTATGCTTGTATCATTTTTTAAGTTGCTTGATATATGCTTGCTCATTTGTATGTATTTACAATTATCTATAGAGGGAGTGGAATAATGAAAGTTAGAGTAAGACCTGTATTTTTTTCCATTGTTATTTTTATTCTTGCTGCAGCAGGGCTTATGGGGTGTACGAAGAGTAAAGAAAGTACAGAAAAGGAAATTGCAACAGCAAAAAGTGCCGTTACATTTACCGATGCTTTAGGAAAGGAAATCTCCGTAGAAAACCCTGAAAATGTGGCTGCCGTTATGGGAAGCTTTGCGGAAACATGGCTACTTGCCGGCGGAGAGCTGGCAGGGGTTACAGAGGACGCCTATTCCGAAAGGGAGCTTGATTTAGGAGAAGGCGTTGTTGATTTAGGCCTTATGAAAAGCCCAAGTGTAGAAAAGCTTATAGAAATGGATACAGACCTCGTCATTTTATCCTCAAATATAGCAGAGCATGTGGATTTATACGACGCCATTAATAATGCAGGTATTACCACGGCATATTTTGATGTGGAGAGCTTTGACGATTATCTTCAGATGCTTAAAATATGTACGGATATAACAGGCAGAAAAGATTTATATGAAAAAAATGGTCTTGAAGTACAAAAACAAATAGAGGAAGCTATAAAAGGCATAAAAGGTGAGAGCCCGAAAGTTCTTTTCATAAGGGCCTTTTCCACAGGAGCAAAGGCCAAGGGAAGCGATAATATGACAGGGATTATGCTTAAAGACATGGGCTGCATCAATATAGCGGATAACGATAAAAGCCTTCTTGAAGATTTAAGTATAGAAAGCATTATTTCCGAGGACCCGGACTATATTTTTGTAGTGACCATGGGAGCATCAAGTGAAAAGGCTATTGAATCTCTTAAAAAGGGCATACAGTCAAACCCGGCTTGGAATGAGCTTTCGGCAGTTAAAAATGATCGTTACATAGTGCTTCCGAAGGATTTATTCCACTATAAGCCAAATGCCAGATGGGGAGAAAGCTATGAAATGCTTAAGGAAATTCTTTATTCAGATAAAACAGAATAAGCCGGATTTTAAAACCATCATGTTTTTTAGTATTGGGGTTCTTTTCATTGCCATAGTATTAAGTATCTGCATAGGTTCCGTAAATATAAGCCTTAAAGATATTACAGAAGCGCTTATTTTAAGAGAAAATTCCAAAACCTATAGAATCATAGCCCATGTGCGGTTTCCGAGAATGCTTGCCGCCTTGCTTTCAGGCAGTGCCCTTGCAGTTTCCGGCGCAGTAATACAGTCGGTTTTAGAAAATCCCCTTGCAGGGCCGAATATTATAGGGGTAAATTCCGGTGCGGGATTTGCAGTTATTTTGTTTTATGCTTTTTTTCCCGATTATTTTTATCTGTCTCCTTTTGCCGCATTTTTAGGTGCGCTTTTTACGGTGCTTTTTGTATATTTGTTATCCTCAAGAACAGGGGCGGGCAGGGCAACCTTAATCCTTGCAGGAGTAGCCGTAAGCAGCCTCTTAAGCGCCGGAATAGATACAATAGTCACTTTCTTTCCGGAAGCGCTAACGGGAACCACCTCCTTTAGAATCGGAAGCATCGCAGGAGCAACCATAGACAGCATCAGGCTTCCCGGGATAATCATATTATTGGCAATCCTTCTTACCATAAGCCTTTCCAATGAAATGGACGTGCTTTCTCTTGGGGAAACTACAGCCAAAAGTCTTGGCCTTAACACGAAGCTTTATAAATTTATCTTTCTTGTTTCAGGGGCGGCCCTTGCAGGCGCATCTGTAAGCTTTGCCGGTCTTTTAGGATTTATAGGCCTTATTATTCCCCATGCAGCAAGGTTCTTTACAGGAAATGAAAGTAAGAAGCTTCTGCCTCTTTCGGCAATTATGGGAGCGGCCTTCGCCTGTATATGTGATACCCTAGCAAGAGTAATATTTGCCCCTTATGAGCTTCCTTTGGGAATCATCATGTCTTTTTTAGGAGTTCCATTTTTCATATGGCTTCTTCTGGGACGAAAAAGGAGGCGTGAAGATGCTTGAAGCGTTGAATATTACAGGGGGATATTTCAAAGAGCCTAAGATACATAATGTTTCCCTTGGGTTTTCGGAAGGAGAAATCACAACAATCATCGGCCCGAACGGCTGCGGAAAGTCCACATTTATAAAAATTACCGCAGGCCTATTAGAGCCTTTCTGCGGAAAAGTTCTGCTTAAAGGCAGAGAGTTATCTACTATAAAAAGATGTGATGTAGCCAAAGAGATTTCGTATCTTCCCCAATCAAGAAATACTTATAATATTACCGTTGAAAAAATGGTTCTCCATGGAAGATTCCCTTATTTAGGCTATCCCAGAAGGTACACGAAAAAAGATTATGAAATAGCACGGGAAGCTATGAAGGCAACGAATATTTTTCATTTGGCCCATAAAAATTTAAGCCGTATCTCGGGAGGAGAAAGGCAAAAGGCCTATATTGCCATGGTTATTGCTCAGGATACGGAAATCGTCTTTCTCGATGAGCCGACGACGTATCTGGATATATCCCACCAGCTTGAAATCATGAATATGGCAAAGCTTCTTAAAGAACGGGGAAAAACTGTTATTATGGTTTTGCATGATTTGAATTTGGCCCTTAAAAATTCCGATAAAATAGCTCTCATGAATAAGGGGGAGATGATAATTTCAGGAAAGCCGGAAGACGTGTACGAATCAGGCCGTATAAACGAGGCCTTTGGGGTTTCCATTTCCAAGGAGGAAACAAAAACCGCAGGTATCCAATATTTTTTTAGGAATATTTGATAAATTGCAGAGATACTGTAATATCTTTAACAAAGATGAAAATCTGTTTGTTAAAAAGGCGCTTCCTAAAAAAGATTTACAAGCTTACGCTTATATCTTATTTTAAGTTCCCTTTGTATAAATTGACGGCCTATGCAGGCTGTGTTATACTTTAAGAAATGCTTTAAAGACAGGCAAACAGGTAAATTCCTGTGCGGGTTCGCCACCGTGAAATAAGAAGAAATCTTCTTATGAAGCCGGAAAACTGTCTTTAAGTAACAGAGTTTCTGTTACTTAAGCCATAGCGGAAAACTGGCCGCAAACTGCTTGCCTACGAAACATAGGAGAAGCAGCCACAAGCCCTGAGCTTTTGCCGCCGTTTTCGTATAGAAAATGGTTTTTTTATTATTATGAGAAGGCACGAACTTAGTAACCAGGGCTCACTTAAAAGAGATTTACAAGCTTATGCTTGATTTTAAGTTCTCTGAGCATAAAAATGCCCTGTGAGCTTTATAAGTGGCGGTTTGGATTGCCCGCAGCCTATTTAAAATAATTTAGTTGTAGTAAAAAACTGTATATTTTATACTTAGTGAATCTGAAAATAGTTACAGTGAAGATAGATGAACGCTTCCTCATAGTCAATAAAGGTCCTTTTCAGCTTTGTTGACTATGAAGGGCTTAATATAAGCGTTTCTATTATGTTTAAGCCGTTTATGAAAATAGGGTTTTGCTACTATTTTAAAGCTATTTTACGCTGAACTTTATTATATTCCAGGAGGATATTATGGGAAAAGATGCAATTTTATTAATCAGTTTTGGTACTACCTATGACGAAACAAGAGAAAAGACGATTAACAATATTGAAAAAGCAATATCCGAAAAATACCCTTCTTATGCTTTGGTTCAGGCTTATACAAGCTCCATGATTATAAGGAGCCTTTCAAAAAGAGGCATGAAGATTTTTAACGTGAAAGAAGCCCTTCAAAAGCTTTTAGATGACGGCATAGAAAATCTGCATATTCAGTCTACCCACATCATATGCGGTGACGAGTATGAGAAAATGCTTCGTATGGTTTCTGAATATGAGGATAAATTTAAAACAATCACCGTAGGAAAGCCTTTATTTGCAGATTATTCCGATGTTGAAACCTTTACGAATATTATATCAAAGGCCTTCCCGCTGGAAGAAGACGAAGCTCTTGTTTTAATGGGCCACGGAACAGAACATGAAATTAATAAGGTATATGAGGAAATCAAGGCCGAATTTGATAAAAAAGGCTTTCAGAATATTCTTGTAGGCACCGTTGAAGCAAAGCCCGATATTGAAGATATTATAGAAGCACTGAAAGAAATGAAGCCTAAAAAAGTAAAGCTTACGCCTTTGATGCTTGTTGCGGGAGACCATGCCACAAATGATATGGCAGGAGATGAGGACGACAGCTGGAAAGCAATCATTGCCAATGAAGGCATCGAGGTTGAAGTCATACTGAAAGGCCTTGGCGAATACGAAGAAATAAGAACTATTTATATGAACCATTTGGAAGAATCCATGAAGAAATAAATATAGTATAGTAAATTTCAAGCAAAACAGGAACAAAACCGTATATTTGCGAGAATTCAAAAATGTACTGTTTTCGAAGGAAATCCGTGTTTTTGAATCCGCAGCGAATAGGTTTTTGTTCCTTCTTTATAAGAAATTTACTATAAATTAAAGCAAAATGAGATTGAAATAGAAACAAAAAGCTATTTTCCATAAACGGCTTTTGCTGCTGTTTAATTTTAAATTTATTATAAAAAAGTTTAGCTGAAAGTACAGGGGCGGTTTTCTTGTTTGAGCATTATATCACAAAAGGAAGAAAAAAATTAAGATGCGGGTATACTACCGGAACCTGTGCGACGATTGCCGCAAAGGCTTCTGCCCTTATGCTTTTAAGCCAAAATACCGCTTCAAAAGCAGATATTATGACCCCAAAGGGATTAAAAGTAGAAGCAATGCTTCATGATATCATACTGAATGAAGAAAAGGCCTCCTGTGCTGTAGAAAAGGATTCCGGCGACGATATTGATGCCACCAGAGGGATGCTGATTTATGCTGAAGTGTCTTTTAGAGATGACGGAAAAATTATTGTAGACGGGGGAAAGGGCATCGGCAGGGTAACCAGGCGGGGGCTGCAGCAAAACGTCGGAGAAGCCGCCATCAATAAGGTTCCGATGCAAATGATAGAAGAAGCGGTTTTAAAGGTATGCAAAGAATATCGTTATACCGGCGGCCTTAATGTAATTATCAGCGCCCCTATGGGAGAAGAAATAGCCAAGAAGACCTTTAACGCAAACCTTGGCATTGAAGGGGGTATTTCCATTCTCGGAACCACAGGCATCGTGGAGCCCCAGAGCCTTCAAGCCCTTGTAGATACTATAGAAGCAGAAATCAAGATGATTTCGGCAGAGCATAAGAAGGATATTATCATCACCCCCGGTAATTACGGGGAGGATTTTTTAAAAAGTTATCCTTTTGCGGAAAAAATCCCTCAGATAAAATGCGCTAATTTTATCGGAGAAACCATCGATTTTCTCTTAAACTACGGCTTTGAAAATGTGCTTCTTGTAGGCCATATCGGGAAATTTGTAAAGCTTTCCGCCAATATGCTAAATACCCATTCCATGTATGGGGATGGCAGGGCAGAAATCATAACGGCCCATGCAGGAGTCTCCGGGGCGGATAAAGAAATACTCATACGCCTTATGAATAGCGTAACCACAGACGAGGCCATAGAAATCCTTGATGAAGTTCATTTAAGGGATAGGGTTATGGCATCTCTTATGGAAAAAATAGAGCATAATATCAAACGAAAGGCCGAGGGCCTGAATACAGAAATTATGATTTACAGCAATCAATGGGGTATCCTCGCCAAAAGCAGCGGTTTAGATAGGCTTATGGCATATTTCAGAGAAATTGCCCCATAAAAATAAATCTAAAGAGGTACATCATGAAAAAAGGAGTATTCTACGGCGTGGGCATCGGCCCGGGAGACCCGGAGCTTTTGACTTTGAAAGCCGTAAAGACCATTGAAAATTCTCAAATCATTCTTGCGCCGGAAACAAAAAGCGGGCAATCCTTAGCTTTAAGCATCGCAGAAGGAGCCGTGGATTTTTCAGGGAAAAAGGTTGTGAAAATAGCTTTTCCCATGGTAAAGGATGCAACAATCAGACAAAAAAGATATGAAGCAATAGCCAAAGAAGCGGAAGGCTATTTAAATCAGGGATTGAATGTTTCCATGCTTAATTTGGGTGATGTTTCCATCTATTCTACCGTAAGCTATATCCTTCCTTTAATTAAGGAGAAAGGCTTTGAAACTCAAATGATTCCTGGGATTACAAGCTTCTGTGCCGTGGGGGCAAGATTGCAGGAAAGCCTTACTTCCATCGAAAAGCCTTTGCATATTGTGCCCATGTGCCATGAAGGCCTTGAAGAAAACATTGGCCTAAAAGGCACTAAGGTTTTGATGAAAAACAAAGAATCCATTGAAAGCGTTAAAAAAGCATTAGCTGAAGCAGGACTTTTGGAAAAAGCCATTTTGGTGGAAAACTGCGGCTTGCCCAATGAAAAGGTTATATATGATATGAACGAAGCGCAAGACGGCGGAAGTTATTTTACGACTATTATAGTAAAGGATTAGATGCTATGGTCTATTTTGTAGGAGCGGGAAGCGGAGGGGCGGACCTTATAACCGTAAGAGGAGCAAGGCTTCTGGAAAAGGCAGATTGCGTCATCTATGCGGGAAGCCTTGTAAATAAAGAGCTTTTAGAATACTGCCGTAAAGATGCTTTAATTTATAACAGTGCAGAAATGACCCTTGAAGAAGTGATTACTGTCATGAAAGAAGCCGAGAAAAAGGGCTGCCTTACAGTACGGCTTCACACGGGGGATCCATGCCTTTACGGTGCCATAAAAGAGCAGATGGACGAGCTTGACGAAAGAAATATAGCCTATGACGTAGTGCCGGGGGTTTCAAGTTTCTGCGGTGCAGCGGCTGCTTTAAAGGCAGAATATACCCTTCCGGGGGTAAGCCAAAGCGTCATTATCACAAGAATGGAAGGCAGGACCCCTGTGCCTGAAAAGGAAAAAATAGCTTCCTTTGCCGCCCATGGAGCCACGATGGTGATTTTTTTAAGCACAGGGCTTATAAAGGGATTGCAGCAGGAGCTGATAAAAGGCGGCTATTCGGAGGATACACCGGCGGCAATCGTTTATAAAGCCACATGGCCCGATGAAAAGGTGTTTCGGTGCAGGCTTTCGGAGCTTGCGGAAACCGCCGAAAAGAACAATATAAAAAAGACTGCCCTGATTCTCGTGGGGGGCTTTTTAGGAGAACCATACGAAAGGTCAAGGCTTTATGCCCCGGACTTTACAACGGAATTCCGTAAAGGAACAACAAATGAAAATTAATATGATTGCATTTACTGAAAAAGGAATGGCCCTTGGAGAAAGGCTCCAAGAGCTTCTTCACCAGAAAGGAAACAGCATAAGCCTTTCTTCCGGGAAAAAGGAGCACACGAACCTTTCAAAATGGACGGAAGAGAGCTTCAAGGAAGCAGGGGCCCTGATATTCATAGGGGCCACCGGTATTGCCGTAAGGGCTATTGCCCCCTTTATGAAATCCAAAACCGTAGACCCTGCCGTAATCGTCATAGATGAAAAAGGGTGCTTTGTGATATCCTTGCTTTCCGGCCATTTAGGCGGAGCCAATGCCCTTACGGAGGAAATATCAAAGCTCATAGAGGCGGTTCCTGTGATTACGACGGCGACAGATATTAACAATGTCTTTGCCGTAGACACATGGGCGAAGAAAAACAATCTTTCCATCGCCAATCCTGAAAAAATAGCCCCGGTTTCCGCTAAAATTTTATCAGGCAAAAATATCTATATAAAAAGCCTTTATGAAATCAAAGGAAAAATCCCTAAAGGGGTTCAATTAGAAGGAACTCAGCCTGACGTCATAATAAGCCCTTATAAAATAAAAGAAGACGCCCTTCATTTAATTCCAAAGAGCTTATGTTTAGGTATCGGCTGCCGTAAAGATATGGCTGCGGAAAAAATGGAAAAGGCTTTCGCAGAGCTTTTAAGTCTTTCAGAGATTCATGAAAAAGCTATTTTTAAGATAGCTACCATAGACTTAAAAAAAGATGAAAAGGCAATTTTAAATCTTTCGGAAAAACATAATATCCCTCTCGTTATTTTTACTTCGCAGGAGCTTGTGGCGGCAAAAGGGGATTTTGTCTCTTCGGATTTTGTAAAGAGCGTTACAGGAGTAGACAATGTATGTGAAAGAAGCGCCGTATTGGGAAATAACGGCAGGCTTATTTTCAGAAAAAGAGCCTTTGACGGCATCACCATGGCCCTTTCGGAGGGCAATTATAATATAGATTTTGAGGTATAGTATGGGAAAATTATATGTTGTGGGCATCGGCCCGGGAGATATTGAAAACATGACCCAAAAGGCTTTAACAGCCTTAGAGGAATCAGATATCATCGTAGGATATACAGTATATGCGGACTTATTAAAGGAGAAGTTTTCCCATAAGGAGTTTATGACAACCCCCATGAAACAGGAAAAAATACGCTGTGAAGCCGCCCTTTCAGAAGCTTCCAAGGGGAAAACCATTGCCATGGTTTCCAGCGGTGACGCAGGAGTTTACGGCATGGCGGGGCTTATATACGAGCTTTTAAGTGACTATGAAAATGTTTCAGTGGAAGTAATCCCTGGAATTACAGCGGCTTTAAGCGGCGGAGCAGTCCTTGGGGCGCCTTTGGGCCATGATTTTTCCGTCATTTCTTTAAGTGATTTATTAACCCCTTGGGAACTGATTGAAAAACGCTTAAGGCTTTCTGCGGAAGCCGATATGGCTATATGCCTTTATAATCCTTCCAGCAGGAAAAGAAGCGACTATTTAGAAAAGGCCTGCAGCATCATGATGGAACATAAGCCTCCTGAAACTGTTTGCGGCTTAGTAAGAAATATCGGCCGTCACGGGGAAGCATATAAGGTGTTAAGCTTAAAGGAATTAAAAGACGAAAAAGTAGATATGTTTACCACTGTTTTTATAGGAAATAAAGAGACTGTTATGATAGATAACAAAATGGTAACACCGAGGGGCTACAGATTATAATGAAAAAGATTTTGATTTTCGGCGGAACGACAGAAGGGCGATCCCTTTCAGAAGCATTATCAAAGCTTGATTTAGATATTACTGTGTCTGTTGCAACAGAATACGGCTATAGCCTGATGGATCGGAATATCAAAACCATCTATGGCAGAATGGATGCCGAAGAAATGAAAAGCTTCTTCATAAGTGAAGAATTTGATACCGTCATTGACGCCACCCACCCTTACGCCATTATAGCAACGGAGAATATAAAAAAAGCGGCTATGGATACGGGCATAAAATATATGCGGCTTTTAAGAGAAAAATCGGATACCAAAGGCCTTATTATAGTAAAAGATATAGCAGAAGCGATTGAAATTATCAATCAAAACGAAGGCAATATCCTTCTTTCCACAGGAAGCAAGGATTTGGAAGCTTATACAAGAGTTTCTGATTTTTCCGAAAGGGTATATCCAAGGGTATTGCCTACGGTGGAAGCAATTGAGGCCTGTGACAGGCTAGGCTATAAAAAAAGCAATATTATTGCTATGCAGGGGCCTTTTTCAAAGGAAATTAATCTTGCCTTATACAGGCAGTTCAATATAAAAATACTTATCACGAAAGACGGCGGAAAGGCCGGCGGCTTTATGGAAAAAATAGAAGCCGCAAGAGAATGCAATCTCCTTTCTGTTGTTATAAAGCGTTCCGAAGAAGAAGGCATGAGCTTTAAAGAAATTCTTTCAGCCTTTAAGGAGGAAATATGAAAATAGCTTTAATCGGAATCGGCATGGGAAACAGAGACACCCTTACCATAGGCGCCGAAAAAAGAATCAAAGAAGCCGACTGCCTTATCGGAGCAAAGCGGATTTTACAGAGCTTTTCCGATATTTCTGCAGATAAATTTGAAGAAATTAATTCAGAGAAAATAGCCGAAATCATAAAAAGCAATGGGTATAAAAACATCTGCGTGCTTTTAAGCGGTGACATCGGCATCTATAGCGGTGCAAAGGGCCTGTATGAACATATTTCAGCTTATGAAATAGACACCTATCCCGGCATCTCAACAGTTCAGTATTTGGCTTCAAAGCTTAAAAAGCCATGGCAGGAGATGCATTTAGCAACGGCCCACGGCATAGAGACGGATATTTTACCCATTATACTTTCTCATAAGGAATGTTTTTTTACAACCGGCGGAAAAATTACTCCTAAAACCATGATCAGTGATTTAGTTGAAAGTAATTTGGAAGATATTGTGGTTCACATAGGGGAGAATCTTTCCTATGAAAATGAATGCATTACTTCGGGAAAAGCAAAGGAGCTTTATGGGAAGGATTTTTCCTCTTTAAGTGCTGTTATTTTAGAAAATCCTTATTTTTCAGCGGAGGAATATGTGAATTCCGGTCTTCCCGATGAGGTTTTCAATAGAGGCAGTGTTCCTATGACAAAATCAGAGGTCAGAAGCATTATCCTATCGAAGCTTAAAGTAAGAGAAAACGATCTAATTTACGATATCGGCGCAGGGACAGGCTCTATATCCATAGAGCTTGGCAGGCTTTTAAAAAACGGCACAGTCTATGCCATAGATCATAATGGGGAAGCCTGCGGCCTTATCAGAGAAAATGCAAGAAAATTTCATTTAGGGAATATAAAAGTAGTGGAGGGTACGGCTCCGGAAGCCTTGGAAGGCCTTCCGATGCCAAATGCGGCATTTATCGGAGGCTCCAAAGGAAATATTGAAGAAATTATTGAAACCTTACTAAATAGAAATCCCAATATGCGTATTGCGGCAAGTGCTATCACCTTGGAAACAGTTTTAGAAGTCCTAGCTTCATTTAAAAAACATTCCATAGAAAACTCTGAAATCATTGAAGTTAATATTTCAAGGTCAAAGCCAGCCGGTGAAAAACATATGATGCTTGCTCAAAATCCTATCTATATTATAAGCGGAGGGGTTTCCTAATGAATATGCCAAGAATCCTCATTTCAGCCCCCAGAAGCGGAGAAGGAAAAACCACCGTTACCTGCGGTATTTTACAGGCGCTTATGAATAGAGGCCTGAAGCTTTCTGCCTTTAAATCGGGGCCGGATTATATTGACCCCATGTTCCATAAAAAAATAATCAATGCCGACAGTCATAATATGGATTTGTTTTTTGTTGATGAGTCTATGGCAAGAGGTATTTTTTCCAAATACGCAAAGGATTCTGATTTTTCTGTCATCGAAGGGGCCATGGGTTATTATGACGGTCTCGGCGGCATCAGCCATAGGGCCTCTGCCTACGAAGTGAGCAAAACCCTTACGGCACCTGTCATTTTGACAATCAACGCAAGAGGGGCTTCTCTTTCCTTAGGGGCGTTAATCAAAGGCTTTAAAGAATTTAGAAAAGACAGCAATATTGCAGGCATTATATTGAATAAATGCCCTAAAATGCTTTATGAAAAATTCGCAGGCACCTTAGAAGAAGAAACAGGAATTCCTATCATCGGCTATCTTCCGGAAAAGAAAGAAATTGCCATTGAAAGCAGGCATCTAGGCCTTGTTACGACAGGAGAGCAAAAGGATTTAAAAGAAAAAATCATGGTTTTAGCAGAAGAAATAGAAAAATCTATTGATTTAGATAAACTTATAGCAATCGGAAATTCTGCCCCGGAGATAAAAGGGGAGCTTCCGCCAATAAGGCCTATGTATCGCCCCGGGCCTAAAATCGCCGTTGCCATGGACGAAGCCTTTTGCTTTTACTACGATGAAAATCTGGATATTTTAAAGGAATTGGGGGGAGAGCTTATTGATATAAGTCCCCTAAATGATGCGGAAATTCCGGAGAATATAGACGCCCTTTATATCGGCGGCGGTTATCCCGAGCTTTACGCAGATAAATTAAGTAAAAATAAATCCATGCTTAAAAGCATTAAAAATGCGGCGGATAAAGGAATGCCTGTCTTTGCGGAATGCGGCGGCTTTCTGTATCTGAATGCATCCCTTGAAGGTACTGATTCAACAGAGTATCCCATGGCAGGGGTATTTTCCAAAAGAGCATATAAAACGGAGAAATTACAGCGCTTCGGCTATATCAGCCTGATTTCCAATGAAGATAATATTCTTGTTAAAAAAGGTGAAAGCATCAATGCCCATGAGTTTCATTATTGGGATACGGAAGAAAACGGCCGCAGCTTCATCGCCGAAAAGCCTTTTTCCAATAGGCAATATGAATGTATTATTGCCGAAAAGAATATATTTGCGGGATTTCCCCATCTTTATTTTTACGGCAATATTGAATTTGCAAAAGGCTTTATAAAATCAGCTTATGAATTTCACGAAAAGAGAATAAAAAATGAATGATATTTTAATTATTTCGGCAGGGTTTCTATTGGATATGCTTTTTGGCGACCCAAAGTGGCTTTACCACCCTGTCATTGCCATAGGAAAGCTCATAAGCTTCATGGAAAGAGGTTTAAGAAAATTATTTCCCAAGGATTCAAAAGGAGAGCTTGCGGCAGGTTTTTTTCTCGCTGTTTTAGTTCCGCTGATTTCATGGGGAACGGCGTTTTTCATTCTTTTTATTGCAAAGAGAATAAACCTATATCTTTATTACGGAATAGAAATATTCATGTGCTTTCAGATATTTGCTATGAAAAGCTTGAAAAATGAAAGCATGAATGTATATGAAAAGGTTCAGGCAAAGGATTTTGAAGGCGCAAGAACTGCCGTAGGAAGAATTGTCGGAAGAGATACAAAAAACCTTGATTTTAAAGGCATCACAAAGGCTGCCGTAGAAACCGTAGCAGAAAACTTATGTGACGGAGTAACGGCCCCGATGTTTTTTATATTTATAGGAGGGGCGCCCCTTGGATTTTTCTATAAGGCTGTGAACACCATGGACAGTATGGTAGGATATAAAAATGAGAAATATTTTTATTTCGGGAAAGTAGCGGCAAGGCTTGATGACGTGATGAATTTTATCCCTTCAAGACTTTCGGCTTTTATGATTATTGCGTCAGCTTTTATGCTGAATATGGACTATAAAAATGCATGGAAGGTATTTAAGAAAGACCGGCTGAACCATAAAAGCCCCAATTCTGCCCAGACGGAATCCGCGGCGGCAGGGGCTTTAAGAGTGGAGCTTGCAGGAAACGCCTATTATTTCGGAGAGCTTTATGAAAAGCCGACCATAGGGAAAGCCTTGAAAGAAATAGAGCCGGAGGATATCCCTTCAGTGAACAAGCTTTTATATGCTTCCAGCATATTGTTTCTACTTATGCTCTCTATTCTTAAAATCGCCGTGAGCACATGAAAAATTATCATATAGCTTCTGCTTTCTATAAAATTACGCTCAGTGGTTTTTAACAATGGTATACTTATTTCAATATGAAATAACAGTATTGTCTATTTGTTTTTTTGATTATATGCCCTCTCAAAGTTACCTGCTTCCTGGGGAATAAAAATAAATAGACTTTACTATTAAATCAAGTATAAACCTTTTACAGGAGGAAATAAAATGGAATATGCCCACGGGGGAGATATTGAATCATACAGAAGAAAATATGGGAAGAAGCCCTTGGACTTTTCCGCCAATATAAATCCTCTGGGATTAAATAGGGCAGTAAAAGAAGCTATTCTTCAAGAGCTTGATAATTTGCCGCCCTATCCCGACCCTTTTTGCAGAAGCCTTAGGGAAAAAACAGCTTCTTATGAAAATATAAAGGAAGCGTATATCCTGTTCGGAAACGGTGCAGCCGATTTAATCTTTCGTATCGCCCTTGTTGCGAAGCCTAAAAAGGCTCTCCTTTTGGCGCCTACCTTTTCGGAATACGAACAGGCCCTTCAAACCGTAGATTGCGCAATAGAATATTATTTTCTTAAAGAGGATAAAGAATTTTCTCTTGATGAGGATATAGTTGATCGGCTGAATGATATCGATATTCTTTTTCTCTGCAATCCCAATAATCCTACAGGAATTGCAGAGGAAAAGGAAAGTGTTTTAAAGATACTTAAAAAATGCAAAGAAAAGAATATCATTCTTGTGCTTGACGAATGCTTTAACGATTTTTTGGAGGAACCGGAAAAATACAGCCTGAAAGATGAACTGGCGTATTTTGATAATTTAATCATCTTAAAATCCTTTACGAAGTTTTTTGCCATGGCAGGGATTCGGCTTGGCTATCTTCTCACGTCTAACAGGGAAGTTTTAGAGAAATTATATTACTCTGCCCAGCCATGGGCAGTTTCAACCATAGCCCAAGTTGCAGGAATTGCTTCTCTTTCGGATATAGCATACATAGAAAAAACAAAGACTGTGATTAAAGAAGAAAGAGCATATTTAAAAAAAGAGCTTTCGGACATAGGGTTTAAAGTATATCCATCGATGGCCAATTATATATTTTTTTCTTCGGAAATGAAGGATTTAAATAAACTGGCGGAAAAGGAAGGCATTCTCATCAGAAGCTGCGGAAATTACAGGGGCCTTTCAGAAGATTATTACCGCATCGCCGTAAGAAGCAGAGAAGAAAATGAAGCCCTTATAGAGGCATTTAAAGAAATCAGGAGGCAATATCATGGCTAAGTCTATTATGGTTCAGGGAACCACCTCTAATGCCGGAAAAAGCATTTTAACGGCAGGTCTCTGCCGTGTATTTCTGCAGGACGGATATAAGCCTGCCCCCTTTAAAAGTCAGAATATGGCTTTAAACAGTTTTATAACGAAAGACGGCCTTGAAATGGGCAGGGCTCAGGTAATGCAGGCGGAAGCATGCAGGACGGAGCCTCTGGCCATTATGAACCCAATTTTATTAAAGCCAAACAGCGATACAGGAAGCCAGGTAATCGTAAACGGTACAGTCCTTGGCAATATGCCTGCCGCCGAATATTTTAAATATAAAAAAAGCCTTATCCCTGAAATAAAAAAGGCTTATGACGAGCTTCAAAAGACCTTTGATATCATCGTCATAGAAGGAGCCGGAAGCCCTGCCGAAATAAATCTTAAGGAAAACGACATCGTAAACATGGGCATGGCGGAGATTGCCGACGCCCCTGTCATTATCGTAGGAGACATTGACAGAGGCGGCGTGTTTGCAAGCCTTTACGGAACCATAGCCCTTTTTGAAGAACATGAAAGAAAGCGGGTTAAAGGCACTGTTATTAATAAATTCCGCGGGGATTTGGAAATATTAAAACCCGGGCTTAAAATGATTGAGGATTTAACTAATGTTCCCGTAGTAGGGGTGCTGCCTTATTTGAATATGGATATCGACGACGAAGACAGCCTTTCCGAAAGGCTTGTAAAAAGAAACAAATCAGGCCTTATTAATATCTCTGTTATCAGATTTCCCCATATATCGAATTTTACGGATTTTAATCCTTTAGAGCAATTTGAAGAAATCAATCTGAATTATGTAAAAAGCCCTGAAGAGCTTAAAAACAGTGATTTAATTATATTACCAGGAACGAAAAACACTATGGGGGATTTAAAATGGCTTAGAGAAAGCGGCCTTGAAGCATCTATTTTAAGACTTCATGAAAAAGGCGTGCCGATTATGGGTATCTGCGGCGGCTTCCAAATGCTCGGAGAATATTTAAAAGACCCTTATAATACGGAATACGGCGGCAATATGAAGGGTATGGGCATTATACCTTCTGAAACCGTATTTTCAAAGGAAAAAACTAGGACGAGGGTAAACGGTACGGTGGAAAATGCAAAGGGCATCTTTGAACCCCTTGGAGGGCTTTCTGTTTTGGGATATGAAATTCATATGGGACAAAGCAGCTTGCAGGAAGGGTCTAATTTTTCCCGTATCAACGATGGGAAAAATGAAAGCACCGACGGATATGTTAAGGAAAATGTAATCGGAACTTATGTACACGGCATATTTGAAGGCAATGAATTTACCAATGCCTTTGTAAATATATTTATGGATATGAAAGGCCTTGAAAGAACAGAACAGCGGCTTAGCTATGAAGCATATAAGGATCAGCAGTATGATTTGCTGGCTGATGCCGTAAGGAAGAACATTAACATGGATTTGATTTATAAAATAATGGGCTTTTAAGAGGAGAATACGATGGATAATTTTTTTAAGCTTCCTCCGGATGAAATAGAAAATAAGAGCTTTGAAATAATCACCCAAGAGCTTTCAGAAAAGGGCATACAGCTAAAGCCCGAAGAGGAAATGGTCATTAAAAGAGCAATACACACATCGGCGGACTTTGATTACGCCGAGAATCTTAAGTTTTCAGCAAACGCCGTAAATCTTGGAATAGAAGCTCTTAAATCAGGGATTTCCATCGTTACGGATACGAATATGGCGGCATCTGGAATCAATAAAGCCGCGGCTAAAAGGCTGGGGGTTCATGTCCATTGCTTTATGGCAGATGAAGATATCGCTATAAAGGCAAAAGCGGATAAAACCACAAGGGCGGCCAAATGCATGGATAAGGCAGCCGAAATGGGAGAAGATTTTATCATTGCCGTAGGAAACGCCCCTACTGCTCTCATACGCCTTAAAGAACTGATTGATGAGAAGAAAATAAAGCCAAGGTTAATCATCGCCGTTCCCGTTGGGTTTGTAAATGTGGTGGAGAGCAAAGAAATGATTGCTTCCCTTGATATACCTTATATTGCCGCCATGGGAAGAAAAGGCGGAAGCAATATTGCAGCCGCCATATGCAATGCTCTTTTATATTTGGCTTCCCCAAGGATATAATAAAAAAGATAGAAACGGAAAATATATTTATATATTTTCCGCTTTTTATAGTTTGAAACAAGTGCCCTTAGGCAGTGCCTGAAAATAGTCAAACCGCTAAGAATAATAAATACAGTAAATTTAAATAGTAACAAAACCGTATATTCGGGAGGATTCAAAAATGCGTTTTAGAAGAAATATAATAATGCGCCTTTGTGAAACTGCCTTCATTGATTTTATATATTGAAAGGTTTATATCTATTACGGTATAAAGGCAATTTCACTATGTTTCCGAAGGAAATCCGTGTTTTTATACTACGCGAACTTGGAAAAAGATCAGGCATAAGCCTGCAAATTCTTTTTAAGTGAGCAATTTCTTATCGTTATCAAACTTGTTTTTTGTTTGATAACGATGAATCCGTAGTGGATAGGTTTTTGTTACTTCTTTATAAAAAATTTACTATAAACTAGGTTTTAGACTTTTCAGACACGCCCTAGCATAAGCCTCACGGTAAATACCATATAACACATTTCTTTTAATATCCTAGATTTTAATCATTTTGCTGAGATTCATTTTATTAAAATGAAAGATTTGAAAGATTTCGCGAAAATTTTGTGAATCTTCTTACAGTAAATGCCCCGATATAAACTCACAAGCCTTAAATGATTATTTAAAGATTAAAATAATTCGATTCTAATCTACTTTACTTAAAATTGTAAATCTTAATGTGCTATAATCACAGGTCTTTTAATTTCTGAATCCCATGTCCATATATCAAAATCCCAGCCTATAGTGTTAAAGAAAGATTTATCTTCAATGCTCTCAATGCTGATGCTTTCGCCATGTTCTTCATTTTTATTGCTCGTAATATCGACAGCTTCCCCTTCAACTTCAAGAATCATAGTGTTAAGAGCATAATTATTTAAAAGGCCTTTCGATGCAGCATTATATCCGCTTATTCGTTTTATATGTAATTTATCTATAAAAACAGAAGATATCTTTTCAGCGATAGTTACGCAATTTTCTATATTTCCATTGTTATACCCTGCAATTGCCCCAAGGCATGAACGGGTTCTGATTATTTGAGAAATTATATTGCCTTCCGTATAGGCATTTTTTATGGTTCCATTGTTATTGCCTGCCAAAAGTCCTGCAAAATTATCTACTCCTACTCCGGATATACTAAGTGTCCCCTGGGAATAGGAATTTGAAATAATCGATTCATTATTTCCTGCTATTCCTCCTGTATACGCCGTACCGCCTTTTTTCGTTATTTCAATATTAAATTCAGAAGAAGAGGCCCCAATATTTCCCGAGGAATATCCTGAGATACCGCCTATATAGGAATTGCCGGAAGCGGAAGTAATGTTAAAATAGGCTGAAGCGTGTTCTATATTTCCCGCATTATTTCCTGCAACTCCGCCGGCGTAGAAGGCTGTTTTAGAATTATATGTTATTTCAGAATTAAAATCGGATATTTCCACACGGCAATTTTTTATATTCCCTTCGTTATATCCTGCGATTCCCCCGAAAAACACATTGCCGCTTCCATTGGCTGCTATTTTTATTTCATCAAAAGATATATTTAGGTTTTCAATTACACCGCTATTTCCCAAATATGAAAATAAGCCTTGATAAAGCTCATTGCTATTAAGTCTTATATTTATAATGTTTTTACCATTTCCCATCAGTACTCCGGTAAACTTTTTATCCTTACTTCCGATGGGAGAGAAATTTATTCCAGCCATATCAATATCAAAATTTATTTTGTAGCAGGAGTTCATTTTCCAACCTTCATGTTCACCAGTGTCGGAACCTATAGAAAGAAAATCATAAGGGCTATTGATGATAAAGGGAGTGGCATAAGACCCGTCTTCTATATTATTTTTCTCCCAAATAGCAAAAAAGGTAATATCAGAAGAAATGGAAAAACCATCGACAATGCCTTCCGAAGCATCCTTTTCAAAAGCCCAGCCTTTAAAAGAGAAACCGTCCTTCGTAGGTCTTTTATCTATGATAGAAAAATAAAGCACAGAATCCTTATTTAATTGAAAATCCAATATTTCTAAATCATCTTCAAATACACCGCCGTTGGCATCAAAAGAGACAGTAAAAACGGGCTCAGGCATTTTCTCCCAAATGGCAAAGAGGGTAATATCAGAAGAAACGGGAAAACCGTCGTCAATATCTTCCGAAGAATCCCTTTCAAAAGCCCAGCCTATAAAAGAGAAACCGTCCTTCGCAGGGTTTTTATCTATGATAGAAAAGTAAAGCACAGAATTCTTATTTAGTTGAAAATCCAATATTTCCAAATCATCTTCAAATACACCGCCGTTGGCATTAAAAGAAACAGTGAAAATGGGTTCAGGCATTTTCTCCCAAATGGCAAAGAGCGTAATATCAGAAGAAATAGGAAAGCCATCGTCAATATCATCCGAAGAATCCCTTTCAAAAGCCCAGCCTATAAAAGAAAATCCGTCCTTCATGGGATTTTTATCTATGATAGAAAAGTAAAGCACAGAATCCTTGTTTATTTGAAAATCCAATATTTCCAAATCATCTTCAAATACGCCGCCGTTGGCATTAAAAGAAACGGTAAAAACGGGCTCAGGTATCTTCTCCCAAATGGCAAAGAGCGTAATATCAGAAGAAATAGGAAAGCCATCGTCAATATCATCCGAAGAATCCCTTTCAAAAGCCCAGCCTTTAAAAAAGAAGCTGTCCTTCATGGGATTTTTATCTATGATAGAAAAATAAAGTACAGAATCCTTATTTAATTGAAAATCCAATATTTCCAAATCATCTTTAAATACACCGCCGTTAGCATCAAAAGAGACAGTAAAAACTGGTTCAGGCATTTTCTCCCAAACGGCAAAGAGCGTAATATCAGAAGAAATAGGAAAACCATCATCAATACCTTCCGAAGAATCCCTTTCAAAAGCCCAGCCTTTAAAAGAGAAGCCGCCCTTGGTGGGATTTTGGTCTGCAATAGAAAAATAAAGGGGAGAATTCTTATTTAGTTGAAAATCCAATATTTCCAAATCATCTTCAAATACGCCGCCGTTGGCATCAAAAGAAACGGTAAAAACGGGATCGGGCATTTTCTCCCAGACGGCAAAGAGCGTAATATCAGAAGAAATAGGAAAACCATCATCAATACCTTCCGAAGAATCCTTTTCAAGCGCCCAGCCTTTAAAAGAGAAGCCGTTTTTAGTAGGTCTTTCGCCTACCATAGAAAAATAAAGCTTAGAATCTATTTCTAATTGAAATTCTAACTTTGAAGCATTATTTTTAAATTTTCCGCCGTTAGCATTGAAGATAATATTAAACTTTTCTGCTTTATGAGGGGGATTTTGGTTGTTCTCATTAGAAGGAGAAGGGATGTCCTCGTTATAATCTTCAGAATCAGAAGAAGATATAATGGAGGGCTTATTCGGTTCTTCTTTAGCTTTATTGCTGTTAGTGCCACTTATTTTTATGTTTTCAGATATTTCACTGATGTTTTCAGTATTATTTAAAATAATTGAGTGGGGGGAAGAAGATGAGATTTTATTTATGGAAGCACTGCCTGAAATATTTATATTGGAATTGCCGTTTAAATTGATAGAATTTATTTTACCCGATAAGAGATTAATGCGTGAGTTAGGGGTATTGAGAACAAGGGTATTAAGGTTTCCTGAAAGAGAAATATCGGCATAATTGCCGTAAACATAAATATTTCCATCAGGGCCTGTAAAATTGATATTCAGCGGCTCTGGAGAGGAAAGCTCCGTATTTGTTTTTCCTAAAATTATTATTTTACCGTTTGCAGATACATTGCTTATGGAGAGGGCAGAGGCGCTTTCAGTAATAATTAAATTGCCGTTTATATGTACATTATTAAGAGAAACATTCGGGGAGTTTACGATTATTGAACCTTCCAAAGGGAAATCGAAAGAATAGGAGCCGGGGGAAGAATATATTTTTCCTATTAAATTATCAAGTTCTTTGAGGAGTCCGCTTCTTGTGATGGATTCATTAATTGCAAGAGGTTCATTAGAAGAAGATATGCCAAAAGCGGCTTTAATGGCGTCTAAGGCTTCTTTTTTCGTAATATATTCCATGGGAAAAATACGGTTTTCATAAGGCTTTAGAATTCCTTTGGAAACCGCTTTGCTTAAAGGTATGTAATGCCATTCCCCCGGAAAGGCATCCAGGTATATATAATTATTGAAATTTGTGCTTTTTAGAATATTATCAATTATTACGGAAAATTCCGCTCTTGTTATGTAACGGTCCGGCATAAATGTATTATTATCATAGCCGGAAATGATGTTAAAATCAGACCATTTTTTTATTATATTTTCGTTTTCATGGCCTTTAATATCTGTAAAAACAAGGCCTTCAGGCATGGCGTAAACCTTAAAGCTAAAAAGAGTCACTAACAAAATAAGAGCTGCAATATAAATCCATGTGCTTCTATTGCTCAAAAACTCCAAAAGATACACCTCCAAAAGGCTTATAATATTATACAAGGTTATTTGAAAGTATATCATCTGCATAAGAATATTTCAACAAATAGCACTAAAAAATGACAGAAAAAGAATTTTTAACATACAGAATGCACAAATAGCATACAAATAGTAAATAAAATATAAACTTTATTCCTTAGAAGCTGGAATATATGCCTCAAAACTTTCTTCATTATTTAAAATTCCTTTAAAATAATATGCAGGCTGTATTATACCGTTATGATAAACATAAACAAGCATATAATTTGTAATCAAAAGATTTTCAAAATCAAAAGAAGCGGAAAGCTTTTTAAGAGCCTCATTGATGTTTATGGTATTTACCTTTCCGGAAGGAATGTAATTTATAAAATAATGGTCGATGCTTATTAAAGAGCCGTCCAAATTAAGGCTTATGGAATCGATAAAAGCCATATTCCTTATGTTTTCAAGCCTTTTTATGAAGCTTATTTTATAAATTTCATTTTCAACAGAAACAAGGGCTTCTTCGTAGCCTGATTCTGGGAAATATTCGGAATATAATTTACGGCTTATGTTAAGCGCTTCCTCGGAAGATATTTTTTTATCCGATACTAAAGAGGAATTTGGTATTATACTGAGGCGGCATTCGTTTTTATAAATTTTAAGGGTATTATCCTTGAGGGAATATATAAATGCTTCACTCTCTTCTGCTAAAAAGGCATCTGCTCCCAAAGAAACCGCATAATAATCCGCCTCGGAAGAACTCATTTTACTTTTTTCCATGGTATATAAATTGCATATACCATAGGAAACAGCGGAATTATTAAGGTTTATATTTATTTTTTTTAATTCCTCAGGCTCTTTTTGGGCATTAGAAGCCGAAAGCGTGAGTATTTGTGTATTGATAGGCTCAATATAAAATGAAAAAATCGTAAGTAAAATAATCAGCCCTATATATTTAAAATCCTTATGCACATCATTCACCGCCATTAAAAAATTATGTATTTAATATGCTCCTGTTTCGAAATAATTATTTATTTAACTTAGGGGAACTTAAAAAATGATATAGGCGTAAGCAATAAACATTGAAAGAGACTGTTATTTTATATCCTGTAAATAAAAAAAGCCTGCCTATTTTTACAGGCGGGCTTTTTATGTGCTATTCTTTATTTTTAAACAAATCCTTTATTAAGTCCATATCGGTATTTACGGCAGAGTCTTTATTGGCCTCCTGAATTTGCCGATATATTTCATGTCTGTGGACGGAGATGGATTTAGGTGCTTCAATGCCGAGTTTTACCTGATCACCTTGTATTCCTAAAATAACAACTTCTATATTATCGCCGATTATTATAGATTCGCCTTTTTTCCTGGTTAATGCCAGCATATGATCACCTGCCTGATTTTATATCGTTTATTATATTATAACGAATGGGATATTCTTCATTGTTTACGATGACTTGCTTGCCCTTTTGGGTTTTGGGGTTAATTATAACAGGGGCCTTTAAATTAATAGTCATTTTATTAATATCCCCGGGAACTGCCGCAATATTATATATCAGCAGGTCTTCGATATTAAATTCTCCTAAAGGTTCTAAAGCTTCCGCTTCAACGAGAGGATTATAATCTTTAAGTACCCTTAAAGTATCAAGGATAATAAAAGAGAGCATGCCGTCTTCTATGGATTGGAGCCAAGAGAAAACATTATCTGGGGATTCGGCATCGTTTATTATCATAAATTTTTTATTGTCGGGAAAGCCCGGCAGACCATTTTCGAATACAATGATTTTAGATTCATCTACATTAATTTTACCGAAAAGCCGTGTTGTAAGTTCCATATATTCTATCCTCCTAAGACTGATATGAGGCCCGCAAATCATTATACGGTTTTTAAAATGAATGATAAAGATTTTATTTTTATAAAATAACTAAAGAAATCTTAGTATCTCTATATTTTATCTTTTACATAACTTTATTTTTATATTATTTTAATATAGTCAATTTCTTTTATTCTGCAATAAGTATTTGGTTGCAGAGGACATAAAAATAAGAGAAAGGCAATGAGAATTTTGCTCCGTAAAATGCCATAAAATTAAAATGCTGTAAACGGTATTTTAATCCGGGCAGGATTTTTTCCTGTTCTATTTGGCAATGGGACTATTTCATATGAATTTAAGTATAAATGAAATTGAAACTGATAAGGTATTCCGAAAGGCACTCCCTAAGTCCACGGAACTTTTTTAAATACATTCCTCGTATTCTATTAATTTATATCTTTTTATCATAATCAAAATCGCTTCGGCAAATATCGGTGCCGAAGCGAGAAAGCTAAATTAAAGGAAATTAACCAGAGAAACCTGCATAATGTTCATTCCTATCTGCATTGCCGCCTGATAAGCAGCTTCGGCATTGCTTAAAAGCATGGCTGTTTCAATGAGATCGGCATCTTCATTTTCGGAAAGAAGTTTTTTAAAGCTTTCTTCGTCTTGCTCAAGTCTTGTCTGTATCATCTCCAGCCTGTCCATTCTTGTGCCTAAATCCGTATGAGATTTTGAGAGAGCGGAAGCGTGATTATCAACTATTGTAAGCATATTGGAAAAACGGCTTCCGAGCATTGCCTGAGCTTCCTTTTTTTCGTTATCAATAAAGTCAAGGGCTTTAAGCCTTGCATCTTCGTCCGAAAGGTCAGGGTCCTTTGCCTTAAGGTCTGCTATTACATCGGAAATTTCCGATATTTTAACCTTTGAAACCGTATCGCAGAAATTTATAAGGTCGGAATACATCTTAGAAGTAAAAGCATCCTTGGCAAGGGAATTGATAGGAAAACGGGTTCCCACACCAAATTCATATTCGATATTCTGGCTATCCATTGTGTAGGTTTTTCCGTCTTTATCGGTGCATTCAAAATAAACCTTGGGATTAAGCTCACCTTTTTCAAAGCCTGTTTTTGAATAGGATACGTCAAGGTTTTTAAGCTTGGCCACATTGGTTCCAAGAACAAGCTCTCCTGTATCCTGAATGTAATATATATCGTCTGGCCCGGGAGAATAGGCGCTGTCATCGGTGGAGCTTTTTATTTCTATGTCACCGGGAAGATTCAAAGACACTCCGTCTATCGTAACACTGTCAAAGGTCACATTTTTATAGGGCAGCTTTATGATGCTGACATCTTTAGCCGAAAAGGTATTATTTACAGAGTCCTTTTCCAAGGCCCGTGTATTTTCAATATCAGAACCTGTAAAGGATTGTTTGATATTTGTATATGTAAGAGTAGGGTCATCCTTAAGAAGGGTTCCCGGCTCATCAGTTCTGTAGCCGGAGAAAAGATACCTTCCCGCATAGCTTTTATTCATGGCGATGCCGAGCTGTTCCGTAAGAGATTCTATCTGGGTAGCAAGCTTTTGTTTGTCCTCCGCTGTTTCTGCGCCGTCGCCCTGAGATACAAGTTCTCTTATTTTCTTAAGTATGGATATGCATTCAGTATAGCCGTCTTCCGTAACTTCCATCCATGAAAGGCCTTGAGCCGCATTTTTCTGATATTGCTGATTTTCGGCGAGGGTCGTTCTGAATTTAAGTATTCTGCTTGCTACAATGGGGTTTTCCGACGGAAATTGATATTGCTTGGTGGAAGCCCACCTGTTGTAAAGGGTATTTACAGATGTTGCGTTCCTGTTGATATTAAGGAGCATCTGGTTTGACATCATTGAATTTGTTATACGCATAATAAACCTCCCTTACACGCCCATCTTGTTTATGACGTTGTCGTATATTTCGTTTATCACAGACATAAACTTCGAGGCGGCGACAAATTGCTGCTGGTACTGGACCATTGAAAGGACCTCTTCATTTAAGCTTACGCCGGAAACCTGCATTCTTTGGTTATCTATGCTGGTGGTTACATCTTTATAGTTTGAAGTAAAGTTTTTGGCCTGCTTTGCGTCTATGCCAAGCTCACCGGTAATTCCTGTTACATAGTCTAAGATTTTTCCTTCTCTGAACAAAGAAGCATAATTGCCAAGGTTTGCAAAGCCAAGGATGATTTCATTATTTGATTCTCCCGAATTTGCTTCGCTGGAGCAGGCAAGGAGATAAGGATCACTGAGTATTTTAGAGCTTACTTTGAAATTAAAGGCAGTAAGCTCTTCATAGGAATTTCCTGAATTAAGGTCTGCAATCGTGGCGTCTTCACCGTTACTTTTCGTATATGTAAATAAGGCATCGCCTAAATTGCCGTTTTTATCATAGCCCTGATTATGGCCTGCAATATCGGGAATCTTCTCACCCTTATAGTCAAGGCCTTCGTTTATGGCCCTTGCAAAAACCTGTACAAGCTTATTCAGCTTATTAAGATAATGAGGAATTCCTTTATAATTATGCGTTTGGGTTAAGGTGCCATGGGCCCCTTCCGTGGCGCCGTTATTTCCGTCTCTTATATCAATAAGGCCTTTGAGTTCTCCCTTTAAAGTAGGGGAGTAAAGATTAAAGGAAACGCCGTTATCAAATACAATGTCGTAAAGGCCTTCTGCGTCCATTTTATTTCTTTCTTCACCGGGCTTTCTTTCAACGACGTTGATACCGTTGCAGTCCCAATTATTCACAAATTCATAACCGTTTATAAGGATAGAATAGCGTTTATCGCTTTTCCCCCTGTCTTCGGGGTTTGGAAATTTACCTGCGGCATAGTCTTGGTTAAATTCTTCTTCCTTTACGTCCACATTGACATATAGGCTAAGCTCGTCTACAAGAAGGGCCCTCTGGTCCCGTAAATCATTGGCTCTGGAGCCGTCTATTTCATATTTGCTTATTTTTTCGTTAAGGTTTGCAATCTGCTCTCCTAAATTATTGATTATGGAAACAAGAGTAGCCAATTCAGAATTTACATCAAGCTGTTGCTTTTTAAGGCTTGAAGCAGTTGAGTTTATGAATGTTGCAAGGGATTCGGCAGATTTTAATATATTGTTTCTATAGGTAGCATCAGGGGTATTGGTGCTTAAATCCTGAAGGGTAGCAAAGAAGCTGTCAAAGTTTCCAGAGGTGCTGGTTGATGCAAATTCATTAAATATGGATTCCATAAGGCTTAATTGAGCGCCTTTGGAGCTGTATTCTCCCATAACGCCTCTTTCATTCCAGTATTTCTGGTCAAGATAAAAGCTTCTTACCTGACCGATGCCGTATACCTCGCTTCCTGTGCCCACCATGCCTTTTGAATTATAAGTAGCCAAAGGGGTAGTGGCTCTTTGCTCCACATACTGCCTGGAATATCCCTTTGTCGTATTGTTTGATATATTGTGCCCTACGGTTTGAAGGGCGGATTTCGCTGTAAATAATGCGCTTGACGCTACATGGAATTCAAAAAAAGAAGATTTCATCTTATACCTCCCTTGGGAATATTAATTCCCGGTTTTACACTATAAGCCGACGCGGCCCGTTCCGTTTACAAGTTTATCTATCATGGAGTCTATTACATTTATCACTCTTGAGGCGGCGTTAAATGCATGCTGATAAATCATCATGTTTTTCATTTCTTCGTCAAGAGATACGCCGGAAACCTGAGAACGCTTGCTGTCTATGTTTTCTACAAGGCCTGTCTGGCTGTTTAAAAAGCTCAGAGACTTATTTGCTCTTACACCGATATCGTTTACAACGTATCGGTAGGCTTCTTCAATATTCATTTTATAGGAACCGTCTATGGAAAGGCCTTCCATACTCCATTTATCAATCAGAGAAACAATGTATTTATCGCTGTCTATGCCGCTTCCGTCACCTAAGCAAAGAAGATTATAGCCTTCGGGGCTTACAATATCAGGGTTTATCTGAACGTTCCCTAAAGTGAATACGGAAGAGCCGTCTATGGTTGTAAATATTTTTGTCTGAGACTGATTTCCGTATAAGTCATATCCTTTTGAAAGCTCTTCGTTAATCAGCTTAACCGTATAGTTAAAGAATAAATCCAGCTGCCTTAATGTTCTCGGAATGGTACACTGGGTTGCGTTAAAATTGGCTATTCGCTTATTCACAGGGCCATTGGCAAGCTCTCCGCTAAGCCGATTCAGATCGGAATTAAAAGCAACTACATTTTCTTTAAAAATCTTTAAATTAGCAAGCTCTTTATTATAGTCTTCCCAGTCGCCCTCTATCCCCGGTGCATTAAAAAGGGCTTCCATTTTTTCTATATAAGGTATAAGCTCATTCTTTATATAATCCTGGCAATCCTGTATGTAATTAGGGTCATAGACGCCCTTAGGATAGTCGGCAGAGTCTGGCATAGAAGTAGTTATGGCAGCTTTAGCAGCCTCAATTTCTCCTTTTAAGGTATCATATGCCGGCGACGGAAGAGTGCTTAAATCTAAGATATCGAGAGAACTGCCAATGTTATTGATAGCCGCCATAGGCGGATAAGCATAGTTCATGGCATTTACATAGGCACTAACCTTGTTTTCTGTAAGCGCATGAGCTTTTTCTTCTTCAAAGGCCGCATAAAATTTATCAAAGGCTATTTTTTCAGGATTATTTGCATCTAGGCTGATATAATTAGGGTCGGCTTTAACATCTGTAAGATATGTTTCAAGCTCTGTCATATAAGCATTATAATCATTTATAAAATCACTGTAATTCGTATAATCTGCTAAATTTGGGGCCGTAGCTGACGGAGAAAAACCCGGAATAGATGTTATTACAGGAACATTATCTTTATTATTATAGGCCCAATTGGGATTAAAACTATAAGGGTTCTCACTGTTCATCGTATTATAATTGACAGGCAAAAGGCCTCTGGCGCATAAAAGAGAGTAAAGCTGGCCATAATCATTGCCGTATTCGCTTCCTACGATGCCTGTAAAATTAAATACGGATTTTGCATTTTCATAGGTATGGTCATAGTCTAATATTTCGGATTTTGTGGTGAAAACAGGCTCCACAAAGGAGGAATTGGCGGCGGTATACCGTAAGCCTATATGGTTTACGAAGCCGTTAACCACAAGCTCCTGACCATTTGTGGTTATTTCAACAATGCCCTTGGCATTTTCTTTATATTCTATTTTTATATATTTGGCAAGCTCATCAATAGCGTTATTTCTTTCGTCACGGAAGTCATTAGCCCGCTGGCCGGACGCTTCACTGTTGGCTATTTTTATATTAAGCTCGTTTATTTTCGTTGTAAGCTGGTTAATTACTTTTACTGCGTCTTTAATATCTTCATTGAGATTATATTGCTCGTTTCTAAGCCTTGTATAAATATTATTCATTTTTGTTATGAAAGAGGTGGCCGTTGAAACGAAATTTCCTCTCGTTTCAAGACCGGAAGGATAAGTGGAAAGCTCGCTTAAAGCGTCTTTCATATCTTGAAGCACAGTCTGGCTTCTGTAGGTGCTTTCAAGTTCACCGAGTATCGTCTCTATTTCATTTCCTACAGCGTATTGTATATTATAAAAATTTGCCCTGCCCACTTCTGTTCTATAGCTGATGTCAAGATATTCGTTTCGGATTTGTCTTATGGCGGTTACATCCACACCAAGACCGATTTGTTTTCCTGCCGATATGCTTTGATATAAAAAGTCATGGGTAAGGGCCTGCTGGCGGACATAGCCTACAGTTCCGGTATTTGCCATATTATGGCCTGTGACATAAAGCCCTGTTCTTGCGGCGTTAAGCCCGCTTACGATCGTATTAAATCCTCTGTTCATTAAAAGCTACCTCCTGCTATTGCTTCGCATCAAAAAAGCCTTTTTCCCCATCGATAATCTTTTTTCCTTGATTATAATAAGAAGGCCCTTCGTCCAAGTCGGAGCGTACAAGATTCATAGTAAATTCGATATATTCAAGAGAGCCTTCTATAAGCTGGGTATTCAAATCGTTTGCTTCTTTAAGCTTTGTAACCGTATCCTTAAGCTTTGTTCTTACCTCTGAAATAAGCGGAGCCTCATCTTGCCCTTCCATAAGGGCTTCAAGCAAGGAAAGGGTAAGCTCTTCATTTTTGCGGTTTAATACGCTTGAGATATCTTTCATAAGCTCAAGCCTTTTTTCTTCAAGCTTTTGGCTTCGGGATACAATCTTATTTTCAACTATGGTTATTTTTTGAAGAGCGTCAATATCGTTATTGATAATGACGCTCTTTTTCTCAGTAGACAATATCAGAAGTTCTTCATAGGCCAAAGCCTGTTTATTTAGTATTTCGATTAATTCGTTTATTAAGCCGGCCAATAGCCGCACCACCCTGCATAAAATTATAAATAGGAATTACAAATCTTTAAGGAGCTTATCAGCTATATCTGAGGAGCTTACATGATAATTTCCCGAGTCAATTTTTTGTTTAATCTCGGAAACTATGTTTTCTCTAATATCTGGAACCGCCTTAACAGCTTTTAAGGCGGTATGATAATCCTTTGCTTGGTTCGACAGGGCAACCATATCCTTTTTCTCCTCAGCTCTTGTCATTCTGTTAAGCTGGCCTTTTTTGCCTACGGCAGATACTTCATATGAATTTAAAATATTGGAAATTCTCATATTGCTCATTTTATCACTCCTATACAAAAGAAAAGGAATATTGTCTCTACTGTTCTCTGATTATATTATCGGCATTAAAAAGATCATAGTTAAGATTATTTTATTATATTTTAAAAAAACTATGCTACAGAATTAGACAAATTTTACAAAAATTCTTATTTTTTCATAAAATAGCGAAAATACAGTAAAAAGCAAATTAAGCTTATGTTCTAAGAAAAACTATATTACGGCTTAGAATATATTTTGGGTAAATTCACACTAAAGCGGCACAATATTTATACAATTAGACTAGAGCATGTTTGCAAACACGCTTTAGGAATGCTTTTCTGCTATGGAAAGGGTAAGAGACAGGATTTTAGAGGCACCCTCTTCTTTAAGGGCTTTGCTTACGGCGTCTACAGTGCTTCCAGTTGTAAAAATATCATCAATAAGGATGATATTCCTATTGCAGACATAGTTGGCTTTTGATATCTTAAAGGAGTTTTTTACATTTCTTACCCTTCCCTCATAAGATAAGGTGCTTTGAGGGATGGTATCCTTTATTCTTTTTACAATTTTAGTGTTTAAGGGTATTTTTGTCTTTTCTGAAATTTCCATAGCCAGTATTTCAGACTGGTTAAAGCCTCTTTCCCGAAGCCTTTCTTTATGGATAGGCACAGGAAGGATATAATCATAATCCTTTAAATCAATATTTGCTTTTATTAAGGAATCTGCCATAAGCTTCCCTAAGGCCCTGCCTTGACTGAGTTTTTTACCGTATTTAAAATTATGGATAGCTTTTCTCATGTTTTCATCATAAAGAAAAAAGGATATATTTTTATTAAAATAAAAGCTTTTGCCTTTAGGGCAGCAGCAATAAAAGGCCCCGCATTTTTTACATACAGGGCCGGAAATTTCAGTAAAGGCATCTTTGCAGTTACGGCAGAGCCATTCATTTTTATGAATATCCATAAGATTTCCGCAGGAAGCGCATTTATCGGGATAAAGCCATTTTACAAATTCCTTCACCATAAGATCACTCTTTAACCTCTTTAGTCAGAAGATTGCTGAATTTCTTGATTTTTAAATCAAGGGAAGAATATCTGTTGATTTCTTTATTGTTATCTACCATTTTTTTAATTGCTTCTTCTGTTCCTACGAGAATGACCATTTCTTTTGCCCGTGTAACTCCCGTGTATATTAAATTCCTATTAAGCAAAAGAGCGGGGCCGCTGTGAACGGGAATGATTACCGCTTTATATTCGCTTCCCTGGGATTTATGAATGGTTGCCGCATAGCCTAAATCAAGCTCATCAAGCTGGCTGAAAGGATATTTGACGGTTTTGCTGTCATCAAAAAGCACGGTCATATACTCGGTTTTTAAATTAATAGTTTTAATAATGCCCTCATCGCCGTTAAAAATGCCTAAATCTTCTTCAAGAAGCCTTCCCGAAGAATCGAAAATACTCCAAGGGGTAGTGTAATTGTTTTTTATCTGCATTACCTTATCCCCTTCACGAAATATTACGTTTCTAAACTCATATTCATTTTTATATTGGGAAGGGGGATTCAGGGCCTTCTGCAATGCCTGATTCAGGCTTATGACGCCGATTAAAGACTTTTTCATGGGGCTTAGAACTTGAATATCTGTCATGGAGTCATAGCCTTTAAAATTAGGAAGCCTTTTTTTAATCAGGTCAATGATTGTAAATTCCACCTCAGGCATAGTGTTTCTTCTTACAAGGAAGAAATCGCTGTCATCGGCGTTTAAAACAGGGTATTCCCCTTTATTTATTCTGTGGGCGTTCATTACAATATGGCTTTTCTGGGCCTGGCGGAAAATTTCGTCAAGGCGTATGGTTTTTATGGAGCCGCTTGCAATAATGTCTTTTAAGACATTGCCGGGCCCTACGGAAGGAAGCTGGTCGGCATCCCCTACGAGAATCAGGCTTGTCGCAGGGTCTAATGCCCGAAGGAGGCTGAACATCAGCATAATATCAACCATAGAGCTTTCATCTATAATTACGACGTCTGCTTCTATGGGATTATCTTCGTTTCTTTCAAAGTTCTGCCTTCTGGAGTCGTCTGAAAGAAATTTCACCTCTAAAAGCCTATGTATAGTTTTTGCAGGCTCCCCTGTGGCCTCCGACATTCTTTTGGCAGCTCTTCCCGTAGGGGCGCAAAGCTCTATTTCAAGCCCCCGCTTTTTTAAAAGGGCGATAATGGCGTTTAATGTTGTGGTTTTACCTGTTCCGGGGCCTCCTGTTATAACAAGAACGCCTCCCGTCATGGCTTCGGATACGGCGTATTTTTGGTTTCTTGCAAGCGTTATCCCAAGGGTTTCTTCCAATTCTTCTATTTCGTCAAAGACGTTTTCAGGTTTTTCTATTCCATGGGAGGATATTTCCAAAAGCTTTTTGGCTACATAATTTTCCGCATAGAAAAAGCTGTTTAAAAATACGCCGATGCCATCAGAAAGATTAGCCTGAATGATGGACTTTTCCACCTGCATTTCAATCAGGGCATTTTCGGCTGATTCCCTTGGAACCCCTAAAAGCTCACAGGAAAGGGAAAGAAGCTCGTCCTTCGGTAAATAGGTATGGCCGTTTAATGCGCCTAAGGAGAGGCAGTAGCTGATGCCGGATTTGATTCTGTAGACGCTTGCAAAATCCACCCCTAATTTGCCGGCAATGGTGTCCACGGTTTTAAAGCCTATTCCGGGGATTTCTTCAGAAAGGCGGTAAGGGTTTCTTTTTACGATTTCAGCGGTTTTAGGACCGTATTTTTTATATATTTTTGTTGAAAGAGAAGGGGACACACCGTAAGACTGCAAAAAGGCCATAATCATACGTTCATTAGCCTTTTCATGGAATAAGGAGCTTATTTCCTGAGCCCTTTTTAAAGAAATTCCCTTTATTTCGGAAAGTCTTTCAGGGTGGCTTTCGATAATGTCAAAGCTTTCTTCGCCGAACTTTGATATTATTCTTTCTGCCATTCTTTCACCGATGCCTTTGATGGCACCGCTTCCAAGATATTTCTGCATGCCTTGAAGGGTCACGGGAACACTGGTTTCAAAGCTTTGTACGTTAAACTGCCTTCCGTAGGAAGGGTGGTTTACGTAAGAGCCTAAAAGAACCACGGTCTCTCCCGGGCTTATGCTGGAAATATTGGCGGTGCATACGATTTCGTCACCGTCTTCTTGGTTGATTACGGAAAAAACACAGTAGCCGTTATCTTCATTTTGATAGATTAAGCTGTCGACTTCTCCTTCTAATCTAGTATTATTATCCATTATTCACTTCCGTTAAAGGCTTTTTGCTTCCTCTGCATTTTTTATAAGGAGGTCTATTGCCTTTTTATAATCATCTTTAAATATATAAGAGCCTGCCACAAATACATTGGCGCCGGCTTCAGAAACAAGGCGAACGGTTTTATCGTCGATGCCGCCGTCTACCTGAATATCTGTGTCAAGGCCGAGGCGGGCAGCTTCCTTTCTTATTTCCCGGATTTTATCAATGGAGCCTTCTATAAAGCTTTGGCCGCCGAAGCCAGGCTCTACACTCATAACAAGAACCATATCGATATGAGGCAGATATTTAAAAACCTCTGTGGCAGGGGTATTGGGTTTAATAGAGATTCCTACCTTTTTACCGAAGCTTTTAATCAAGCTGATGGTTTCTTCCGCAGGGCTTTCGGCTTCAAGATGGAAGGTTATTATATCTGCCCCGGCATCGGCAAAATCCTTTATATAGTCATAAGGCTTTGAAATCATAAGATGCACATCGAATAGGATGGGAAGCTTTTTGCGAAGCGTCTTTATTACAGGGGCCCCGAAGGTAATATTCGGTACGAAATGACCGTCCATAACGTCTAAATGGAGCATATGGGCTCCTGCTTCATATACCTTGATGCTTTCGTCGGCAAGAGCCGAAAGGTCACAGGCGAGAACTGAGGGTGCAATTTTAATGTCTATTTTAAACATTCCTTTCTGTAAATGTAGTTTAGATTAAAAAAATTAACTTATTTTTGATGAAATTCGAAGATATTTGAATATTATCTGTTATACTATATACATTATAACAGATTCTTGCATAATTTTATATAATTAGAATCTGCATTATACGCGAAACGCCATGAAATGGTAGCGTTGTTAATTTACTTTTACTTTATTTTAAGCTTTCTCAAGCCCCATAGTTATACCCGAATAAAAGTAAAACAGTAAGGTTGTACATTTGCTTTTCCTTAAATCTATGCTTTCCTGGAGCCTGTTCCTTACAGCGGAAGAAAAGTAAATTGACTATAGGATATATTAAAATATTCTATGGTGTCCGGCTGAGGCAATATAAAAATTTTTATAGATTTATTTTTTATTTGCAGGAATTCTCTGCCTATAAAATTAAAAAGCCTGTTTTAGCCGTTTATTAAGGTTTTATGTATACAAAGTATAGCTTTAAAGTTATGGAAAACCGTAAGCCTAAAGGCTATAACCCTTTAAAACCCAGTATTTACAGCGAATTAATACTTGACAATAAGCGAAATAATATTAAAATAAGCATAGGCTTTGTTAGCCCGATTCTTATCGGAGCGTTGTTTGATCTTATGGATTTTATATTTCCATAGGGCGTGTAAATTTTAATATAGTAAGGAGATTTATAATGATTGCAATTGGAAGCGACCACGGCGGATTTGAGCTTAAAAGAGACATAATTAAGGCTTTTAACGAAAAAAATATCGAGTATAGGGATTTCGGCTGCTTTGATACCAGCAGCGTTGATTATCCTGATGTGGCCAAGGAGGTATGCGAATACATATTGGCTAACAGAGGGACGTTAGGGGTGCTTTGCTGTGGAACAGGAGTAGGTATGAGCATAGCCGCAAATAAAATTAAAGGCATAAGGGCGGCATCCTGTTCAGACACATATTCCGCCAAGTATACCCGTATGCATAACGATGCCAATGTGCTCTGCCTTGGAGGCCGAGTTGTAGGTTCTGGCCTTGCCAATATGATGGTTGAACTGTTTACAGAAACTCCCTTTGAAGGCGGAAGGCATAAAACCAGAGTAGATAAAATTTGCGGACTTGAAAAATAACATAAAAACAAAAGAGCCAGAGGTCCTCTGGCTCTTTTGTTTTTATAGTAATATTTTCATGAAACAGTATAGTCAATTTACTTTTATACTGCTATAAGTATAGTAAATTTAAAGTTAAACAGTAGCAAAGCCGTATATTCCCTTAAGGCTCAAAAATGTACCGTTTCCGAAGGAAACCCGTGTTTTTGAGCCTTAAGGGAATAGGCTTTTGCTACTTCCTCATGATAAATTTACTATATTTGGCTTTAGAGGGCATAAAATAAGAGAAAAGTAAATTGACAATGCTACTATTTTATTTGAATTTACCTATATCAGAGTATTTTTTAAAATCACTCTGATGCAAAGTATTAAAAAAATTGGCTGTTATTCTTAAATTCATATTACGATGCCATAAAAAATGATTTACAAGTCTAGACTTGTAAATCATTTTTTATTATGGCTTAAGCCAGTTGAGCTCGCATAGCGTGCGAAACAAAAAACTACCCGCTATGCGGGTAGAGGACCAAAAGGTTCTACCACAAGAAACACCTTTCCAATAGAATAGTGAGTGTTCAAGCCACTATGCAGAAAGGAAAGGTGTTTCAATGGCAAACCAACATAATAGTTTGTCCCACACAAAGTGGATGTGCAAATATCACATTGTGTTCACTCCAAAGTATAGACGTAAAATCATCTTCAATCAATATCGAGAGTCGATTGGGAAAATTCTTCGAGAGTTATGCGGCTACAAAGGCGTAGAACTGATCGAAGGTCACCTGATGCCAGATCATGTGCATATGTTAGTGAGCATTCCACCAAAGATCAGCATTTCAAGTTTTATGGGATATCTAAAAGGGAAAAGTGCCCTGATGATTTTCGATCGACATGCAAATTTGAAGTACAAGTTTGGGAATCGGCATTTTTGGTCAGTTGGCTATTATGTCAGTACGGTAGGACTGAACGAAGCTACCATCCAGAAATACATCAGAGAATAAGAGCAACATGACATTGCTCTAGATAAGCTGAGTGTCAAAGAATATGAAGACCCCTTTAGGGGTTAGCTGGTAATACAAATAGCCCTTAAGGGCTAAGCAAAAGAGGCAAGGGCATAGGGGCTTGAACTTAAGTGAAAGCTAGCATCTTGAGATGCTGGCCGGTAACAAGGCCTTACAGGCCTAGCTCAAACCACCCTTTTAAGGGTGGTCATGATTTAAACTATTTTATTTAATATCATGTTGAATATAACTATACTGCCTGCTCTGCGATATTTTTTATTTCTTTGGCTTTCTGCTTTCCAAGATTATCTACAACACCGATTACCAATGAAGAAACAGTAACTGTTATCAAAGAGAATATAATTTTCCCAAAAGGAATATAGCTTAAGCTTAAAACAAGAACAATCAGGTCTGTTGCAAGGTAGGCTCTTGATATAGGGCATTTTGTCAAATGGCTTATAATAAGCGCTAAAGCATCATCACCGCCGGCGGCGGCCCCTGTGCGAACCACAAGGCCGATTCCTACACCGATAAATAATCCGCCTAAAATAGAAGCCAGTAGGGGATTGCCCGATAAGTCCGGCAAAGCATAAGGAAATAAGGCGTAAAACCAGTAGAAAAATGATACGGAGCATGTAGCAAAAAGCGAAAGTTTTAAAAATTTGCCTCCGAGATATTTAAAGCCCATCGCATAGCATATTCCGTCAAGAATCAATGTTACAATCGACGGGGAAATTTTAAGCCAGTAATTCAGCAGAAGTACCATGCCTAAAACGCCGCCCTCTGTAATATGGGTTCTTGAATGAATATTGCGTATGCCGAAGGTTGAGATTGCGGTTCCCAAGGCAATTACAAAATAAGGGTAAAGGGCCTTTAAACGTCCCTTTCCTGGGGATTTCATTGTAACAACTCCTTTTCATCACGGGTCTATAAAAATAGATAAGCGCTTATCATGACTCAGGGAGGGTTCGATATTTCAAGATTTTCTTATAAAATACAGTATTAAGAAATTTAAATAATATAACTGAATTCATATAAAACAGCAGCATAGTCAATTGGAACGGAAAAATCCTTCGGCTCGAAGACAGAATCAGAAAAATATCCAAACATACAAAATATGATTTTCATGAAGCGAAAATTCTGAGCCATTTTTGCCTTTCTCTTATTTTATGCCCTTTAAAGCAATCCTTACAGGGTTATAAAGCAAATTGACTGTACATGGCTAACGCTTAAACAGTTTTAATACCTACTGATTTTATAAGTATATCATAATTACGTTTCTTAGGCAAATCAGGGGTATTGTAAACCATGCATAAACCATGTTAATATAGTAAGATGAATTTTTTATTTATGCACTGGAAAGCTATTATAACAGGGGGTATTTTTTATGACAATATTGAGAACTGTTTACTGGTATGTTTATTTTGCCGTAAGCCTTTTATTCAAAACTCCTGAATTGAACAAAGTAAGAAAGCAAAAGAACAATATGGAACAAAGAGAATATGAGGCTCTCATAAATAAAGTAGTCGTAAAATGGGCGAAAAAGCAAATAAGAAATTCCGGCGCAAGAATAAAAGTAGCCGGGGAAGAGAATATACCGAAAGAGCATGTTTTATTCGTAAGCAACCATCAAAGCAATTTTGATATCGCCGTATTTATAGCCTGTATCAATAAGGATAAGGGTTTTATTGCAAAAACTGAAATGCTTAAAATTCCTCTTTTAAGAGACTGGATGACGGAATTAAGATGTGTATTCATGGATAGGTCTGATATAAAAAAATCGGCAAAGGCCATTTTGGAAGGAATAGAAATTTTAAAAAGCGGATATTCCATGGTTGTTTTTCCGGAGGGAACGAGGAGCAAAGGAAATACCTTAGGTGAATTTAAAGCGGGAAGCTTTAAGCTTGCCACAAAATCAGGGGTTCCCATTGTGCCGGTTACCATTGACGGAACCTATAAAATCATGGAAGAAAATAACAATAAAATTAAGCCTGCAGATGTAAACGTAACAATACATAAGCCCATTTACGTAAATGCGCTTTCAAAAGAAGAGCTTACAGCGCTTCCAGAAAAAGTTAAAGAAATTATAGAAAGTAAGCTTAAAGCGTAGGGCAATGCTTCGACGAAGATGCAGAAAAGGATTTTAAAAATCGGTTGTTATACTAATGTAATTAAGGAGGGTATATTGATTTCCAATATACCCTCCTTACGGTTCTTTGCCCCATTGCAGGCTTTCCCTTATTTTTTGGATTATTTTCTTTTCTATACGGGAGATCTGTACCTGGGATACGCCAAGCTCCTTTGCTATTTCCGACTGGGTTTTTTCTTCAAAATAGCGAAGAATGATGATTTGCCGATCCCTTGGGGCAAGCTTTCCTACGACCTCTTTAAGCGCTATGATATCTATTGTTTCATTACTTTTATCTTCGCTTACGTCAAGCTTATCTATTAAATAAACGGGAGTAGAGTCTCCCTGATATACGGTTGCATAAAGGCTTTCCACTTCGCGGCTTGCGTCTAAAGCCATGACAAGCTCTTCACGCTCTACCTCAAGAGCTGCCGCAAGCTCTGATATCGTAGGGGAGCGCCCGCTTTTCTTCGTAAGCTCATCCTGCATATATCTTGCTTTTACAGCCATTTCCTTAAGGGGCCTTGAAATTTTTATCATCCCGTCATCTCTTAAAAAGCGTTTAATTTCTCCCATGATCATGGGAACGGCATAAGTGGAAAATTTCACGTCGTAAGATGTATCAAATTTCTGTATGCATTTTAAAAGCCCCATGGAACCTATTTGGAAAAGGTCCTCTTGGTCATAGCCTCTTCCCGTAAAGCGCTTTACAACGGACCATATGAGGCCCATATTTTCTTCTATGAGCATCTGGGTTGCGCTTTCGTCCCCTGCCTGGGCTTTTTTTACAAGCTCTATGGCTCGATCCATACCCCCAACTCCTTTTTTATCTTTGAGCTATGAAAAGTTAATAGAAAGACGGCAATTGTTTAAAAAGCATCGGAATCTATTTACGTCTTTAATTCCTTTCCATATATACGGCCTGTCTGAAAATCTAAATGCTTATGGCTTGTTTATTTTCAAACACTGCCAAGGGATATTTTTTTAGTCATTATTATTTTTGTGCCCTTTCCCGGAGTAGAAATTACCTCAAGACTATCCATGAAGGTTTCCATGACGGTAAAACCCATTCCAGAGCGCTCCATTTCCGGCTTTGAGGTATAAAGGGGTCTGCGGGCTTCTTCTACATTTTCAATACCCCGCCCTTCGTCGGAAACCTCTATGTAGACTTCGTCCCCTTTATATTTGCATATTAAGGTAACGAAGCCATCGGTTCTGCCTTCATATCCGTGGATGATAGAATTTGTAACGGCCTCTGAAACTGCCGTTTTAATATCCGAAAGGTCGGAAAGGTTCGGGTCAAGCTGGGCGATAAATGCGGCTACAGAAACTCTGGCAAAGGCTTCGTTCCTTGAACAGCTTGCCATAATGAGAGTCATTTCATTTTCATATAACATATTACTTCCCTCCTAAGGCTTCTAATGCAAGAGCGCAGCTTTTATATGTCTTTAAAATGGAGCTAAGGCCGGAAACATCAAATATACGCTTTATATTCCCGTCAATACAGCATGCTATTACCTGGCCGCCCTGCTTTTCAACAAGCTTGTACCTTCCGATAATTACTCCGATGCCGGAGCTGTCCATAAAGCTTACGTTGGAAAAATCAAAAATAATGTTTTTAATATTATTGCGTTTAATATCCTTGTCTATTTTATTCCTTATTTCATCGGAGCTGTGATGGTCTATGTCTCCAGTGATATTTACGATTAGGTTGCGGTTGACCGTCTTGGTTGCAATATCCAATAGGAGTCCTCCTCTTCATAATTTTAGAATAAATTCCATAAAATGTAAATACACTAATATGATATATAATTTTTTATAAAAAATCAAGCCATTTAAAAAATTTATAGAAAATGAATGTGAAAGTCGGAGGTTTTTTAAATATAAGTGCTTTTTTAAGGGAATATTTGCATTGAAAAAGCCTTCGATTAAGAAGGCTTAGGAGGGAGGTAGAAACTATTAGCACTGTGGGCTTAATTAATAAGGCAATTAAATTGGCGAACGCTATGCCAGTAATTTAAATTATAATTATTGTCGCGGTTTATACCTGAAGGTAAAACATTTAAAAGTCAGTAAATGTGTATTTGTAGAATATTTTATTAAACTAATTTATCTCCGGCTTAGATACAATAAGAAGCATTTTGAATTGATGGTTTTCTCCTCTTACGGCATGAGGAATATCTGCTGGCATTACGATACACTCGCCTTTTTTGATTGTATGATGCTCATCGCCGATCATTACGTCGCCTTCCCCGTCAAGGGCAATTACCATGGCGTCTCCTTCGCAGATATGGGGGCCTACGCCTGTGCCTTTATCCATAGCCATAACAGTGGTTGTAAAAATATCCCTTTGAATCAGCGTAAGGCTTGATACCTTTCCTGCGTGATAGCCTACAAGGTCTGATAATACTTTGATTTGTGCTTTTTCGATATTTTTAATATAGTCTTTCTTTTCCATGGCTGAACCTCTACTTTCAGTATCTTTTTCCGGCATGTCTCCCGCCGATATTTGTATGAGCCATAAGGCTGATTCTGCATCAATGGAATGGGCATATCCCGAAGGAACAAAGATGCATTCGCCTTCTCCAAGGATAAGGGGCTTCTTCTGAACTGTTATTTTTGCGCTGCCTTTATGAACAATATATAAGATGTCCTGGTGCTGAATATCTGTGCTTATACCTTCTTCTTTGTCGAAGAAAAAGCCTGTAACAGATACGCTTTCGCGGCTTATGAGCTGATGGCTTATTACCTGATGGGGGCATAAGGGAAGAAAATCTGAAACAAGCTGTTTTGCGCCCGCAGCGATACCTTTAAATTTAAAACTGTTCCCTGATTCGTTTTTCATAAGCTTTTATCATCTCCTTATGATTTGAATTAGCTAACTATCTATAAGGATACTCTATTTGAAAAGATAAATCTGTTGCAATAGCAACATTCTGATAGTTTATTCTGCGATGTATGTATAGAATCGATTAAATATATGCATATAGTGGAATTCATTTCAGTCCGAAGTGCCTATCGCTTAAACCACAAAATATCCTCTGATATTTTGCAGCACTTTGTTACTTTGGGTTCAAGGTAATTCGGCTATAAGTAACAAAAACTGTATATTGGGAATAGTTCAAAATGTACCATTTTCAGAAAAAGCTTGTGCTTTTAGCCTTTAGTGAATAGGATTTTGTTACTTCTTTAAAAGAAATATACTGTAAATAAAAATCAAGCTTATGAGTATACCTTTATATGATTATAGTAAATTTCAAATTAAACAGTAATAAAAATCGTATGTTTTGAATGGCTTGAACATAGGGAGTTTTATATGTTTAAGCCGTTTGTGAAAAATAGATTTTTAGTACATCCTTGTGTGAAATTTACTATAACAAAAGGCTATAATGCAGTTTTCATGCGTCATAGCCTTTAATTTTATTCTTTTGAAGCGTATTTGGATAAATATCGTATTAAAACATAAAAACAGGAAGCGATGGCTATAAGAAGCTCAATTTTCCCTAGAATTCCAAGAAACCCGGCAATACCCCAGGAAGCATTTACGGCATAAGCCGCAGTTCTGTTAAGGGCAAGGGCGCTTATAACAAATGGGAAGGTGTAAGCTGCATAGCTTGGGAAAAAATTCTTCCCGTTGGTCTTTATAAAAAAATAATATCCCATTAAAGTCATTATTAAAGCAACTGCAAGAAGTATTGCCGTCAAGGTGCCGTTTACGGCAGGAAAGCTATTCAGATAGCCTGCCAATAAAAGGCTTGCAGGGGCGGCTACAATGGCGTTTGTAGGCCTTGCAGGTTCAGGTATGCCGTCTGTTTTAAATATACGGTAAAGTATTACAGGAAGAGAAACTGCGTAAAGTAAAAGGCCTATGTAAAAGAGTATCTGTCCTATGCCTTGCATAGAAAAGGCAGGAGCCGTTACTGAAGCTACAACAAATCCTACATATACGATAAAAAAGCTTGCAAATATCTTTTTAATATCAAATTTAAGTATAAATGCATATGTAACATAAGCTAAAATGATAAAATGCATTATGATGCCTAAACACCATAGGATAAAAGAAAGCTGATTCAAAGACGCCGCCGTATAGGTGCATAAAACCATAAGAGCCATATCAAAGGTTGCGAAGCTTGTGACCACAATGGGATTTTTTAGCTCCTCCATGAAGCCTTTTAAATCAGAAAAAATCTTTATTATTATCAATACCATAAGTACGGCAGATATAATGCCGCATATGGGTTTAAGAAAAGGGAACATGGCAGCGGAAGCATTCCCTAATGCTGCAAAGCCCAGAGCCATGCCCGACATGGGTAAAAATGTCCGTTTGATTATTCTATTCATACGCCACCTATACAGTTTCTATATTAAGCTCTCTTGCTATTACCTCAGCAACCTTTTCAGCCATTTCCCCTGTAAACTGAATACATTGAGCTTTATGCTCTCCAGAGGCCATATCCATACCCTTTGTTAAAATTTTACAGCAGGAAACCTTATGCTTTTCCTGAAAGCTCATTTGAATTTCATTGGCAAGTTCAAGAGTCTTATTTACTTTTGGGTCCTTGCCTTCTGTTCTTCCGAAGAAATATCCAAGGCCGATAATTGCCCCTGATATTGCTCCGCACATGCATTTTGAACGCCCCACGCCAATAGGAAAGCCAGATGCCGCTGCAATAAAAGCCTCCGGCATATCTGGGTCAATATTTTTTCTTATGGAAGAAATGATTGATTCTGAGCAATAAAAATTACCGCATCTGAAATTTTCTTCGGCGTCTGATTTTACTTTTTGAATATCGATTTTATCTGTCATATTCAATACCCCCATTTATAAATAATTGTTGCCAGATAAGTATAGGGTTTCACAGGAGATATTGTCAATAAAGGAGGCATTTTAATATACGATATAATGAATTTTAAATATAAACTTTCATAATGGAAAGAGTTGAATTTATGTATAAATCAAAATCTGATTTTCAGATAATCGTATATTTCTTCTCCTATGTTTTTATCAATAGAAGTTTCCTGAAATATTTCCTGAGCTTTTAAGGCTTGCCCTATAAGCATATAAAGGCCATTGATGGTTTTACAGCCGCAGCTTTTTGCGGTTTTCAGGAATTTTGTTTCAAGAGGATTATAGACAATATCTGCACATGCGGAAAAATTAGACAGAATATTTTTATCGGCCGGTGAGCCGTCTATATTGGGATACATTCCAATGGGAGTGGCGTTTATAAGCAAGTCCCCTTTTATAGCATCAATAGCATCATAGGGAATTATTTCTAAGAAGGGAAAAAGCACTTTTAAGGCGCCTGCCTTTTCCGGGTTTCTTGCGGCCACAGTAACAGACTTAGCTTTATTATCAATAATATAAGCAATCAGTGCTTTTGCGGCGCCTCCGCTTCCTAAAATCAATATCTTTTTTCCTTCTATGGTCACTCCGGCTCTTTCAACCATTGCACCAAAGCCGAAATAATCCGTATTAAAGCCTATGGCTTTATTGCCGGTAAACTTAACGGTATTGACAGAGCCTATGGCCTTTGCTTCTTTAGATATTTCATCAAGATAAGGAGTAATGCTTTCTTTATAAGGTATGGTTATGTTTATGCCGCTGTAGCCTAATGTTTTAAGAGAAGAAATTGTATTGGGGATATTTTCTTTAAGTATTGGCATCAGGCAGTAGTTTGCATTTAAAGACAGTTTTTGAAATATATAATTATGGATTTCACAAGAAAGGGAATGGCCGAGCTTTTCACCGATTAAAGCGTAGAGTTTCATAATTTCCTCCTGAAAAATTAATAAGCATTGTAGTTAAATGGAACTAATTAATATAACAATTCTTGTTTACATATTACATGAAAGCTGATAAAATTTCAAATATGTAATTCGGTAAATAAATAATCAAAAACCCATGATGATTGCACGGAGTGATAAATTGAAAGAAAACATCGTTTTAATAGGATATATGGCTTGCGGCAAAACATCTGTTGCCAAAAGGCTTGGAGAAATACTTCAAAGGAAAACAATTGAGATGGACGATATTATTTCCGAAAGAAGCAAAATGAGCATAAAAGATATATTTAAAATATACGGAGAAGACTATTTCAGGGATATGGAAAGCCTTGTGCTTAAAGAGGCTTTAAGTGAAAAGGGAAATATAATCTCTTGCGGCGGCGGGGCCGTAATAAGGCAGGAGAATGTTTTAATGATGAAAGAAAGAGGTTTTGTTGTTCTTTTGTCTGCAAAGCCCCGAACGGTTTTTGAAAGAGCCTCTAAAAACAATGAAAGGCCTTTATTAAAAGGCAAAAAGATAGAAGATATAGAGGAAATGATGTGTCTTAGAAGACCTTTATACATTAAATCGGCAGATATAGAAATAGAAACGGATTATAAGACTATAGATGAAATTGCAGCTGCCATAATAAATGAAGCGAAGAAGAATAAAATTTTATAATCATAATATTTTAACATAGTAAGGAAATATAAAATAAGCCCTCCAGGCGGATGGGCTTATTTGCATATAATAACGGCTCAAGTGTAATATGAATAAGCTTACGCTTATGGTATCATATTTAAACATGAATGCTATTTCTCAAGATCTTCTTCCAAATCCATTTCTGAATAATCCTTTGCTTCATTGCGAAGGGTTTTTAAATTCCTAATGGTTGATATAAGAAAATCCAATTCACTTTCATCAAAATCAAATAAAAGGCTTGATATGGCCGAGCGCTTGGAGTCAGCGCTGCTTTTGTATTTAGGTTCGGCAACTTCGGTTTTTCCAGAAACACTTTGGTTATAAATCAGGTCATTAACCGTTATGCCGAAAATATCAGCTATTTTTATTAAATTCTCAAGCTTTGCCCCCCTTTGGCCTCGTTCAATCAAACCGATAAAAGCAGAAGAAAGCTTAAGCATTTTTGCAAGCTCATCAACAGACATATCTCTGGAGATTCTTTCCCGCTTTATATTTGCACCAATTATTTTTTTGTATGATGGCATATGCATCTCTCCCGTTTTAAGTATAATTAACTTTCAAAATATAATCGTTAAACTAATATTATAAATATAGTGCTGAGCATTATTTAATTATTAAGGTATGAATGGAAGCTTATGAAAAAACATGAGAGAAAATCTGCTTCCGATATTCTATAAAGGCTTATATTGGATAATTCGCTAAGAAATCAGCGAAAACATTAAAGGAACGAATTTTAAGTAGGCAGAATTTTAATAAAAATTAGATTCTAAGCTGATCTTCCAAAAATTTAGCTTCCTTAAAGTATTTTTGATTTACTATTATTATAACCAAATTTAATTTTTTATCATGCAAATAAGTTGTAATGTAAGCATAATTTAATAAAACTGAAATTATCATCAGAAACGGGAGAACGGGGAAATTGCAAATAAGCTTAAATAAATAACTTAAATATATACTAAACGTATAATAATATATTACCATAAGGACTCAATAAGGTAAACAATATAAAGCCATATTAAAAGTATTTTAAAGTGTGTCAGCAGGGTTATAGCTTTATAGGAAAGCCTTTCAATATAAGCCTTTTTATATAGAGCGGCTCTTTAGCTATTGATTTTAAAAGCAGGTTTCCCCTTGGGATTTCCTCCGATATTTGTGGGCGGAAATCTTCTAAATTACGGCTAAAGCTTAGGTTTATGGATATGGTGTATTATTAAAATAGTCGCAAGTATGTTCAAATGCTTTTGAACCTGAATTCACATGAAATAGTTACATTGTCGATTTGCTTTTCTCTTATTTTATGCCCTCGCAGCCAAATATTTATAAAGTCATAAAAACAAATTGACTATATTATTGAAGCGGATTTAAAAAATAATTATGATTCCAAATATTTTATATAGCCTTTTTCTTTAAGAGATTCAGATTTTTTTTCTACCGTTTCTTTAAGGTCTTTTTTATATTCTTCAAGTTTTGAATAAAGGAGGCCGTCTGAAATGGCAAGTATCTCAGCGGCAAGGATTGCCGCGTTAAGCCCTCCGTTTATTGCAACCGTTGCCACGGGGATTCCTCCCGGCATCTGAACGATAGAATATAAGGAATCTACACCGCTTAGAGATGCGGTTTTTACGGGAACGCCAATTACGGGAACAGAAGTAAGAGATGCGACCATACCTGGCAGGTGCGCGGCCCCGCCGGCCCCGGCTATAATTACTCCGATGCCTCTATGCTTGGCGCTTTTTGCATATTCGTACATCTTATCAGGAGTTCTATGGGCAGATACGATGTCTATTTCGTAATCTACACCCATACGGTCAAAAAATTCGGCACAGCTTTTCATAACGGGAAGATCGGAATCGCTTCCCATAATTATGCCCACTTTATTCATAATTATCCTCCTTTTCGGATACAATCCTAATCAGATTCTTAGCTTTCTTGCAAAGCTCGGCAGCCTCTGAAAGGGTTTCAGCGCATACAGTCACATGACCCATCTTTCTATGGGGCTTTGTTTGAGCCTTTCCGTAAATATGTACCTTTGCACCTTTTACTTTAAGGGCATCTTCCATACCCTTTACGACAGCTGGTCCTGAAAAGCCCGGCTCTCCTAAGAGATTTCTCATAGCGGCAGGCCGTATAAGGCTTGAATCTCCCAAAGGCAAGCCTGTTATTGCACGGATGTGCTGTTCAAATTGGCTTGTTGCGCAGGCCTCGATGGTATAATGACCGGAGTTGTGGGGCCTTGGGGCTATTTCGTTTACAAGAACCTCTCCGCTTTCGGTAATGAACATTTCTATACAGAATATCCCAACTCCTTCCAAGAGATTAAGGGCTTTGCCTGCAATATTCATTGCTCTGTCGGAAATGTTTTTATCTACGGGAGCCGGTGCAAGGGTTTCTTCCAATATATTGTTTACATGGGTATTTTTTGCCACAGGAAAAACAGAAAGGCTGCCGTCAATCCCTCTGCATGCAATGACGGAAACCTCCATATTGAAATTAACGAAATTTTCGGCCAATAATCCGGCTTTGCTTCCTCCAAGATAATGATAGGCTTCTTCTAAATCATCAGAAGAATTTACTACAAAATTACCCTTTCCGTCATATCCGCCGGTACATGTTTTTAAAATAAAAGGATAACCGAATTTTCTTCCGGCTTCTTCAAGGCTTTCAAAGTTTTCGACATATATAAAATCGGGAACGGGTATATCGGCATCTAAAAGGGCCGCTTTTTGAGTATACTTATTTTGAATGGTTTTAAGACTTTTAGGGGAAGGGTATATTTTAACATTTTCTTCCTCAAGCTTAAGCAGCGCATCTACATTGATATGCTCGAACTCATATGTTATTATATCGCATTTTTCGCTTAAAATCCTTATAGCAGATTCATCGTTAAGAGATAAAGGAATATGCTCGTTACATATGCTATGGGCAGGACAATCCTTCGCCGGGTCAAGAACAATGACCTTAAAGCCCATTTTTTTAGCTTCCATTATCATCATTTTGCCCAGTTGGCCGCCGCCAATTAAACCAATTGTTGTATTTGATATGTCTTTTTTCAAGGTATTTCCCCCATGAGAATTCTTTTACCTAATAATATAAAACAAAGTTCTTAATTTTGCAAGATTACAGTAAAAATGATGCTTATAGGCATCTTTGATAACAAACCTATAGTTTTAATTACAGGCAGTTCATAATTATTAAAACAGGGCTATATTTAAGAAGCACACACAGCATAAAATATATTTTAGCTTTGTTATCCTATTACAAAGATAAATAATTATGGTATAATGTGACTAAAATCAAGCGAAGCTTGATTTTAGTCATGAATATATTTTGCGAAGGAAAATGTATGAATGTATATTTGACTAAAGAGACATTGCCCTTAGACTCAAGGGAAGCTTGATTTTAGTCATGAATATATTTTGCGAAGCAAAATGTATGAATGTACATTTGACTAAAGAGACCTTCTGGGAAGGAAATATATTTGTCAAACCTATACTTATGGTATACGATAGTGGTATTTTATAAGATATAAGTAATTGTGATATTGGATTTGTAAAAAGGAGTTTTATATGACTGAAATAATTGTTCGTACCTTTATAAGGGATTACGAAAGTATAGAAAAATCCAGTGTAAGAGAAAGCTACGGAGTTGTTGTAAGTCTTACGGGGATTATATGCAATACAGTTTTGTTTTTAATAAAGCTTATTATAGGAATCATGATTTCATCAGTTGCGGTAATGGCAGATAGCTTTAATAATCTTTCAGATGCCGGAAGTTCCATAATAACCCTCATCGGCTTTAAAATGGCGAATAAGCCTGCCGATGCCGAGCATCCCTTCGGGCATGGAAGAATAGAATATATTTCTGCTTTTATAGTCTCATTTATTATTCTTTTGCTTGGATATGAATTTCTAAAAACATCTGTTACAAAAATATTTAATCCCGAAGAAATCGTTTTTAATTTAATTTCCATCGTTTTTTTGTTTTTTACGATAGCGGTGAAGCTTTGGCTTTCAGTATTTAACAAAAAAATTGGAAGAAAAATCGATTCTCCTGCTATGCTCGCCACAGCCCAGGACAGCATAAATGATGTATTTATTACGACGGCGACAGTTATTTCCATATTTGTTGCCTATTTCACAGGGTTTGAAATCGATGGATATGCAGGGGTATTTGTTGCCATATTTCTTCTGTATTCCGGCTATTCCATATCTAAAGAGGTTTTATCATGCTTGCTTGGAAAGCCTGTTTCAAAAGAATTTGCACAAAAAATAATAGAGCTTGTTGAAAGCTATGACGGCATAACAGGCACCCATGACCTTGTGGTTCATAATTACGGCCCTAATTACAGCATGGCGACGATACATGCGGAAGTTCCCTCTGATGTTCCCATACTTGTAAGCCACAGAGTAATAGACAGAGCCGAAAAAGAAATAGGGGAGGCCCTTGGCATAGAGCTTGTTATTCATATGGATCCTGTGGATATTGAAGACGACAGAGTATCATGTGTCTGCAATGCTGTTATTTCCTATATAAATGAAAAGAATTTGCCCCTTGAAGCCCATGATTTCAGAATAGTCGATTTGGAAGAAGACGCCAATGTAATATTCGACCTTGTAGTTCCCTATGAATATTCAAACAAGCAAACAGAAAGCATAAAGGAAGAGATAACCATAGTTATAAAAAATCTGAACCCTAATTACAGATGTATCATCAATGCAGAAAACGGATATATAGAGCCCTAGAGCTTAATCATAGTAATTTGCTTAAATAATGCAAATATCAAGTTCCAGGGTGTTTTCAAAAATTGCTTAAGGTGCGAACTTAGATAGCGGCGGTTTGGATTAATTTGCAATCTAAATTTCATTCGCTGCTATAAATTATTTAATGAGAAAATAATATATTTGTGGTATACTATGAATACATTTTGCGAAGCGAAATGTATGAATGTGTATTTGACTAGAGAAAGAGTTCGATAAAATCAAGCAGAGCTTGATTTTATTCATGAATACATTTTGCGAAGCGAAATGTATGAATGTGTATTTGACTAGAGAAAGAGTTCGATAAAATCAAGCAGAGCTTGATTTTATTCATGAATACATTTTGCGAAGCGAAATGTATGAATGTGTACTTGACTAGAGAAAGAGTTCGATAAAATCAAGCAGAGCTTGATTTTATTCATGAATACATTTGCGAAACGAAATGTAGGAATGTATACTTGGCCAGAGAGAAAGTTCGGCAAAATCAATCGACCATAAAAATTTCTTATACCATTTTACACAAACCTTTTAATCGTGTATTATAGATTTCCACAACAAACTAAAGCAAAACTGATAGAAGGTGCCAAATGACTGTTAAAAACAAAAAGAATATGAAGTATTCAGGAAAGAACACAAGTAAAAAGAAGAATGTAAATGACCTAATAGTGAAAGAGATTATCAGCATAGCCGCCATTGCCTTTAGCGTACTAATGATACTAAGCGTTTTCAGCAAATCAAATTCGGGAGCTTTAGGCTATTTTATTGGAAATTTCCTAAAAGGGATTTTAGGAGTCGGGGCTTTTGTTCTTCCTTTTTTAATTATTGCATTAAGTGTATACATAATATTTGATAAGAAAAAAGAAATAGCAACCTATAAAATCGCCATGGGCATAGGGCTTTTTTTGATTTTTATAAGCTTTACCCATATTTTACAGGTAGACGAGACAAGCACTTATGCAGGGGCACTGGATTATATAAAATCCAATTATACCTCCGGTTCCATAAATAACGGAGGGCTTTTTGGCGCTCTTTTAGGAAACTGCATATTGAGTATTTTCGGAAGGATTTTTTCTTATGTCCTTTTAATCGCTCTTTCTATTATATTTATTATATTAATTACAGGAAAATCATTTTTTGAAGGCGTTTCCAAATCCTTTGAAACCGTAAGGGATAAAATAGCCGATGCTTATTATGAGGAAGAGGAATATTACGAAGAAGAAAAAAAGCCTACCAGATACAAGAAGAAAAGAGAAGTTGACTTTATTATAGACGAGGATAAGAGAACGAAAAAAGAGGTTAAAATACTTCTTCCCGGAGATAAATCCGAGGACGGAGGCAAGGCGGCGGTTAAAACAGAGTTTGAGCCTGTTGAAGAGCCGGTTATAGACAGCAAAATAATAACATTTGATATAGAAGAAAAATCAGAAGAATCTATGAATAAATTTTTAGAGCATGAGGAGTCTGAGGAAGAGGAAATCCCCGTAATCACCATAAGAGAGACAATTCCTAAAAAAATGCCGGAGAAACCAAAGGAAGACCATTCTGCAATGGATATTAAAAGCACCTCCGATGGGGAAAATAAGGAATATGTATTTCCGCCCATTACTCTTTTGCAGGAGAATATGGAAACGGGACGGGAAAGTTCTAAGCAGATGATTTTGGAAAACTCCAAAAAGCTTGAGGAAACCCTTAAAAGCTTTGGCGTGGAAGCGAAAGTTATAGAAGTAAGCAAGGGCCCTACCGTAACAAGGTATGAGCTTTCCCCGGGCCAAGGGGTAAAGGTAAGCCGTATTTCAAGCCTTGCTGATGATTTGGCCCTGAACCTTGCGGCGAACGGCATAAGAATAGAAGCGCCTATCCCCGGAAAGGCGGCTGTGGGAATAGAGGTTCCCAATAAAGAAACCCAAACGGTATTTTTCCGTGAGATTATAGAAGACGAGGCCTTTCAGAAATTCCCGTCGAAGCTTGCCTTCGGCCTTGGGAAGGATATTGCCGGAAAGGCTGTTGTAGCAGACATAGCTAAAATGCCTCATCTTTTGATAGCGGGAGCTACAGGCTCAGGAAAGAGCGTTTGTATCAACACTTTGATTGCAAGCATATTGTATAAATCCTCTCCGGAAGAGGTAAAGCTTATTATGGTAGATCCGAAGGTTGTGGAATTAAGCATCTATAACGGAATCCCCCATCTTTTAATCCCTGTAGTGACAGACCCCAAAAAGGCGGCGGGCGCTTTGAATTGGGCAGTTCGGGAAATGCTCCGCCGGTATGATTTATTTGCCCAGAACGCTGTAAGAGACTTAAAGGGATATAATAAGCTTGCGGAAGAAAATGACGAAATCCAGATGGAACCTCAAATCATCATTATCATAGACGAGCTTGCGGACCTTATGATGGCGGCTCCGGGAGAGGTTGAAGACAGCATCTGCCGTTTGGCCCAGATGGCAAGGGCAGCGGGCCTTCATTTGATTATAGCGACCCAGAGGCCCTCTGTTGACGTTATCACAGGAGTTATAAAGGCAAATATCCCTTCTAGACTTGCTTTTTCTGTTTCTTCGGGAACGGATTCAAGAACCATCCTTGATATGGTTGGTGCCGAGAAGCTTCTGGGAAGAGGAGACATGCTCTTTTACCCCGTAGGTAAAAATAAGCCGGTGAGAATACAAGGGGCCTTTATTTCCGATAAGGAAGTAGAATCCATCGTGGAATTCTTAAAGGAAATGAGCGACCATCAGTACGACCAGAAAATGATAGATAATATTACGTCTTCTTCTAAAACTTTAGAAATTAACGATGAGGCGGATGAATTTTTCGAGCAGGCTGTGGAATTTGTCATATTAAAAGAAAAGGCTTCGGCTTCAATGCTCCAAAGACAGTTCAGAATAGGCTATAACAGGGCCGCAAGGCTTATTGAAGATTTGGAGCTAAAGGGCATCGTAGGCCCCGAGGACGGAAGCAAGCCGAGAAAGGTTCTGATAACCTACAGCCAGTGGAATGAAATGAAAAACGGCCCTTATGAGACAGAAGAAGAGCCTGTATAAATGAAGAGCCTGTATAAATGAAGAGCCTGTATAAATGAAGAGCCTGTATAAATGAAGAGCCTGTATAAATGAAGAGCCTGTATAAATATAGAAATAAATTTAAACTTTAATGCGGAAAGGAACAACTATGTCAGACAATAGAAATATAAAAATAGCCTTTGTATCTTTGGGCTGCGACAAAAATTTAGTAGACAGCGAGGTTATGCTTGGCATCATAGACCGTGAGGGATATACCATTACCAATGCGGAAGAGGAAGCCGACGTAATCATTGTAAATACCTGCGGATTTATACTGGAAGCTACCGACGAGGGAATAGAAAGCGTAATCGATGCAGGAAAGTATAAGGAAGAGGGCAACTGCAAGGCTCTTATCGTAACCGGCTGTATGGCTCAAAGATATAGAGACGAAATATTCAACGAGCTTCCGGAAGTTGACGGTGTTGTGGGAACGGGAGATTTTGAAGCCATCGCAAGCGTCATCAAATCTGTTCTCGGCGGTGAAAAGGTAAAGCTTGTTACGGATATTAATAATCTCATCAACGAACAAAATAGTATCAATCGGTTTTTAAGCACGCCGCCTTATTTTGCTTATATGAAAATAGCGGAAGGCTGTGACAACCGCTGTACTTACTGTACTATACCTTCTTTAAGAGGAAAATACCGTTCAAGAACCATGGAAAGCCTTATAAAAGAAGCGGAAGGCCTTGTGATGAAGGGGGTTCGAGAAATTATTCTCGTGGCCCAGGATACGGCCCTTTACGGAAGAGATTTATATGGAAAATCCATGCTTCATGAGCTTGTTAAAAAGCTTTCCGAGATAGAATGCCTTGAATGGATAAGAGTATTATATGCTTATCCCGAGCATATTACAGACGAATTTATCGACGAAATGGCCAGGAACCCTAAATTATGCCACTATATCGATATGCCTGTTCAGCACAGCGAAGATAAAATATTAAACAGCATGAAAAGACAGAGCAACCGAAAGAAGCTTATAGAAGTAATTCATAAGCTTAGAGCAAAGGTTCCGGATATTGCGATACGCTCTACTTTGATTGTGGGCTTCCCCGGAGAAACATTAGAAGACTTTAACGGCCTCTGTGAATTTGTACAGGAGATAAAGTTTGACAGGCTTGGGGTATTTACTTATTCCAAGGAAGAAGGAACACCTGCAAGCATTATGGAAGACCAAATAGAAGAGGAAGAAAAAATAAAACGCAAGGAATTTATCCTTGAAATTCAAAAGGGTATTTCCGCGGAAAAATGCAGCGAAAAAATAGGGAAAACCCTTAAAGTCATCGTTGAAGGAAAGGTTGAGGACGGCGTATACTGCGGAAGAAGCTATATGGACTGCTACGAAATAGACGGCCTTGTATTTTTCAATAGCGGCGAGGAAATAATAGCAGGGGACTTTAAAGATATCCTGATTAAAGAAAGCTCCGATTATGATTTGATAGGAGAGATTAGTTATGAATTTGCCCAATAAGCTTACGGTTTTAAGAGTATGCCTGATACCTGTTTTTCTTTTCTTTCTTTTGGCAAGCCCCATGGGGGAACCTATAAGCCGTTATGTAGCGCTTAGTATTTTTATTATCGCATCTTCCACAGACGCTTTAGACGGATATATTGCCAGAAAGTATAACCTGATTACCAATTTCGGAAAGTTCATGGACCCTCTTGCAGACAAGCTTCTTGTATGCTCCGCCATGATAGCAATGATAGAAATGGGTGACATTCCTTCTCTTGCCGTCATAGTAATAATAGCAAGAGAGTTTATTATCACAGGCTTTCGCCTTGTGGCTTCCGATGAAGGCATTGTTATTGCCGCAAGCATGTGGGGAAAAATAAAAACCATAACCCAGATGATTATGGTAATTTACCTTCTTTTGGGCCTTAAAGGAGATTTAGCCCTTTCTATAGGGAATATTTTAATCATGGCCTCCGTATTCTTTACAGTTTTATCTGCGGTGGATTATATCTATAAAAATAAAGCTGTATTAAAATAAAATTTGGATTAAGGTAATTTAAACCGGCACTTTCTGGACTTACAGGGCATTTTGAAACAAAATCTCCCCTGTTTTCTAAGTTTGTGCTTTTTCATCATAATAAGCGGATATAGTAAATTTGCTTTTCTTCCGCAGTAAGAAACGGGCTCTAAGAAGGCATAAAATCAAGGCAAAGCAAATGTACAACGCTATTGTCTTACTTTTATTCGAGTATAGGTGAAAAGGGTATTTGCCCTTTGTGAAAACACGCCGGCAACACCGTTGCCAAAAGACTTAAGAAATTTCGCCGGAAATTATTTTCGGCGGCAGACAAATAGGAGGATACAAATGAAAGCTGAAATTATGGCTGTGGGAACAGAGCTTTTGCTTGGAGATATTATAAATACCAATGCCCAGTTTCTTTCAAAGGAGCTTGCGGCAATGGGGATCGACGTTTATTATCAGTCTGTTGTAGGCGATAACCCGGATAGGCTCTATAAAGCTTTAGAGCAGGCCTTTGAAAGAGCTGATATGGTAATCACCACCGGTGGCCTTGGCCCTACGAAGGACGATTTAACAAAGGAAACAGGCGCTAAATTTTTCGGCAGAAAAATGGTATTAAACGAAAAGGCTATGGAAGAGCTTAAATCTTATTTTGACGGCCTTGGCAGACAAATGACGAAAAATAATGAAAAACAGGCTTATCTTCCCGAAGGGGCCATTGCTATACCCAACAATAACGGAACCGCTCCGGGCTGCATTATCGAAAATAACGGTAAAAGGCTTGTTATGCTTCCCGGCCCTCCTTTTGAAATGGAGCCTATGTTTAAGGATTTTGTCGCTCAATATCTTATGGCTGAAAGTGACCATAAATATATTTCCAGAAGCATTCGCATTATAGGCGTCGGGGAAAGCAAGGCAGAGGAAGTTATAAGCGATTTAATAGAAAGCCAGTCTAACCCTACCATAGCGCCTTATGCGAAAAATTCCGAAATGCTTTTTAGAATAACCGCTTCTGCCCATGATGAAAAAGAAGCTGAAAAAATAATGCAGCCTGTAATAGACGAGCTTTACAGAAGATTCGGAACGAGTATTTACGGCGAAGGGGAAACAAGCCTTGAAGAAGTCATTATTCGCCTTCTGAATGAAAAGGGCCTGAAGCTTGCCGTTGCAGAATCCTGCACGGGGGGAATGGTTACTTCAAAGCTCATAGACTGTGCCGGAGCATCGGCAGTTCTTCTTGAAGGTGTCGTGACCTACGCCAATGAATCTAAAATAAAAAGACTTTCCGTAAAGGCTGAAACCCTTGAAAAGTACGGCGCCGTAAGCCATGAAACCGCAAGAGAAATGGCGGAGGGCGTATGCGTTTCTTCAGGCGCTGATATTGGTATTTCAACAACAGGTATCGCAGGCCCCGGAGGAGGAACCGACGAAAAGCCTGTAGGCCTTGTTTATATAGGCCTTTGCATAAAAGGCAAAGTAAGCTCCTATGAATTTCAATTTAAAGGGAGCAGACAAAGAATAAGAACGAGAACAGCTGTAAATGCGCTCGACATATTAAGAAGAGGTATTATAAATGAATAAAGGTTTATCTCAAGGCATGTCTTCAACAATGCTTTTTCTAACGGCGATTATCTGGGGAACAGGTTTTATAGCAAGCCAGATAGCCCTTGATCTTCATTACACGCCTATGCAGGTAATCGGCGGAAGAATGGGTATTGCAGCCATATGCCTTAATATATTTTTCTACAAAAGACTGATTTCAATGAAGAAAGAGGAAATCATAGCAGGCTCTGTACTGGGGATTATGATGCTAAGTGCCTTTATATTTCAAATGTTCGGCTTGAAATATTCTACACCTTCGGTGAATGCCTTTGTTACGGCGTCGTATGTTGTACTAATTCCTTTTTTAAAGTATTTAAAGGATAGAACAAAGCTTGATATATTTTCAAATATAAGCGCAGTTATGACCGTTACAGGGATAGGACTTATTTCCCTTACAAGCGGATTTGATATTTCCTTCGGTGCATTTTTAACTTTCATATGTGCTGTATTTTACGCTTTGCAATTTATTTTTACGGAAAAATACACCAGAAAATACGACCCTATAAATCTTACCATCGCCATGATTAATTTCAGCGGTATTGTAAGTCTTGGCATATGTCTTATTTCAGCCATTTTATTTCATAATGTGCCTAAGACAACCCTAAAGGGTACGATGTCATTTTTGTATATGGGAATCCTTTGTACCTTTATATGCTTTCTTTTTCAGAATATAGGGCAAAAATATACCTCTGCCGTAAAAGCCGCTATACTGCTTTCTTTGGAATCCGTATTTTGTGCAATATTTTCAGCCCTTATATTTAAGGAAGAGTTCACAGGCAGAATGCTTACAGGCTGTGTTATAATCTTTGCTGCTATCATCATATCGGAAACAAAGCTTTCCTTTATTTTTGACAGGAAAAAGGAGAATGCCCCAAAGGCTGCCGAAGGGGAAGCGTAAATAAGGATACAGAAGCATAAAAAGAGTAATTTCTTCTAAAAAGGCAGATTAATCATTTTGGTAATACGTAAACGCGATAAGCAAAACAAAATCAAGGCAGTAACAAAAATCTATTTTTATAAACAGCTTAAATAGATGAAAGCGCTATTATTGAAGCCATTTAAAGTACATGCTTTTCGTTGCTGTAATTCATTTGTTTCACTGTAAGCCGTAGTCGTGTAAAAAATAATTTAACTTGTGATTTTTTAATATAAGAAATATAATTAAAACAGAGTGTATCCATAGAAAAGGAATTATAAATTAGGAGGATATAATGGCCAAAGATAAAAGGAGACCTGAAATAAATTATGATGCTCAGTCAGAGAGCGAAAAGATGAAAGCCCTTGAAAACGCCATCAGCCAATTGGAAAAAAACTTTGGAAAAGGTTCTGTGATGAAATTCGGCCAAAAGACGGCGGTAGATGTTCCCGTTATTCCTACAGGCTCCTTGAGCCTTGACATAGCTTTAGGCATAGGCGGAATACCCAAGGGGAGAATCGTAGAAATTTACGGCCCTGAATCATCAGGTAAAACCACCGTCGCCCTTCATATTGTTGCTCAGGTTCAAAAGGCCGGAGGAATAGCGGCTTACGTAGACGCGGAGCATGCGCTTGATCCGGTTTACGCCAAAAAGCTTGGCGTAGATATTGACGAAATGTACATATCCCAGCCTGATGACGGAGAGCAGGCTCTTGAAATAGCAGAATCCATGGTTCGTTCAGGTGCCATTGACATTATCGTTATTGACTCTGTTGCGGCCCTTGTTCCGAGAGCAGAAATAGAAGGAGATATGGGAGATAGCCATATGGGTCTTCAGGCAAGGCTTATGAGCCAGGCTTTAAGAAAGCTTACGGCTGTTACCAGTAAAACCAATTGTACCGTTATTTTCATTAACCAGCTGAGAGAAAAAATAGGCGTAACCTATGGCAGCAATGAGACGACCACAGGCGGAAGGGCCCTTAAATTCTATGCTTCTGTAAGAATAGATATAAGAAGGGCAGAAACTATCAAACAGGGGAATGACTTTATCGGTAACAGAACAAAAGTTAAAGTGGCAAAGAATAAGCTTGCTCCCCCCTTTAAGGTTTGCGAGTTTGATATCATGTACGGACAGGGTATTTCAACAGAAGGCGATATTCTTGACCTTGGGGCGGACCTTGGCATCGTTGTAAAAAGCGGCTCATGGTATTCTTATAAAGATGCTAAAATAGGCCAAGGCCGTGAAACGGCGAAAAACTTCTTAAAAGAGCACCCGCATGAAAGAAGAGAAATAGAAAACGCCGTAAGAGAGCATTATGCTCTTCCTGTTCTTCCCGATGAAGAAAACGGCGAAGAAGATAATACGGAAAAGCCTGACGAACCTAAAGGAAAAGGCAAAAAAAATACTAAAGCAAAAGAAGACGAGGCTTTCTCAGAAGATCTCGTCTTTGAAGAAGAACTCATGTATGCAGACGATGAAGAAATGCCGGAGCTTGATTTATCTGATGATGAGTAAGACAGATTGTGTATTTGCTTTTATACTGCTGTAAGCATCTGGCTTTGGAGGATATGCTTATAAAAATTGAAAATTATCTTTTAAGTTTTAAATTTAGTAAGTTTTCCTTAAACCTATTTAGATAATAAGCGAAAAGCAAATTTCTTATAAAGAGTGAATAATTTAATATAGTACAAAATAGCCGGATAATCCGGCTATTTCTATAATATAACTAAAACCAAATGAAGTTTAGTTTTAGCTATGAATATATTTTCAGAAAGAAAATGTGTAAGTAAAATGGCTATAGGATAGATAGTCAATTTGCTTTTATACCGCTGCAGGCAGTAGATTATAAAGAATATATAATAAGAGAAAAGTAAATTGATTATGCTGCTATTTTATATGAATTCAAGTACAGTAAATAAGCTTGAAAAAGATTAAGTTTATTTACTATAGACCGAAGTTAAACTTATGAAACTTAAAACAAAGAGGCTTTTTTCAAGTTTCATAAGTATATATTTTATTAGGCTTTTTAAAAGGTGATTTTATGACCATAACAAAAATAGAACGGCAGAAAAAGAACAACAAAAGATATTCTATCTTTATCGACGGAAAGTTTAAGTTTGGCATGAGCGGAGAGGATGTTCTCTTTTACAGGCTTAAAGAAGACATGGATATTTCTGAAAAAGAATATGATAATATACTTGAAAATGTAATTTATCAAGAGGCCAAAGGGAGAGCCGCAAGATATTTAGGCTATGGCCCAAGAACGGAAAAAGAAATGCGTAATAAGCTATCTACTTATGATTATCCTGAGAATATAATAGATAAAGTAATAGAGCTTCTTCAAAGATATGATTATATAAATGATTTAAATTATGCCAGAAAGTATATTTCCGATAAAACAAAATATAAATATCAAGGGGCGTATAAAATAAAATACGATTTAAAGCTAAAGGGAATATCAGGAGAAATTATTGACGAAGCCTTCAGCGAAGCAGACTATATGCCTTTGGATAATATCATAAAAACCATATCAAAAAAGCTTTCAAGAGATGATTATGATGAAAAAGATAAGCAAAAAGTGTATAATTATCTTGTAAGAAAAGGGTTTTCCTATAACGATATCAATCAGGGCTTTTCTTTATATTTTGAAGGATATGACGAATATCCGGAAGATGAGTAAAAACTGCACAAACATAATTTGTATGAGTACCATAGCTTAAGTTTCATTTTCGTAGATGTAAAAAGGAGGGCTTTTTGTGGATATTTACGATGAAATTTCAAAACTCAGAAAGCGCTTTCATAAGCTTGTGGAGGAAAATAATTTATACGATGCCATGAGCGTAGGAGATTATATTATATATAAATACAAGCAGAACAATATGAGTAAATCCATGCGGTATGCAGACGATCTTTTCGCCATTGCTTATGTTTACGACGAAGCAGGGGATCTTAGCAGAGCCATAAGACTTTATATGGAATCTATGACTATTGTAAAAAGACTAAAGGGAAAAAATGCGGATTATGCTTTGCGGGCCAATAATATGGCGACGGTATTCAGCAGAAAAATGGTCTATAACGAGGCTTTGAAGCTTTACAGAGACGTTTACGAAATATCTTTAAGGCTTTACGGAGAAAACAGCAGACAAGGAATAGACGCCATCTATAACTTAGGAAATGCCCTTTTTGATAGCGGCGATTATGAAAATGCCCTTCGGCAGCTTAAAAAAGCCTTGAGCCTTAGAAGCGAAAAAGATAAAGATTATGCCGATAATCTAAATTCCATAGCCTATGTGTATGAAGCCGTAGGCAATAACGAAGGCGCTATCCAATATTTAAGCAGGGCCCTTCTTCTTATTAAAAATATTGAAGGCAAGGCATCCCACGAATATTTAAGCAATCTCTACTATCTGGGAATGTTTAATATAAAAACCCAGCAATACAGCAATGCTTTAGACTGCTTTCAAATATTCATGGATATCAGTGCCGAGGTTATAGATAGTGCGCACCCTTATTGCGTCATGTGTATGAACGAAATCTCTGAAATTCATAGGATACAGGGTAATATTGACGAAGCCATAAACGCTAAAATACGCCTTTTGGCTTTGGCTGAAAAAAGCATCGGCAGAAACCATATTTATGTTGCCAACGTTATGGTTTCCATAGCCCTTTTATATAAAAACCGCAAGAATTTTAAAAAAGCAATTTTTTATACTTCTGAAGCTCTTAATATAAAAAGAGGGCTCATAGGTGAAAATAATGTGGGCTATATTAAAGATTTCATACTTTTAAGCTCTTTTTACTTTGAAGACAGGCAATTTACCAAAACCATAGAAATGACCTCCTCTATCATGAGTCTTCTGGAGGATAATGAGTATTTATTCAGTGAGGATATGACCTCTCTTGCAAAGATATACCTTCATACGGACAGGGTGGATTTCAATTTTGACATGGAGCCCTTTCTTAATTATGATATTGAGTCTCTGGAGAAGCTTCTCCATGAGATTTATAAATCCATAGATGATAATATGGTTGAATAGCATTTAAACCATATAGTAAATGACGTTTATACACTTCGGCAGATATTGAAAAATCAACTTGAAATCAAATAAAAATGAATTTACGAAGGATAAATTTAAACTTTGATGATAGGGATATGATTTTATGATTTATATTTCTTCTTCCCTTTACTGGGAGGCGGCCCCGCTCATAAAGGCTTTTGGCTTAAAAAAGAATACGAAGATAAAAGGCTTTGAGGTTTTTGAAGGCAATAGGATTAAGCTTATAATCACAGGAACAGGACCGATTAAAGCTGCCGCAAGCTTAAGCTTTTTGCTTTCATCAGGGGTAAATAAAGAAGATTTTTTTGTGAACATAGGGGTATGCGGTTCTAAAATCAAGGAAATACCTTTAGGTACGCCCTTTTTGTGCAATAAAATATATGAAAATTATTCAGGAAGAGTGTTTTACATAGATATGCTTTTGAAAAGCCCTTTTAACGAAGAAGGCATTGAAAGCTTTGCTCATATGGTTTACGATGCCAAAGAAGTTACGGAGCCTCTTTTTGATATGGAGGCGGCGGCATTATATCAGACGGCAAAGCTTTTTTTTCATGAGCATCAAATATCCTTTATTAAAATAGTTTCTGATTACGGGGATAAATCCATTATTAAAGGGGATTTTATAGAAAATATTGTTTCAAAAAATATAGACAAAATATCTCAATGGCTAGAGACACTCGCAAACGCCAACCTATCCCCAAAAGAAATATTTACAAAAGAAGAGCTGAATGAAATCATTGAATTTTCCGATTCTATGGGCTTTACGGAAACCATGAAAAACGAGCTTCTGTCCCTTATGACTTTTTATAGGCTTAAGGGATATGAGCCTATGGACATGCTTAAAGCCTATAGAGGTGAAAAATTAGGTGAAAAAAGAGAGGGGAAGAAAATATTTAATGAAATCAGAGAAAAGATTGTTAAATAATTATTTTTCCCATATTTATATTGAAAAAGAGGTTCTTTCAAGCCCTGTTACTGAGGAAATATTAAAAAGGCTCCCAAATTCAAAGATAATAGAAATAAAGCATTATAAGGATATTTTTTCAAGAAGCAGGCAAAGCTTTTCAGCCCAGAAGAAAAGCCCCAAGCTTATTATAGCAAAAAAGGAAAATCAGCTGATTTATAAAGGCTCCCCTATGTGCGAGGATTTTGGAAACAGCCGCTTTTTCTATACTTCAAATATTATGAACTGCTTTTATGACTGTGAATACTGTTACCTTCAGGGAATGTATTCATCGGCAAACTGTGTTGTCTTTGTCAATTACGAGGATTATTTTAATGAGGTGAAAAAGCTTTTGCAGGAAGGGCCCCTATATTTATGTATATCTTATGATACGGATATATTGGGCTTTGAAAAAATAGTTTCCCTTACTGAAAAATGGATGGAATTTGCCAGGCAAAACCCTTCTTTGAAAATAGAAATCAGAACGAAAAGCGCAGACTTTTCTTACTTGAAAAATAAAGCGCCTTCGGATAATATTATATTTGCCTGGACACTTTCGCCAAAATCCATTATTCAAAACTTTGAGCATGGTACGCCTTGTCTTGATTTAAGGCTTAAAAATATAAATATGGCCTTAGATGCAGGCTTTCCCGTAAGGCTTTGCTTCGATCCTCTTTTATACACTGAAAGCTTTGAAGATATTTACGGGGATTTTATAAAACATGTTTTTGAAACTATAGACGGAAAGCGTATATTCGACGTAAGCATCGGGGTTTTTAGAACCTCAAAAGATTATTTAAAGAAGATGCGTAAAGAAAGGCCGGATTCCTTGGTGCTTTATTACCCCTATGAAACTTGTGACAAAGTTTCAAGCTTTAAAGAGAAAATTGCCGGGGAAATGATAGATTATGTATATCATCTTGTGTCTTTCTATGTGGATAAAAAGAGGATTTTTATATAAGAGGAGATAAAATGGAAACAGCAATCATTACAGGAGCCACAAAAGGCATAGGAAAAGAAATAGCCAAGGCGTTTTTAAAAAGAGGATATACGGTCTTAGGAATCGGCAGAAGCTTCCATGCGGATATAGAAGGAAGCTTTCATTTCATTGAGATTGATTTAAAAGACTATAAAGCGCTTTCAAATAAAATCAAGGAAATAGATAAGGAATATGAAATAAGCCTTCTTATAAATAATGCAGGGGTAGGCTATTTTGATTTGCATGAGCATTTAAGCCCTTTGGAAATTCATGAGATGGTCAGTGTAAATCTGGAAGCACCGATGATTATGACCAATATGCTTTTAAGAAATTTAAAAAGAAATAAAGGAACCATCATCAATATCTCCTCTGTTTCAGGCATAAAGGACGCTCCCAGAGGAGCGGCATACGGTGCCGCAAAAGCAGGGCTTATTCATTTTTCCAATTCCCTTTTTGAAGAAGTAAGAAAATACGGCGTTCAGGTAATAAATATAAGCCCTGATATGACTATGACGGATTTTTACCATTATTCTGATTTTACCCCGGCAAAAGAAGAAGGTATGTATTTGCAGGCGGAAAAAATAGGAGAAATCACAGGCTTTATTATAGACAATAAAGATCACGCTTTGATAACGGATATTACTATAAGGCCCCAATATAATAAAATTGAAAGAAAACCTAAAAACTCATAAAAAGATCCCTATATTTATAGGGCTCTTTTTAGTATTATTCAAACCATATCATGGATTCCTTGGAAATTTCATAATCAAGTTTTTTATGAAGCTGGTAAGAAGCTTCGTTTCCTACCATTATTTGAGAAAAGGGGATTTTCTTTTCGCTAAGAAATTTATCTGTCATAAATCCCAGAAGCTTTTGCCCTATCCCCATTCTTCTGTATTCTTTTAAAATATCCAGCATTCCTATGGCACCTTCTTCATGGGTTCCAATAAATCCTGCAATATGATTATCTATAAAGGCCCCGTATACAGCTCCGGAAGCAAGTCTGCTTTTTACGTATTCTTTGCTGTTCTCTCCGTCGTTATAATGAGCGCTTATAAAATCCAAACAGCTTTCGTCAATATTTCTGATATCAATGTCCTTTTCCCAAGAAGGAGGGGCATCCTTAAAATATGCCGCCTGAAGGCAGGTACGACTGGGGCTTATACTAAAAATATGCTCTATAATTTCAGGAACATAATCTTCATATGCTGCAAATAACAGCGGCTTTTCTATGTTCTTAATTAAATTCTTTGCGCTTTGGGGGCTTTCTGAAACCATCATATAGGCCATGCTCTCTTTTTCAAGAATTAAAAGCCCGTCTTTGCTAAATTCTATGATTTCTGCTGTATTTCTTTTTATAACCTCAATGATACCTATGTACAGCAGCGGATTTTTTGAAAGATAATTGAGTATTTTTTCTTTTTCCACTGTAAATCTCCTCTTTAGAATAAAAATTGTTAATGCCGTATACAGTATAGCATATAGAAATCAACTTGAAAAATGATAAAGGCACAAGCTTGTAAAAATTTTTAGCGGGCATCTTCTTAGGGCTAATAAACAGGGTTTCAATTTTGTTAACCATAGATACTTAATTGGAAGGCATAAATTTCATATAAAGAATAAAACCCTCATATTATTATATATGGCAAATTTATTCTCTTGTATCGTTAATTTACTTTTATAGCGACTCTATACCCCGAAATAAAGTAAATTGACAAGGGACTTTTTTAAAGTGCTCTTATTTTATGATGAAGAAAATAAATCCTGCCGGTGATTTATAGTAAATTTAAAGTTAAACAGTAGTAAAGCCGTATATTCGCACAGGATCAAAAATGTACTGTTTCCGAAGGAAATCCGTGTTTTTGGGCCTGATGGGAATAGGCTTTTGCTACTTCTTTATATAAAATTTACTATATATAATTTTTTATTCGGAGGGGCTTATGAGACGAAAAAACCTTAAAAGGCCGGCAAATAGGGAAGAATCGGCTAAAATAAAAAACAGGATATTGATATTTGTGTATATAGCAATTTTAATTTCAGGAATTATTACTTCTTTTCCGGCAGACGAGGAGGTTCAAAGTGTTTTTGCCATGCCCCTTTCAAAAAAGATTGTAGTCATTGATGCAGGGCATGGGGGCTGGGACCCGGGGAAGGTTTCTGAAAACGATATTTATGAAAAGGACATAAACTTAAAAATTGCCTTAAAGCTTCAGCAGTACTTACAGCAAGGGGATTGCTATGTTTTGCTTACCAGAGCCTCCGATGAGGCCTTGGGAAGCAAAAAAAGAGAGGATATGGATAATAGAAAAGATATAGCAGATAATATGGGTGCAGACGTTATTATAAGCATACATCAGAATTCCTTTCCTTCATCAAAGGTGAAAGGTTCTCAGGTATTTTATTATAAAACATCGGAAAAAAGCAAAGTTCTGGCAGAGAAAATCCAAGGCAGTATGAGAACCTTTTTAAGCCAGGAAGGCAACAGGCTTGCAAAGGCAAATGATAATTACTACATCCTTAAACAGACGGCGATACCTGCCGTAATAGTCGAATGCGGATTTTTATCAAATCCTTCCGAAAGAGCGCTTCTTACTCAGGATGATTATATTGAAAAAATAGCATGGTCAATTTATATGGGCGTAGTTGATTATTTTAATGCACCAAGCCATGAAGTAAATTAGATTGTAATATGGTGAAATAAATAAATGCTGCAAAAAACTATATTCGAAATAATTCCAAAGTGTACCATTTCTGAAAGAAAGCCGTGTTTTTGAATTATGAAGAATGGAACTTTGCAGCTATTTTGCTTTTGTTTTATATTTAATTTGCTTTTATACCACTGTAATAATTCAGTTTTAGAGGGTATAAAATAAGAAAAAGCAAATTGACAATGCTATTATTTCTTTTGAATTTAGCTATATTATAATTTTAAGAAAAAATAGCGGCATATTAAAATATGTATAACTTTTAGATTTTTTTGCATAATAGATAGAAAAAAGAATTTAATTTTACTGAGTAAAGTGTATGAATTTACATCTCAGCTATGCTATAATGATTTAGAAGTAAAAATTCAATATACTTAAGGAGAACAAAGATGGAGAATAATAACCACGACCATGACCACAACCATGATCATGACTGTGAATGCGGTTGCCATGAGCATGATACGGTAAAGCTTACGCTTGAAGACGACAGCGAAATCGAATGTGAAGTAATAGGAACTTTTGACTTAAACGAGAAAAACTATATTGCTCTTCTTCCTGTTGATGATGAAGATGTACTTATCTATAATTTTGAGGATTTAGATGGAGAGCTTCAGCTGAACACGATAGAAGACGAGGCTGAGTTTGAAGAGGTTTCTGCGGCGTTCTTTGAGCTTTTTGACGGAGTGGAAGAAGACGAAGATGAAGAGTACGATGAAGAAGATATTGAGGAAGACGAAGAATAATTTTATCTTGTAAAAGAGGAAAGGGCATTGAAGAAATTCGATGCCCTTTTTGTTTTTATATCCAGCAGAAGTATAATGCAATATTGTAAACTTACCCTGCGATTTTAGGCACTAAATTTCTGTATAAATTGGGTAAAGCAAATTTACAGAAGGATTTGCAAACCTTTTAAAAATGGGGTCTCCTGAATTTTAACAAAGTTCAAAGCTATAGAGAATCATAAAATCAAAGCAACAGCTTATGAAAAAATATAAGAGTTAGTTTGCGGCTGTATCACCTTCATCATCAAAGGAGACTTCGTTAAGCTCTTTAAAATCGAGGAATTCGGCTAAGGTCATATTAAAAGCAATGGCTATATGGTGCAGGGTTTTTATGCGCGGATCTTTAGTAAGACCCCTTACGATATTGTCAATTGTGGACTGGTTAAGCCCGCTCATAGATGCAAGCTTATTATAGGCGATGCCCCGCTGCTTGCATAAGGTGGTGATTCTCATTACAATTATTTCGGAATATTGCATTTTATCAACCTCATTATCATAAGTATTACCCGTGCTAAGACTTGTTCAGGTTTATATTAATGATAACAATTCGCCTATAAGAAATTACCCATATTCGGGTTGACGTTATGATTATTCTTTGTTATCATATCCTTATATACCCGAATATGGGTTATATAAAATGATGAAAAACGCTAATTTTTTACAAGTGAAAATCTGCTATATAACGGAAAATAATTCTACTTTATAAGCTTTCTGATTCGTGGATGAATTAAAATGCAGTCTAAGCTTCCAGCAGAAAAGTAATACTTATGAAATAACATAAAAAATATAGGGTTTTACTAAGAAAACCAAATTATATAAAAAACTAAATATACTGTACACATGAAAGAAAAACATCTATAATCAAAAATGAAGACCTCGCAATACAAATATAGAGCCTTGTATTTAATAGGAATCATTGTTAAAAGTCAAGTATTTAAAAGCAAAAAGCCCTTAAAAAGCTCTTTTGTCAAAGCAAAAACCGGCTTGATATAATATTATAGTAAAAGACAGAGGAATCTTCTGTTTTTTGATGTGAATGTAATATTTAGTTTTTCTTGTTTAGACAAATATTATTACAGGGTTTTTATCTTTAATTTTGCATAGGCTTACTTAATTTCGCAAAACTACGGCATATCATTTGTTTCTGCTGTTTTTAACAGGGAGGACTTAATGTGGAACTTGAGTACAAAAACGAAATAAAACAAAAAGTTGCGGACTGTATTGATGTTTCGGTAATTGTAATTGACGAGAATGACAATAAGATCGTAATAGCAAATGATAAGCTTACAAAAGATTTAAAAATAAATTTAGAAGAGATAGCCGGAAAAACTATTGACGAGGTATTTTACGGAGAGTTTAAAAGGGTATTAAACCTTATTATAAAAAAGCATCACGGAGAAAAAGAAATTACCCAGCTTTATTACTGGGGTGAAAGAGGCGTCTGGGGGAAAATATCAACCAAGAGATTTAAAACCTTTGACGGAAAAGAATATATATGCGTATCTATGATGGATATAAGTGATATAGGAAAGTCGGAGCTTCAGTATCAGCGCCTTACATATTATGACATGCATTTGGATATACCAAACGGCATAAAGCTTGAAAAGGACATAGAAGAGCTTGGCTCTTATGAAAATACAGCTATCATTAATTTTAAAATAAATAATTATAACTCTCTTGCAGATTTATACGGCTGGGAAACGGTAGAATATCTTTTAATACAAATAAAGGAATGGATGATAGATACTGCTCATACAGAATTTCAGCTTTATCGTATCGGTGACGGAGATTTCTGCGTACTCGTAAGAAATGTTACATATCAGGAAGCAAGAAACAGAGCCAATGAAATAATAGAACGGTTTAAAGAGCCTTGGAAATCCAAAACACAGCTTAATTCGCTGCCGCTTTTTTGCACCATATCGGTTGGGCTTGTTTTCGGAAGATATATAACAAAGGACATTCGGAACCTTCTTTACAGAACTCTTCAGGCTTCTCAAAAATCAAAAAAGCTTATTTCCTATGATTCTAATATGGATAAGCAGATAAAGGATTCTTTTCTGCTTCGGCAAAGCCTTATAAGCTGTGTACAGCAGGACATGAAAGGTTTTTCTGTTTATTATCAGCCGGTAATAAACGCCAGAACAGAAATTTGGGAAGGTATGGAGTCTCTTTGCAGATGGCATTCCCCTGAAATTGGATGGGTTTCGCCGCAGGTTTTTATATCTTATCTTGAACAGCTGGACCTTATAGATATATTGGATAACTGGGTTATGGAGCAGGCGCTTAAAGCCTGCAAAAAATGGAGCCTTGACAAAGCCGAGTTCTTCCTTGATGTGAATATGTCCCCTGCTCAGATATTAGACGACAGTTATGTCAATAATCTTCTTGACGCTTTGGAGCGATATGACTTTCCGCCTGAAAAGCTGAATCTTGAAATAACGGAAAGCAATAAGTTTGATTTTTCCGGTTCTAATTTGAAATATTTAAGTATACTTAGCGATAAAGGAATAAAAATATCTCTTGATGACTTTGGAACGGGATATAGTTCATTTAATAATTTGGCCAAGCTTCCTGCAAAGATACTAAAAACAGAAAAATCATTTATAGATAATATTGAAAGCGATTCATATCTGCAGTATCTTTTGAAAACTATAGTAGATATGGCACACTTTACGGATAAAAGGATAATAGCCGAAGGAGTAGAAAGAAACAGCCAGAAAGAATTATTAGTTCGATACGGGGTTGATTATCTCCAGGGCTATTTTTACAGCAGACCTCTTTCACACGAGGAAATGGATAGAAATATCTATAATTTCAGACATCATTGATAGACCGTAGAACCATATAAAATAAAGTATTGCCTAAGGCCGGAAAGCTTTCCGGCCTTAATAAATTAAGGGAAATAAAAAAAGCGAAAAATAATTTAAAAAAGATGTTGACATAAAGGGGATGCTGTGGTAAACTAGATTTTGCGTCCGAGAGAGGACAGCGCAGGAAAACAAGCACGAGAAGCAAAAACCAGAACATTGAAAACTGAATAATAAGGAAAGAACCAACCCGAAAAGAAATAAACTTTGAGAGCTTTAAGGCTAACGAAGAAAAGTAATACGAGATAAAAAATGCCAGATAGTCAAAAAGGATATGAAATATCCGTTTGACAGTCTAAAAGCTTGCTTTTAGACAAGAGTGGACAAGGATTAAATAGAGAGTTTGATCCTGGCTCAGGATGAACGCTGGCGGCGTGCCTAACACATGCAAGTCGAACGCTGAGTAAATAGTGCTTGCACTATCTACTTGGAGTGGCGGACGGGTGAGTAACGCGTGGGTAATCTGCCCTGTACAGGGGAATAACTGTGAGAAATCATGGCTAATACCGCATAATAACTATTTACTGCATGGTGAATAGAGGAAAGATTTATCGGTACAGGAGGAGCCCGCGTCTGATTAGCTAGTTGGTGGGGTAAGAGCCTACCAAGGCAATGATCAGTAGCCGGCCTGAGAGGGTGACCGGCCACATTGGGACTGAGACACGGCCCAAACTCCTACGGGAGGCAGCAGTGGGGAATATTGCACAATGGGGGAAACCCTGATGCAGCAACGCCGCGTGAAGGAAGAAGGTTTTCGGATCGTAAACTTCTATCGATGGGGAAGAAAAAAATGACGGTACCCAAGTAAGAAGCCCCGGCTAACTACGTGCCAGCAGCCGCGGTAATACGTAGGGGGCAAGCGTTATCCGGAATTACTGGGTGTAAAGGGTGAGTAGGCGGATTAGTAAGCCATATGTGAAAACTCAGGGCTTAACTTTGAGATTGCATAAGGAACTGTTAATCTAGAGTACAGGAGAGGTAAGTGGAATTCCTAGTGTAGCGGTGAAATGCGTAGATATTAGGAGGAACACCAGTGGCGAAGGCGACTTACTGGACTGAAACTGACGCTGAGGCACGAAAGCGTGGGTAGCGAACAGGATTAGATACCCTGGTAGTCCACGCTGTAAACGATGAGTGCTAGGTGTGGGGGAGAGATCCTCGGTGCCGCAGCAAACGCAATAAGCACTCCACCTGGGGAGTACGGCCGCAAGGTTGAAACTCAAAGGAATTGACGGGGGCCCGCACAAGCGGTGGAGCATGTGGTTTAATTCGAAGCAACGCGAAGAACCTTACCAAGGCTTGACATACCATTGATGGGTGCAGAGATGCACCGTTCTACGGACAATGGATACAGGTGGTGCATGGTTGTCGTCAGCTCGTGTCGTGAGATGTTGGGTTAAGTCCCGCAACGAGCGCAACCCTTATTTTTAGTAGCCAGCGGGTAGTGCCGGGCACACTAGAAAGACTGCCGTGGATAACACGGAGGAAGGTGGGGATGACGTCAAATCATCATGCCCCTTATGTCTTGGGCTACACACGTGCTACAATGGCAGGTACAGAGAGAAGCGAAGGGGTGACCTGGAGCAAAGCTCAAAAAAGCTGCCACAGTTCGGATTGTAGTCTGCAACTCGACTACATGAAGCTGGAATCGCTAGTAATCGCAAATCAGCATGTTGCGGTGAATACGTTCCCGGGCCTTGTACACACCGCCCGTCACACCATGGGAGTTGGTAGCGCCCAACGTCTGTGACCTAACCGAAAGGAAGGAGCAGCCTAAGGCGAGACCAGTGACTGGGGTGAAGTCGTAACAAGGTAGCCGTATCGGAAGGTGCGGCTGGATCACCTCCTTTCTAAGGAAAAGTAGGGTAGCACCCAAAAGAATTTGGGTCATTAAACGAAGTTTAATGATTTTGTGAAGCAAAATGCTGAGGAGATAGTTTTGTGAAACAAAACTGTCTGAAGGGTTTGAGTACTTATTATTTAGTTTTGAGTGTTCATGTAAATGAATATTCAATGAAATCATACGAGAAGCATGTATGGTTACAGTACCTTGAAAACTGAATAGAGAGAAGAAGAAAAACAATTTCATCGGAGTGCTTAAGAGAAGCAGGAGGATGGAGGCTTTACAAGAAGCTTACATTCGAATGAAGATTAAAGCATGACGAAAAAAGAAAATGTTAGGTCTGAAATGGTCTCTTGATAGGTAAATTATTACTTATCGAGAAAAATAAATGGTTTACTGAAGAGAATAAATGAAGAGTTTTAAAACCTTCAGTAAATTCGTGTAAATCTTCGATTTACACGACACAAAGGTCAAGCTAAAAAGAGCAAAGGGAGAATGCCTTGGCACCAGAAGCCGACGAAGGACGTGGCAAGCTGCGAAAAGCTGCGGTGAGGCGCACACAGCCTGTGACCCGCAGATGTCCGAATGGGGAAACCCGGCAGAGAAAAGCTCTGTCACCCGTACATGAATTCATAGTGTGCGGGAGGGAAACGTCGTGAACTGAAACATCTAAGTAGCGACAGGAAAAGAAAACAAAAGTGATTGCGAAAGTAGTGGCGAGCGAAATCGCAAGAGGCCAAACCAAGCATGCTTGCATGCTCGGGGTTGCGGACTGCAAACGTTATTTTGCGAGGGTAGCTGAACGGTTTTGGGAAAGCCGGCCGAAGAGGGTGAAGGCCCCGTAAGCGAAACTTAAGCAAAGACAGCAGAATCCAGAGTAGAACGGGACACGAGAAACCCTGTTTGAAGCCGGGGGGACCACCCCCCAAGCCTAAATACTAACTGGTGACCGATAGAGTATAGTACTGTGAAGGAAAGGTGAAAAGAACCCCGGGAGGGGAGTGAAAGAGAACCTGAAACCCTTTGTTTACAAACAACGGAAGTGAGAACGACCGTGTACTTTTTGTAGAACGGTCCGGCGAGTTACATTCATAAAGCGAGGTTAAGTACTAAGAAGGTACGAAGCCGAAGGGAAACCAAGTCTGAATAGGGCGTCTAGTTTTATGAAGTAGACCCGAAACCGGGTGACCTATCCATGGTCAGGTTGAAGTTACCGTAAAAGGTAATGGAGGACCGAACGCACATCTGTTGAAAAAGGTGGCGATGAACTGTGGATAGCGGAGAAATTCCAAACGAACCCGGAGATAGCTGGTTCTCCTCGAAATAGCTTTAGGGCTAGCCTTATACAAGTCTTGTGGAGGTAAAGCACTGAACTGGCGCGGGGCCCTAAAAGGTTACCAACCCAAATCAAACTAAGAATGCCATAAAGATGATGTATAGGAGTCAGACTATGTGAGATAAGTTTCATAGTCAAAAGGGAAAGAGCCCAGACCAACAGCTAAGGCCCCCAAGTCCGTGTTAAGTGGAAAAGGATGTGGGATTTCAAAGACAACTAGGATGTTGGCTTAGAAGCAGCCATACATTCAAAGAGTGCGTAACAGCTCACTAGTCGAGAGAACCTGCGCCGAAAATGTCCGGGGCTAAAACACGGCGCCGAAGCTATGGCTTTTACTATTTACAAGTAAATAGTAGAGGGGTAGAGGAGCATTGTACAGTAGGAAGAAGCGGAACTGAAAGGGACCGTGGACGAAGTAGAAGAGAGAATGCCGGAATGAGTAGCGAGATAAATGTGAGAAACATTTAGGCCGAATGTCTAAGGATTCCTGAGTAAAGCTAATCTTCTCAGGGTAAGTCGGGACCTAAGGCGAGGACGAGAGTCGTAGTCGATGGACAACAGGTAGAGATTCCTGTACTGCGTATATTCAGAACTGCAGGGAAGCAGGAGGATAGGAAAACCGGGGAAAGGAAATACCCGGGCAAGCACAAAGGATAGATTAGGAGGAAAACCCCTTAATTGTTTCTGAAGTGTGAAGCGGAGTGAAGAAAAGTAGCGAAGTTTCTGAATCCACACTGCCGAGAAAAGCTGCTATTGCGATATGCGTACCCGTACCGTAAACCGACACAGGTAGACGAGGAGAAAATCCACAGGCCGACGGGAGAAGTGTTGTTAAGGAACTCGGCAAAATGACCCCGTAACTTAGGGAGAAGGGGTTCCAGCGCAAGCTGGACACAGAGAAGAGGCCCAAGCGACTGTTTATCAAAAACACAGGTTTCTGCAAAACCGCAAGGTGAAGTATAGGAGCTGACGCCTGCCCGGTGCTGGAAGGTCAAAGGGAGAGGTTAGGAGCAATCCGAAGCTTTGAACTCAAGCCCCAGTAAACGGCGGCCGTAACTATAACGGTCCTAAGGTAGCGAAATTCCTTGTCAGGTAAGTTCTGACCCGCACGAAAGGCGTAACGATTTGGGCGCTGTCTCGACAACACACCCGGTGAAATTGAACAGCCAGTGAAGATACTGGCAACCTGCGACAGGACGGAAAGACCCCATGGAGCTTTACTGCAGCTTAATATTGGGATTAGGTTACACATGTACAGGATAGGAGGGAGGCAAAGAAGCCTGGACGCTAGTCTAGGTGGAGCCGCCGGTGGGATACCTCTCTTGTGTAACTTGGTTTCTAACCCTAAGCCGTTAACCGGATAGGGGACATTGTTAGGCGGGCAGTTTGACTGGGGCGGTCGCCTCCGAAAGAGTAACGGAGGCGCTCAAAGGTAACCTCAGAATGATTGGAAACCATTCAAAGAGTGTAAAGGCAGAAGGTTGCTTAACTGCGAGTGAGACATCACGAGCAGATACGAAAGTAGGACTTAGTGATCCGGTGGTAACAAGTGGGAGTGCCATCGCTTAACGGATAAAAGCTACCCTGGGGATAACAGGCTTATCTCCCCCAAGAGTTCACATCGACGGGGAGGTTTGGCACCTCGATGTCGGCTCATCGCATCCTGGGGCTGAAGAAGGTCCCAAGGGTTGGGCTGTTCGCCCATTAAAGCGGTACGCGAGCTGGGTTCAGAACGTCGTGAGACAGTTCGGTCCCTATCCGTCGCAGGCGCAGGATATTTGAAGAGGAGCTGTCCTTAGTACGAGAGGACCGGGATGGACGAACCGCTGGTGTATCTGTTGGATACCAAATCCATGGCAGAGTAGCCAAGTTCGGAACGGATAAACGCTGAAGGCATCTAAGCGTGAAGCCGCCCTCAAGATAAGATATCCCATGCCAAAAGGCAGTAAGGCCCCTTGAAGAGTACAAGGTAGATAGGTGAGAAGTGTAAGTGCGGTAACGTATTGAGCGGACTCATACTAATAGGCCGAGGGCTTGTCCAATAAAAAGGGTATATGAAAATATATCAAAGATGCAAAGCTAAAGAAAACAGCTTATCGAAAGATAGCTTACGCTATGGTTAAGCATCACAATCGTTTCAGATCCTTCTTTCTCTATTTAGTTTTTAGGGTATTGACAATAGCCGGAATAAAATGTAAACTGAATAAAGTTTAAAAATATAAGAGTTTTTATTAAGGAAGTTTAATTTTACTTCGTAAAATATCGTTCTATAAACCATACGAGAGTCGTGTATGATTTATAGAACTAACTACTTGTATTTCTAATATTCCTCGATAGCTCAGCGGTAGAGCATCCGGCTGTTAACCGGAGGGTCACAGGTTCGAATCCTGTTCGGGGAGTTTTTTATGCGAAAATTTAGAGAAGAAGCTATAGCTTCTTCTTTTTTTGTGATAAAATTACGAGAGGTATTGACCTTTACGCGGCGTAAAGTATTATGATATCTTTCAGAGAGAGGAGGGGTAAAATGCTTAGAATAGGAGAGACGGCTAAATTATTTGATATTTCCAACAGAACCCTTAGGCATTGGGAAGAAAAAGGCATACTTAAGAGCTTTAGAACAGACAGCGGATATCGCTTATATGATGATGAAAATATCATTCGCATTAAGCAGATAGCATTGCTAAGGAAGCTCGAAATTCCCATAGGGGATATTGAAAAAATGTTTACCTTCAATGATGTTGATATATCTGTTGAAATTATGAAAAATAATCTTATGAAATTAAGAAGAAAAAAGGATTTATTTGACGGCTTGTCTTACATTATTGAACGGCTGATTCTTAATTTGCAAAAGGAAAGAAGCCTTGACCAATGGTTTTTATATCTTGAAAATCAGACAATAAATCATTTATCTAAGGAAAATGCAGCCCTTCAAATTCTGCTCTCTGAAAGGAATATGGATATGAGCAATATAAACGATGTAAGGATTGTAAGAATTCCTGAAATGACGGTGGCTTCCTATTGTGCTGAAAGTGAAATGCCGGAGATGGATTGTTCTAAGGAGGTGGATAAATTTGTTCTTGAAAATTCTCTTCATAAAAAGGGAGGGTTCAGGCATTTTGGCTTTAACAATCCCAGTCCTACGGAAAATAATCCGGTATATGGATATGAAATATGGATTGCTGTGCCCGAAGGGTTTGAAATTCCGGAGCCTTTTATTAGAAAGAATTTTGAAGGCGGTTTATATGCGTCTATTTCTTCAAAGGTAAAGGAAATAGGCGAGAAATGGGCTCTGCTTTATAACTGGGTTATGGAAAGCGAAAAATATGCATTTGAAGCGGAGGCTCAATGGCTTGAAGAATGTGTAGATTATGAAACATTTATTTCGGAAGAAGAAGGAGAGCGAAAGCTTGATCTTTTATGCCCCATAAAGCTTATATAATCTAATAAAAAAGGATGGTATAGGGCCGTCTGTCATAAAACAGTATCCGTTTAGAAGCATGGCACAGCCTAAAAGCTGCGCCATGCTTCATTTGCTTATAGGCTTAAAAATAAGAATTTTCGCAGGAGATAGTACATTTTAAGCCTAAGTAAATATACGGTTTTCTTCTTGTTTCACTTTAAGTTTACTATAAAGGTTTGTTCATTTTCACCGTATCATAGGAGCATTAGAAATTAAACTCATTTTCCCAATCGAAATTTGCGGAGTCTTCTAAGCTCTTGGGCCAATGGCAACACCATTCCGGTACACTGGGGTTTTCCACCTTATCAAGGCTTGGCGTATATGGTTTTATGTCAAGCACAGGCGAGTTGTCGTTGGCATCAATATACGCAATTTGAATAGTACCGTTTTCATAGTCAATATGGATAATTTCTACCGCTGTCAAGGCAATGGGATTGGGACGGACAGGTGACCTTGTGGCAAAAATACCCATTACCTCTGGAGCATTTTTATATGGCTGCGGTGTTTCGAGGATATTTCTTGTTTCTTCATTGTCAAAGCCGCTAAACCACCAAATGACATTGAGGTGGCTAAAACCGTTTAAAGCTTTGAGGGCGGGAATATATTTCCGCTCAAGTTTAATAAACATTCCATCCTTGTTTATACTGATTTTTCCAATGGGATTGACATTAAATTTTTGCATAATTTCATTCCTCCATATGATTTTATTTGCCTGTAAATCCATCTTAGACCCTCACATCATGTGAGAGTCAATAGTAAAAAAGCGCCTTGCAGCAAAGCTGCAAAACGCTTCCTTTTATATCTTTCTCAATGGGATTTGTATTTCAGTCAAATATTTATCAGGGGTTTCTTCGTTCCACGGCCCACGATGAACGATTTGCCGGCTTTGCCCTGTCATTTTGTATTGACTGTGTTCCTGCAACCAGCCCGCAAAGGCAAGGTATGCGCCTGCAATATTTTCAAATGGCCCATATACCATAGTACATGCCATAATTGGAACAGGCTCGATATTTCGATATGTAAAACCGCCTATATTTTCACCCATTCGTGCCACAGGCGCGCATATTTCAATATCAACGTCTTTTTCTTTATAATCCGTATCGTGATAAATGGTAAAGGTATTATTTGAAACGGGTATATTGTTCTTATCAGCAAAAGCCGACATTTCTTTCCATAATAACCCTTCGGCATAATAATCGGGAACAACCCGCCTTAAAGAAAAAACTTGATAACTGGGAATGGATTTAATTGAAACATTATAATGTATTGTTATTTTTTCTTGCTGAATATCCCTTTTTGCAAGTTCAATCCTAGAGAGTTTATCCTGCTCAGTTTTAATTATATTTTCAATTTCCAGGCGTTTATTATCAAGTAAATCAGCAATAAAGTTATCACTCCATTGACTAAGAGCAAGGGCAATTTCAGAAACATTAAAGCCTAAATCCCGCAGGAATAGAATTTTATTCAATAGAGGAATCTGATCGGTTGAATATAGCCTGTAATTCGTAAATTTATCAATTTCCGCAGGTTTCAGCAAACCTGTTTCATCATAGTATCGGAGCATACGAATTGATACTTGTGTCAGTTTGGAGAATTCACCTATCTTAAACATTTTTAACACCTCTATGATATTATACCGTGTATATTGCGAAACTACAATTTCTAGCCATTGTCTTATTTTGCCCTTCCACTAACAACTCTATTTATCTTGTTCTGCTTATTAGGGTGCGGCTCAAAAGTCCAAAGCTCAGTTTATAGTCAATTTCAAATGAAACAGTAATAAAAACCGTATATTTTGAATGGATTAAACTTAAGGATTTTATATGTTTAAGCCGTTTATGGAAAATAGCTTTTTATTGCATCCTTCTGTGAAATTTACTATAATTTACCGTGAAAGCGTGACTTCTTCATCAAAAATATCCGAAATGGCATTGCTGTTTCTGCATTTCTTTCTTTTAATTCATATTTTCAATTACTGCCCAAGGCAGAGAAATAAAAAAGCATATCGTCCATTTAAAACGATATGCTCTTTCAAACATTTTAATTGACAGTTATCCATAAAGAATTTTATTTCTATGCTTATTTTAAATCCCATTTGATTTAAATATAAAGAAATACCATATTACGCCTAATATAATGATATGAAGAGGGTAGGCGGCATAGAAAAGATAAGTGGCTTTTTTCCCTTCCTGTCCGTTATATTTGCTGATAAACAGAAGGCTTGCAAGGGCTGCAATAAATAAGGTACTAAGGTGATAAATGCCGCCGTATATTGCGTTTATATAGAAGGCAATTACTATATAAGCTCTGTACTTTTCTATTTTAGGAAGATTAAAAAGCTCCGGCCCTATATAAGAAATCGTAAAAACCACAGAAAGTATAATGAGCGGTAATATTTCACCTGCATAAGCGTAATACATGCAGTAGAGAACAGACATATAAATAGGGGTTATGATAGATAATATTTTATCATTTGTTTCTTCTCTGGAAACATAAGTGAAAAATATCATCAGAACTCCCCATGCGCCGTAATCTGTACCAAGGCCGTTTGCAATGAAGAAACCCGCAAAGGAAGCAAAAATATAGGATATAAGGTATATCATATATTTGGGGCCGGGCAAATGCTTTTTAAGGGCCTCAAGAACATATACGGAAAAAGCTCCTAAGAAAAGCGTGAAAAAAACATTATGAGCGCCAAATATAACAGGCTTAAATTCGCCTCCGTAGGCAAGTCTTTCGATATTTCTAAAAAGAAAATTAAACGGTATCTCTGAAATAAAGGCGAATATAAAAAGCCTTAACAGATATTTTTTGAAATTTCTCGTATGCCTGCACCCTTCGCTTATAAGAAAAGCGTATATGGGGAAAGCAAGCCTTCCTATAATTCTTAAGGAACGAGTACCTGCTACGGAACTGAAAGTAGCGCCTATATGGTCTATTATCATAGTGATGAGGGCAAGCATTTTAAGGGAAAAACCTGTCATTATATCACTCCTGTTGTTTGGAATTTACTTATAATTCATAGAGATAAATACTTTTAACAGTATATCACATGGAAAAATAAATTTATACTTAAAAGCTACAAAAATCAAAAGTTTTATATGAATAGAGAATTCTGATTTTAAAGGAGCAAGCAGGGGGGTTATAGGTAATCAAGATAAAATTTATCGATTATAAGGAGACGTTCACTTAAAAACGACTTATAAGCTTACGTTTCTATTATTTTTCATCTTCGCTGCGTATAAATAATAGGGTAGATATTTAAAATTTCTATGAAACCCAAGTATGTGCGGCTATAGGCCTTGCTCTAGGATGGAAAATCAATCTTATTTTATTTGAATTCAAGAATTTTATTCAGTATAAGAAGAATGCCCATAAAAACACAACCTGTGGCCTGTATAGCCTATATCTTTATCTTTTTAAATTCCCTTAGTTAGGCAAGAATATTCTGAAATATATAAATCCTGCAAATTTATTTTGCAGGATTTATTTCTTGTGATATTTAATAAGGCAGCGTCTTAGAAAAATTCTTCGTAGAGGTATTAATGGATTCTATGGCGACACTTCCGCCTCTTACAACTTCAAGAGAAGGAAATATGGATTTTACTGCATAAATGATATCATCATTTTTCTGAGCCGTATGAATAGATTCAAGAAGTATTTCCGATTTATTGTAATCTTTTACCGTAAGATTAAAGGCTTTGGCTATTCTGAAAGGTTCATCTTTATTGCTTTCCGTAAGCCCTTTTATTTTCATATAGAGTATTTCCTTCATATGAATTCTTACATTTGAAAGGTCTATAACCTTGATAACCTCTATACAGCGGTTCAGCTGTTTTTTTATCTGTTCAAAGGTTGCATCGTCTCCGTAGAGGGATATTGTCATCCGGGATACACTTTCGTCTTCGGTGGTCCCTACGGTGAGAGAATCCAGATTATAGGACTTTCCGGAGAAAAGGCCTGCTATTTTTGCCAGAACTCCCGGGTCGTTTTCTACATATAAGGCAATCCATCTTTTCTTCATTATGAGCCCTCCTATATATCTAAAATCATATCGCTTAAAGCATTTCCGCCGGGTACCATAGGGAAAACCATTTCATCCATATCAATAATAAATTCAATGATGGTAGGAGCGTTTTTATTGCTTTTTGCGAAATTAAATGCATTTTCTATTTCCGAAGGATCGGATACGCGAATGCCATAAGCTTCATAGGCTTCGGCAAGGGCTACGAAATCCGGCGTATAAGGCGGGCATGCATTTCCCGGGCCTTCACATCTTAATTCACAGGATTTTCTTCTTCTTATGCAGGTAGAGGAATAGCGCTTTGAAAAGAAAAGCTGCTGCCACTGGCGAACCATGCCCAGATAGGAATTATTGAATATGCATAATATCAAAGGCAGCTCATAAGATACTGCCGTGGCAAGCTCCTGAATGTTCATCTGCATGCCGCCGTCGCCGGAGATACAGATTACGTCTTTATTGGGGTTTCCGAATTTTGCCCCCATGGCTGCAGGAAAACCATAGCCCATTGTGCCAAGGCCGCCGGAAGTAAGGAATTTTGTGTCTCCATCCATGCTGATAAACTGGGAAGCCCACATCTGATGCTGCCCTACGTCTGTTACTACAACAGGGTCTTTAAACATCTCGTTTATTTTATCGATTATTTTTTTAGGGGTTAAGCCTTCCTTTTCTACTGTAGCAAGGGGGAAGCTATCCTTCCAGCTTTTTATATCCTTAAGCCATTCGGTTGTTTCATATTCTCCGGCGTATTCCCAAAGGGCGTTTATGGCATTTTTGGCGTCTGCTACGATGGGAATATCAACGGATATATTTCTTGATATGGAAGAAGGATCAATATCTATGTGAACAATTTTCGCGTTTTTTGCAAATTCACTTATTTTCCCTGTGATTCTGTCGTTAAATCGGGTTCCTATGGAGTAAAGAACGTCGCATTCCGATACGGCTCTGTTTGCCGCGTAAGAGCCATGCATACCGATATTGCCGATGTAATAGGGGCTTATGCTGTCTATGGCGCCTTTTCCCATAATTGTTGTTGCTACGGGGATTTTTGTTTTTTCCACAAGGGCGGTGAATTCTTTTTTGGACCCTGATATATTGACCCCTCCGCCGATGAGAAATAAGGGCTTTTTAGCATCATCAAGAAATTCCAAAGACTTTTTAAGCTGCCCTATATGTATCAAAGTAGAGGGTTTATAGCCTCTTATGGAAACGCTTTCAGGGTATTCGTCGCTTCCTAAGGCAAGCATAATATCTTTTGGAAGGTCTATTACCACAGGCCCGGGCCTTCCCGTAGCGGCTATATAAAATGCTTCTTTTATGATTCTGCCAAGGTCGTTTCTGTCGGTTACGGTTACGCCGTATTTGCAGATGCTTCTTGTGATGCCGATAATGTCCACCTCTTGAAAAGCGTCGTTTCCTATAAGGTGCATGGGAACCTGCCCTGTAAAGCATACAAGAGGTACAGAATCGTAATTTGCAGTTGCTATGCCCGTAACAAGGTTTGTTGCTCCCGGGCCGCTTGTAACGAGGCATACACCGGGTCTTCCGGTGCTTCTTGCATATCCGTCCGCTGCGTGAACCAAGGCCTGCTCATGCCTTGGGAGAATGATATCTATTTTATCCTGCTTATACAGCTCGTCAAAAATATCTATGGCGTATCCCCCGGGATAGGCAAATAGAGTGTCAACACCTTCCTCTACGAGAGATTTTACAAACATCTCCGTCCCTTTTAATTTCATATGACGCGCCTCCTTTTATATTTGAATTATGATGAACTGATAGTACTGCCGATTTACGTTTACTTTATTTTAAGTCTTCTGCGATTCAATATTATATTTGAACAAATATGAAACAGCAGCATTATCAATTTGCTTTTTCCTTATTTTATGGTATTTAAAGCAAGATACTTGAAACGGGATAAAAGCAATCTGGCTATATGGCGGAATAAAAGTAAATTAACTGTACAATATTAAAAAATTCACCCTAAGCATATGCTTAGGGTGAATAATATCACGGTACCACCTAAATTTAGATTAAAATCCCTTTATAGAGCACAAAAATACTATGCCCCTTCTCTATAACGGGAGAACCCGGCAAGGCCTACTGATAAAAACGTTCGGTTTGCTGCTCGAGGGCTACCTTCCATATAACCTGCTAAAGACTTTCACCTTAGAACCTTACGGGCTCCTTGCCTTCTCTCTGAAAGCGGAAGCTATATGTACTCCTCCCTGTCACTGCATTTTAATATATTGCATTAAAATATACCAGCATTTCTTATAATTGTCAATAAGATAATCAAAATTATTTTAAGATTATATATTTAATATTATTTAATAAGATTCAGCTTGCTTAAAGTTTAACCCGTTACTTCCTAAATTTATTTATTATATCGGTCTTATACCCGAATAAACATGCAATCGCAGCGCTGTGAATTTGCCGGAATAAAAGCAAATTCACTATATAGTAAATTAATTATGAAGAAGTAGCAAAAGCCTATTCCCGTCAAGCTCAAAACAGGGATTTTCTTCGGAAAGGTACATTTTGAACATGAGTAGATATGGTGGCTTTGCCGCTGTTTCACTTTAAATTTACTATGCCCTAAGTTTAGGTCTTTTTACCACAAAAAAATAAAACCTGCCTTGTACAAGGCAGGTTTTAAAACGAATTAAATATTATAGAACTTTGTAAATTCCTGGCTCATTTTTATATCTTCAAGCTGTTGAATCCATAAGCTGTAAGAAGCGTCGCTTGGCATACGCCAGTCGCCTCTTGGGGAAAGGCCGATTTCAACTGCCTTTGGCCCGTCAGGAGAGCAAGAACGTTTAAACTGCTGGGTAAAGAAGCGAACATAGAAATTTTTAAGCATGGATAAATATTGAAGCTTTGAATATTTATCGCCGAAGGCTCTTTCCGCAAGGAAAAGAATCTTCTTTGGGCAGAAGCCGTAATTCAGCATGTAATAAAGGAAAAAGTCGTTTATTTCGTAAGGCCCCATGATTTCTTCGGTTATCTGTACGGGGTTTCCGTTTTCAGAAGGGGGAAGGAGCTCGGGGCTTACGGGTGTATCTACAATATCAAGAAGTATCTTTGAAGTATTGCCGGAAAAATATTCCGAATTGGAAAGCCATGTAACGATGATTCTTACTAATGTTTTGGGAATTCCGCAGTTTACGTTATACATACTCATATGGTCTCCGTTATATGTGGTAAAGCCAAGGGCAAGCTCGCTTAAATCCCCTGTGCCTACAACAATGGCGTTTTCCATATTTGCGATGTCCATAGCTATTTGAGTGCGTTCCCTCGCCTGGGCGTTTTCAAAGGTAGCGTCATGAGTATTGATATCATGGCCTATATTTTTAAAGTGCTCTATACAGGCATCCTTAATGCTGATTTCTCTTAAGGTTATGCCAAGAGAAAGAGCAAGCTCTTTTGCGTTATTATAGGTCCTGCCGGTGGTTCCAAAGCCCGGCATTGTTATTCCTATTATATTTTCTCTGGGTAAGCCCAGAAAGTCATGAGATTTTACCACGGTTAAAAGGGCTAGTGTTGAATCAAGGCCTCCCGATATGGCGATGACGGATTTTTTTATGTCTGTATGCTCAAGCCTTCTTGCAAGGCCGATATATTGAATATGAAACATATCCTCACAGCATTTGGACTTTTCTTCAGGGTCGTCCGGGAGGAAGGGATTTTGGGGATTGGGGCGTAAAAGCTCCGCTGGGTCTGATAATGTTAAGGGAATGTCTACAAAGCGGAAATCCTTTCTTCCGCCGTTTTGGGAGCATGCCATAAAACCGTTATTTTTCTGCCTTTCTTTTCTGATAAGCTCAAAGTCCAGGTCGGCGATTAAAATATAAGGGTCTTTATTGAAACGGCTGCTTTCTCTTAAAACCGAGCCGTTTTCACAAATAAGGCTGTGGCCGCTGAAAACCATATCCGTAGTAGATTCTCCGATTCCTGAGGCACAGTAGGCATAGGCGCATATAGTTCTGCTGGACTGGCCTGTTACGATGGCACGCCTTGTGTTTTGCTTGGCAAATATTTCACTGCTTGCGGAAAGGTTCAGGATAAGGTTTGCGCCTGCAAGAGCCTGATAAGAACTTGGAGGAATAGGCTCCCATAAGTCTTGGCATATTTCAACGCCTATGATAGGGCCGCCATTGTTACAGTTGAATAAGATATCGTAACCCATGGGAACCGTTTGCCCGCAAAGTTCTATGGTTTTCCAAGGCATGTCATAGGCTGGGGAGAACCAGCGCTTTTCGTAAAACTCTTCACTGTTGGGAAGATAAGTTTTCGGTATAATACCCATGATTTTTCCTAAATGGGAAATGGCAGCGCAGTTAAAAAGCTGATTTTTAGCGCTGATGGGAAGCCCCGTAGCGATTACCATATCAATATCCTTTGTGGCTTCTAAAAGCATTCCAAGGGATTTTTCCGCACCTGAAATCAAAGTGCTTTGGAAGAACAAATCAGCACAGGTATATCCTGTGATGCAAAGCTCTGGAAAAACCAGCACATTGACGCCTTGTTCTTCCGCCTGATATATTAAATTAATTATTTCTTCAATATTCGAGCTGCAATCAGCAACCTTAACTTTAGGTACCGCCACACCGACTCTGACTAGATTGAGCATAATACACCTCACATTTTTTAATAAAGTCATGCTAATTATAGCATATAAAGCCGTTAATATAAAGAAATTACTAAATATTTAAGAAGTATTGGCGTAACATAAAATAAATATTTATTTTATGTTGAAATCAGGTATTTTCAAAAGAACAGGTCATAAATCTTTACCAGAATATGTATCTGAATTACGGACAAGTATGCGCGGTTTTAACAAAGGGAACAATAGGCCATAAAATTTTATTTTTTAAAATAAATCCTTATAACTCCTCTTATATGCAGGCTTATACATATATAAACCAATAAATTCTATATAGAAAAAATAATGGGAATAATCTCTGTTTTACCGACACTTTGCATAATAAGATTGCAAGCTCAAGAATTCATCTAACAAATTTAGTATATTTTGATATTTAATATTTCACTAAAATGGATTTAATGATACTTCGGAATATATCCAGGGAGCAATAGCGCTTTAGCCAGTATTGACTATGTTTTTTTCGTGTACTATAATGTGATTGGTTGAAAACAAGAGTATATGGCTTTAGAATATTACAAATTTTACCCCTATGCCGAAGGTTCCGGGAAGGCTTTTATGGTCTTTTCTGGGGGCTGCATTTCGGATATTCCGGGAGAGTTCAAAGGGAAATAGGCCTTAAGCCGATTTTTTCAAGAATATCCATATTTCTTTAAATTGTATTACCATAAAGAGCTTAGAATTATATTTAAGATAATTTTATCAGATGGGAAGAGTCGAATATGAATATTAGTGAAAGTGACTACAAGTATATACTTAGTGTTCTTAAAAAAGAGCTGGTTCCTGCCAGCGGCTGCACAGAGCCTATAGCAATAGCATACGCTGCTGCTACAGCTCGATTTTATCTTGGAGAAGAGCCGGAAAAGCTCACAGTAAAATGTTCGGGAAATGTTATTAAAAACGTTAAGGGCGTAACTGTTCCCAATACAGGAGGCCTTAAAGGCGTTCGGGCTGCCGCCATAGTTGGAACTTTAGGGGGCGACCACGAGAAGAAGCTTGAAGTAATATCCAATATAAGCGATGCAGTTATTAAAAAGATACATGAGCTTGTTGACACGGACTATTGTTCAGTAGAGCTTTTAGATACGGAAGAAAAGCTTTATATCATAGTTAATGCGATAAAAGGCGACCATATCTGCGAAGTTTCTATATATGGTTCCCATACCCATATCGTTAAAATAGTTAAAAACGGCGAAATTCTTTTTGACGATGAATCCAGTGACTTGAAGTCTGAAAGCGATACATACGATAAAAATAAATTCTGCCTTGATAATATTATTGATTTTTCAGACAATGTAAATCTTGACGATGTAAAAGAAATTCTTGAAAGACAGATAGAATTCAATATAAACAGCGCTAATGAAGGCCTTTCAAATAATTACGGTATAACCGTAGGCGCCACCTTAAAAGAAGGTGCTACGAATGTTTTTGAGCTTGCCAAGGCTTATGCCGCAGCCGCAAGCGAAGCGAGAATGGGCGGCTGCAATCTGCCAATCGTTACCAATTCAGGAAGCGGAAATCAGGGGATTACTGTATCCGTACCTGTAATTATATATGCCAGGGAAAAAAATATAGATAAAGATACTTTTTACAGGGCCCTTACATTAAGCAATCTCATGGCAATAAGGATAAAAATAGGCATAGGCAAGCTTTCGGCATTCTGCGGAGCAGTAAGCGCCGCCTGCGGAAGCGCTGTAGCCATAACTTATATAGAGGGCGGAAGAAAGCAGCAGATAGAATATACCATAAAAAATATGCTTGGCAATGTCTCCGGCGTAGTCTGCGACGGAGCGAAAATATCCTGTGCACTGAAAATAGCCTCTGCTCTTGATGCAGGCGCTATAGCTCATAAGCTTGCAATGAAAAATCAGGTGCTTGAAAAGGATACGGGCATTATAAAAGAAGATATTGAAGAAACCATTGATGGTATCGGCCGCCTTGGAAGCGAAGGCATGAGAGAAACAGATAAGGTAATACTCGATATGATGACTGCCGGGCATTGTTAATAGTAAAATAGATTTTTATCACTTCAAGGCTATTTTACTAAATATGCCGTTAATTTCAAGGAATAATCCATTTTTTACACATAGAAACGGATAATTTTTAATTTATTTATCACGCCTAAGGCCTTTAAGCGCTTTAGGCGTTTTTAAAAATAATTTAAAATGATTATTGACAAAACAGTATAAGGGCAATACTATAAAACAATAATTTGTTATACTGTTATAAATAGCTCCTAGAGCATAAAAACTTAAAATCAATATATAGTAAATTTAAAATCAAACAGTATGAAACCGTATATTTGCTTTGGCTTAAAAATGCACTGTTTCCTGCGAAAAGCCGTATTCTTAAGTCTATAGCGGGCTGGGTTTGTTACTTCTTTGCTAGAAATTTACTATAATGGAGATTCTATATCATAGGATATTTTCTTAAAAAGAGGAGGCCTTTCAATGACAAGCAAAAACAAGACATTATTCCTTGTGCAATTTAGCGTTCTTTTAGCCATAGAAGCAATATTTTGCTTTACACCTTTAGGATCGCTTCCGGCTTTAGGCCCTATTGTAGCGACCTTGGCAATGGTTCCTGTATCTATTACGGCTGTACTTTTGGGTACGAAAGCCGGCACAATGATGGGAGCTTTTGCCGGATTGTTCAGTTTCTTAGTTTGGACATTCATGCCGCCGATGCCTTTAATGGCATTTATATTTACCCCCTTTTATTCATTGGGAGAGTTTTCGGGCAACTTCGGCAGTCTGCTTATTTGCTTTGTTCCCCGTATTTTAGTAGGTACAGTAACAGGGGTTTCCTATAAATACTTTTCAGAGGCCCTTCATAAAAAAGCTGTATTTTCTATTTCCATAAGCGCAGCCTTGGGAAGCCTTGCAAATACATTTGGCGTTATGGGCGGCATATGGCTCTTTTTTGGAGATCAATATGCCTCTATTGCAGGACAGACCATGATTTATATTATCGGGATTACAATTTTAACAAGCGGCATTCCTGAAGCTATTGTAAGCGCCATACTTTCTTCAGCAGTATGCAGGCCTTTAAAAACCCTGTTGGAAAGAAGAGGGTAAAAATATCCTTATAATAAACTTTGGATTGTTCGTAATCCAAAGAGTTAGGACCTAAGCGCAGGGTATTTGTAAACCATCTGCCCTGCTTTCTAAGTTCGTGCTTCTTTATAATTAATAAAAAAGAGCCTTGAAAAGCATAAGTTTTTCAAGGCTCTTGTCATAGTTTTTAACCAAGAGATGTATTGCCGGACATTGCAAGCTTTCCCTTTATTTCATCACACTGCATGGGGGTTGCTGCCGGTGATGGGTTGTAATAGCCTTTTTGTTCAGCTATTTTGTATAAATCATACTGGCCTTTTTCGTCGCTGTCTCTCATCTGCTGGAATTTCTGTCTTAAATTCTGATTTGAGCATTCGCTGATTACCTTGGCATAGGTTCCCAAGCTTGACTTTAATCCGCCTAATATATCGTATACCATGTCTTTTTCCTGCATTTTATGCCTCCTATAACATATTAATTAAATCTTGAGCGTTTTTAGCCGCGTCCATTGAAGATTGGTGGAACATCTGCTTAATTTGAGGGTCCTGGCATCTTTCAGCGTATTCCATAAGCTTTGCAGCAGATGTAATATGGTTGCCTACTACTTCTCTGATCGCATTAAGCTCCATTTGGTTTAAATTTGTCATCTGTTACGAATCTCCTTTCACTATGCAATGATATGTTTCGATGTTATTCTGGATTATTTTTCATATAAATATGCATATATTTCTAAAATTGTCTATCCTTTTTTTACCATTTTACCAAGCCCAATTGTAAATATATATTTACGAAAGAAAAGTATGAGCAAAAACCATGTTTATGTTATAATGTGGATAAAACTAAGCTTTGCTTGGTTTTATCCACGAATACATTTCACTTCGTGAAATGTATGAGCAGAGCCTAAGTTTATGATATAATGCTATACAAAACTTTCCATTAGAGTATGAAGCCCAATAAAAAGTCTATTTTGCCATGGAAATGCGACTTCATCATCGAAGTTACTTGAAATAGGTTTTCTTGCAAAGATTTTTTTAGCTTTAAAGATAAAAAATGTATCTCTGATGTAAAATATAAAATAAACTAATGTTTATTTTATATTTTTGTTGGTGTGACTGTTTTCGGACACACTCTAGAAAAATTTTACCTAATCTGCAGCACTTTCTATTACTTTTTCCTGAAAATGTATTAGATTCACAGTTTATTCACACAATATTCATTAATAAGAATTAAAATATTTGAGGATTCTTATGATGGCAATTTATAACAAATTTAATTTAAGCTTTCTGAAAAGGCTTAAAATAATAACATTAAATTTGGAGGGATCATTTTGATTGAAGTTAAAAACCTCACTAAACGGTATGGAAGCAATTTAGCCATAGATGATTTGAATTTTACTGTTTCAGACGGCGAGATTGTAGGTTTTTTAGGCCCTAACGGTGCAGGGAAAACGACCACCATGAACATTATGACAGGCTATCTTTCCCCGACGGAAGGCACAGTCGTTATCAATGGAAAGGATATTTTAGATGACCCCATTGGGGCGAAGATGAATATCGGATATCTGCCTGATGTGCCGCCTTTATACGGCAATATGTTTGTGGAGGAATATCTTGAATTTGTCTGCGACATAAAAAAGGTCAAAAAAGCAGGCAGAGCAGAGCATCTAAACCATATCATGGAAACGGTCAAAATATCCGAGGTAAAACAAAGGATTTTGAAAAATTTATCCAAAGGCTACAGACAAAGAGTAGGCCTTGCCCAAGCCATGATAGGAAGCCCCGATGTTATTATTCTTGACGAACCATCATCAGGTCTTGACCCTAAGCAGATTATAGAGATGCGAGAGGTTATAAAGGAGCTTGGTAAAAAGCATACAGTCATTTTATCAAGCCATATTTTATCTGAGGTTTCGGCGGTATGCTCAAGAATTATTATTATGAATAAAGGCAAAATCGTTGCCAGCGGAGAGCCGGACAAACTTTCCGCAAGCCTTTCAGGCAATCACAATATCTTATTAAGAGTAAAAGGCGACGGCAAAGATGCCCTTAAAATATTTGAAGAATGCCCTGATATATCTTCAGCTTCTGTTAAGCCGCCAAAAGAAGAAGGAACAGCCGACATAGAAGTATCGGGCAAAGAAGGAATGGACATAAGAGAAAAGGCCTTTGAGCTCATGGCAGAAAATGGGATTACAGTTCTTATGCTGAAGCCTCTGGACCTTACTTTAGAAGAAACATTCCTTAAAATTACAGCAGATTCCTCAAGAATAGACGTTGATACAGTAGAAGAATATGAAGAAGCTTCTTTAGATAATGAAAGAGAAACAGAAGAGGCAGTTTCTGAAATAGAAGAAGATTTTGTGCAGGAAAATAACCAAGAGGAGGATGAAAAAAATGACGGCAATAATTAAAAAAGAACTTAAGTCTTATTTTACAAATATGTCAGGTTATATTTTCTTATTTTTCTTTGTCCTTCTTACTGCGGTTTTTTATTTTATGAATAATGTTCTCGCAGGAAACGGAGATTATTATATCACCATCATAAGCACGACTATTTTATTCCTTATTATGATTCCCATGATTACCATGCGGCTTTTTGCAGAAGAGCAAAGCCAGAAAACAGACCAGCTTTTATATACCTCTCCTATTTCCGTATCCGGTATCGTTTTGGGAAAGTTTTTTGCAGCGGTAATCCTTCTTGGCATAGCCCTTATAATAACAGGCTTATTTCCTTTGATGCTGAACCCTTACGGCACACTTCCTGTAAGCAGGATTTTAGGTACTTATTTAGGCTATTTTCTGCTGGGAACATGTTTTATTTCTGTAGGGATATTTATATCGGTCCTTACAAACAGCCAGATAACCGCCGCCATAGGAACCTTTGCAGCCGTATTCGGCTTTTATGTATCCGACGGCTTTATTGCAAACCTTCCTTCAGACAGGATAAGCTCGATTGTGTTTATTGCAATCCTTACTTTAATTATTTCCTATGTTCTTTATGACAGTACAAAAAATATAAAGCTTGCCCTTATTCTGTTTTTGCTTATTTGCGGAATATGCGGTGCTGTATATTATTTAGGCCCTGAACTATACGACGGCCTTATTGTAAAGGCGCTTAAATTTATATCCCTTATGTCAAGATTCGGCAGCTTTTCTATGGGGGTAATAAGCCTTTCGGATTTAATATATTATTTTACTTTTGCTTTTGCGTTTAATTACTTTACAATAAACGTAATTGAAAAAAGAAGATGGGCTTAGGAGGGAACAGAATGAATAAATCCGGTGAAAGCACATTTAAATCCAGAAAAACAAGATACGGCGCATTTTCAACCTTAACGGCTGTATTTGTCATAGCAATTTTAATCGTTATAAACCTTGTGATGGAAAAAGTCAATTTAAATTGGGATTTGACTCCCGACAGATTTTATTCCGTTTCCGATAAAACAAAAGAGGTACTTTCAGAAAATGATAAGGATGTAACCATCTATACTCTTTTTAAAACAGGAGAAGAAGTTGCCATGTATTCTCAGATGCTTGAGGAATACGAAGCCCTTCCCCATATAACAGTTGAAAACAAAGACCCTTATTTAAACGTTGCCTTTATTGAAAAGTATAAAGAAGAAGGAAAGGATATTCCGGTTAACAGCGTAATCGTCCAAGGGCCTTCAAAAAGCAAGGTAATTTATGCCAGCGAGCTTTTTTCAACGACCTTTGACTACTATACTTTATCGGAAACTGTTTCTACCATAGATTTTGAACCAAGAATCACAAGCGCAATAAAATATGTTACTTCGGAAAATACTTATAATATATATAAAATAACAGGCCACGGCGAATCAGACCTTAGCGAAAACTACAAAAAACAGATTTCCTCATCTAACTTCGACCTGAAAGAGCTGAACCTCTACAGCACAGGCGCCATTCCGGAAGATGCGTCCATTCTTCTTGTTACGACGCCGGCTATGGACTGGGCCTTGGAAGAAGCGGAGCTTGTTAAAACCTATCTTGAATACGGCGGGAAGGCAATTTTCTTTGTTGATTTTACGAATACGGCTCTTCCGGCTTTAAAAAGCGTCGTGAATTCTTATGGCGTTGATTTGGAAGATAATATTGTAATTGAAGGCGATACGGCCCATATGATTCCTATGAACGGGTCCTATAATCCCCTTTATATTGCGCCGAAGCTTTTACAGCACGGCATAAACAATTCTGTTATGGATTCAGGCTATTCTGTGCTGATGCCTGAAACAAGGCCCCTTAAGATGCTTGATGTAAAAAGAGATACCATAAACATAGAAAAACTTATGGTAAGCTCCGACTCGTCTTATATAAAGGATTTGAGCGGAAATATCTCCACCCTTAATTATGAAACGGGAGATACGAAAGGGCCTTTTGACCTTGGATATGCCATAACGGAAAATTACTCAGCCTCTCTTACGAAAGAAACCACAAAGATTATTGTTTTAGGCTCTACCTCCCTTATTAACGATTCCTATAACAACGGGGCAAATTCTCTTTTGATGATGAACATGCTTAACTGGCTTCAAGACGAAAAGGAAGATATTTATATACCCGGAAAGCCTGTTTTAAACAGTGCCCTTAACTTTACTTCCTATAACGAAATATTAAAAATATTCATAGTAAGCTTTGTAGTTCTTCCTGTAATCATAATTGTTTCAGGGATTACCGTCTATATCAGGAGGCGTAACAAATAATGAAGAAAAGAGCTATGACCTTAGGTATTTCCGCAGTAATCTTAATAGCCCTTATAGCCGTATATTTTTTCGTAGGCAATGAAAATAAGGAAGAAGATATGAAAGAGGACCCGACGGCCAATCTCGTTTACCTTACTCAAAAAACAAGAGAAGATATTGATAGGGCTATCATCAGAAACAGCAAAGGAGAAATTGACTTTGCAGCAGACAGAACAGGGGATATAAGATGGAATGTTTCCGGAAGCGAAAGTCTTAAGCTTGACGATTCCCTTGTAAGCGTATTTATGAGAACGGCGGCGGAATTAAGGGGAAGAAAGCTTGAAGAAGCGGGAAGCCCCGAAGAATACGGCCTGAATAATTCTTCGTCTGCAGAAATCCACTTTACCGACGGAAATGTTGTAAATATTAAAGTAGGAAAGCGTACCCCCGATGAACAGTATTATTATGCTTCCGTTGACGGTAAAGATGGAATTTACCTTATTGATATGGTGGAAGGCAGAAGGTTTGAGCAGTCCCTTAATGACCTTATAGACCACAAGGCAAAAACCATAGACACCGGCTCCTTAAAGGAAATATATATAAAGAAGCAAGGAGAAGAGGCCCTGAAATACTATGAGGGCTATCCCAAGGGAATAGAGTATATTACAAGGTTAAGTCCTTCTTTAATAAGCCCCGAAGATGGAATATTACTTGCCAAGGCGAGCATTAACACTATATTGGGGCCTTTGGGGGCATTGCAATTTGATGAAATCATATCGCTCAACGACAATAATCTTGAAGAATACGGTCTTTTGGCACCTTCCCTTGAAATAAGCCTTAAAACCGAAAAGGACGAGCTTAATTTCCTCATCGGAAAAGAGGCGGAAGGCAATAAAGTCTATTTTAAATATGCTTCTGAGCCTTATATTTACACGATAGATAAATCCCTTGTACTTCCTGTGATGCAAATGAAAAAGGATGACCTTTTATCGAAGCATTTATCCTTTGTGGACATAGCCTATGTCGAAAAGGCCGTAATAAGCGCTTTAGACAAAAAATACGAGATTATCCCCAACTATTATGAGGAAGTAAAAGGAGACGTAAAAAGCGCGGCTTATAAGCCTACCATAAACAATAAGCCTGTGAATGAAACGGAATATAAAAAGTATTACGAGATATTAAAGCTTATGCCCTGGGACGGCAGAATAAATGATTTTGAAGCAAGCGGGGAGCCTGCGGCAGTTATAAAATATTATGCTGAAATACCTGCTGAAAGCATAAATAAAGAAATTAACGACGGAAGGGCTTCAGAACTTTTCGACAGAGCAGGGGAAAGAAAAGCATATGAAGTAGAGATTCAATTCTATAATTATAACGAGAATTACTATGCAGTTAAAAGAAGCGGATTTGAGGATACCTTCCTTGTAAATAAGAGACATATGAAGGATATTGTTGAAAGAACAGAGCTTCTTATGGAAAAGGGCGAATAAGGCTTCAAGTAAATTTAAATTAAACATTAACTTACTGTAAAAATAAGGGCGAAATTAACTTCGCCCTTATTTTGTGCCTTTTAAAGAGATAAATGACGCTACATTTAAGAAATAATTATGTTGCCTATTGCATATAAAGCTTGTTAGAATATATAGGGAATTAACTTTTGCATATTTAGAAAATATTAGCAGGCAAGTTTAAAATCAAATGAATCTTAGTTTCCAAATGATTCTTTTAAGGTTTGCTGACTATAGTAAAGAAATTAATAAATAGTAATAAAAAACATATATTTTATACTTAGTGAACCTGAAAGCACTTACAATGAAGCTATATAGTAAATTTAAAGTTAAACGGTAACAAAACCGTATATTCACGGGGATTTAAAAATGTACTGTTTCCGAAGGAAATCCGTGTTTTGAATCCCTTGTGAATAGGTTTTTGTTACTTCTTTATGTGAAATTTACTATAAAATTGTTTTCAGGTGAACATTCCCTTATAGTCAACAAAGAGTTTTTATCTTTGTCAAAGATGAATGGCTTAAATACAGAGGTTTTATATATTTAGGACGTTTATGAAAAATAGGTTTTATTACTACCTTAAAGTTGTTTTGCTTTATATAGTCAAATTGGTTTTATAAAACTGTCAATAGAATAGTTGACGGTAAATGAAGGAGGAAAATATGATTAAGCGGATTTTAGCAGTAGTTATTGCATCAATTTTTGTTTTTTCAGCATGCGGCAGGGAAGGAAAAGAAGATGATAATCCTTCTGCACCTTCAGAGGAAGCATCTGGAGTCTCAAGAGATAAAGAGGAAGTTCCTGAGGAGCCTAAGGAAGAAGGCCCAGATTTAACAGGCCTTGCCATAGATCCCCTTACAGGTCTTTACATAGATGAAAAAGAAACCGGAAAAAGACCCTATGCCGTTGTAATAAATAATTTGCCTAAGGCCCTCCCACAAAGCGGAATATCTCAGGCGGATATTCTATATGAGGTTTTGGCAGAAGGGGGAATAACCCGCCTGATAGCCATATTTAAAGATTTTGACAGTAAAAAAATAGGCTCTGTACGAAGCACAAGACCGTATTTTCTTGACTTTGCCATAGATAATGATGCTATTTTTGTCCATCACGGGGGAAGCGAGCAGGGATATGCCGATATACGCCGTTTGGGATACGACCATTTAGACGGAATGCAGCTTGACGGAAAAACCTTTGTAAGAGATAAAGAAAGGCTCAGTAAGCCCGGAATGTACGAGCATTCTTCCTTTACCGCAGCGGAATTGCTTAAGAGCGAAGCTTCCGCAAAGGGTTTTCGCCTCGAGCTTAAAGAAGAATACGAGGCGCCTTTTGATTTTTATTCAGAAACTGAGGAGATGCCTAAAGGAGATGCAGCGTTCAATATAACCGTGCCTTTTGCTCCTCAAAGCCAGGTGGGATATTTTGAATATGACAAGGAAGAAGAAAAGTATTTAAGGTTTCAAAATGGAAATAAGCATATAGACAGCGAGAATAATGAGCAGCTTAAGGTAAATAATATAATTATTCAATACGTCGGCATGAAAGTAATAGACAATGAGGGAAGAAGAGAATTCGATAATATTGGAAGCGGAGACGGTCTTTTAATTACAAAGGGAGTTTCCTATCCCATAAAATGGTCTAAGGCGGGAAAGCTTGAGCCTACCTTATGGACAGATGAAAAGGGAGATAAAATAAAGCTTAACCCCGGCAAAACCTGGATATGTGTTTTTCAAAAGGGCTCTGAAATTATAATTGAAGACGGAAGCGAAAAACCGCAGGAATCCCCAAGACCTTAATAAAGTTCACTTATACTTGATAAAATAAAACAATCGTATTTATCAATTTACTTTTACTTTATTTCATGCCCTATCCGCCTGTTTTTATACAGCCGGAATAAAAGTAAATTGACGATATAAAAGGACTGTGAAGAAAAGACGGCAATTAAGATATATAGTAAAACAAATAAATGCTGCAAAAAACTTATATTCGGAATAATTCAAAAATATACCGTTTCTGAAGGAAAGCTGTGTTTTTGAATTATGGAGAATAGATATATGCCGTTTCTTTGCTATTGTTTTACTGTAGTATTTTTAGCGTATCAAATGAATATGAATAAGCTTGTATGATGCATATAAGCTTAAGGAGGTAAATATGAAAAAAATATGGGCTTTTTTACTGTCGCTTACGCTTCTTTTAAATCCTATTTCGGTTTTTGGAGCAGATACCGATTATGGCTCGGATATGATTCCAGCGGGGTATATTCCTTTAAGAAATGCCGCGGAAATTTCAGGGGCAAATGTTTTCACAGAAGGGGAATACGTTATTGTAGAATATAAAGGCGTTACTTATAAATATAAGCAGGAAAGCTTTGATGCTTATACCGGTGAAAATGAAATCAAGCTTTCATATCCCGTAATTATAAGAAAAGGAAAGAGCTACGCCCATTATGACGATGTGGCCTATTTGTTTACAGAAGAAAACGACAGCTATAAAGAGACCAAAAAGACGGTTGTAACCTTAGCCTATAGCCTTATGGATACCTATGATGTTCCGGGGACGGTTTTTACCCTTACAGACGGGGATACAGGATATACATGGACGAGAGGCTTCGGCTATTCCGATATTGAAAATAATATAAAAGTAGAGAAAGATACAGCATTTAATCTTGCGTCTATTTCAAAGGTATTTACGGCTATTTCTGTGATGCAGCTTGCGGAGCTTGGAAAAATAAACCTCAATGAAAAAGTAACGCATTATGTTCCGGAGCTTAATATAGCCCCCCACCCAATATACGGAGGAGATTTTAAGGATATCACTGTAAATATGCTCTTAAGCCATGTTTCCGGTATACCCGGTGATTTATTTGATAGCTTCTATACGAAAGACACTTATAATAAGGATTATATGAATAAGTTCGTTGAAAACATCAATAAAGAATATATGGACAATAAGCCTCTTGAAAGATGGAGCTATTCTAACAGCAGCTATGTCCTTTTGGGTATCATCGCATCAAGGGCCGCAGGCTTTGACGACGATTTTAACGGCTTTATAGAATATACACAGAAGAATATCTTTGAAAAAACAGGGATGAAAAACACTTCTTTTTTCGCCGATGAAAATATTAAATCAAAGCTTGCGGCTCCTTATTCCAGAGCATCGGAGCCAAAGGAAAAAAGCAATTTAATAGTGAATGCCCTTCCGGCAGGGGGATTATACTCAACTGCAGAGGATATGTCCGAATTTATGAAAATATTTCTTAATAACGGTTCCTACGGTGAAAAAAGCCTTCTTACAGATACCAGTGTTTCCGTTATGACCAGCCCTTCCGGATACGATATGGGCCTTAATCCCCAGCTTATTATGGGTAAAGGCATGTATATAACTGAATTTTTAGGCGTAAAAATGGTTGGCCACGGAGGCGATGTGGCCCATTACCATTCTGATATGCAGCTTTCTCTTGACAATAAAATAGGGGTTTTCGCATCTGCCAACAGCTCTTCCTCAGTGCTTTTAAGTTCTGCCTTAACGGCTTATGCATTAAACAGTGCCGTTGACGAAAAAATAGGGGCAGAGCCTGAACAAGGGCTTATCAAAAGCACAAAACCTATTAAGCCGGGAGCAGAAGCCCTTAAAAAATACGAGGGGTATTTTACCAATATAGGCAAAATAAGTGTATTTGATGATGAAAGCTTATTAATAAATGATTACGGCTTACAGCTTATAAGCCAAGACGACGGAAGCTTTTATTCAGGAAGCCTTGGACGAATCACATTTGAAACTGTCAAGGGTATTAATCTTATGCTTCTTGGAGACGGGCCGAAAACTGTTTTAGGAGAAGGCATAACACCTGAAAAAATAGACGAAGATTTTTCAAAATGGGAAGGCAGCTACATTCCCTACAACCAGCAGGAATATGACTGCCCGGTACTTAAGCTTTTTAAAGTAGGCCGTACCGAAGAAGGCTATGGAGCGGTGAAGTTTACTACCACGGATAATCAGGAAAGTTCCAGAATGCTTTTAGGAAACACCTTGGAAAAAGACATGTATTATATTTTAGGAACAGCAAGAAACCATGGCAAGGTCCTTAAATTCTATGAAGAAAACGGCCTTCAGTTTCTTGAAGTATATGGCATAAAGGCCGTAAAGGTTGATACAGGCTTATAATATTCATGCTAAAAACCCCGGCTTAAATGCCGGGGTTTTTTAATACTTAGAAAGCTTCATTTCGATTTCTTCTTTTGTGGTGCTGTTGAGCTTTGTGGCATTGCATAAAGAAGCCGCCATAAAGTATTTTTTGGCAAGAGCAGTATTATCTTCATGCTCATAGATAAGCCCTAAATAAAAATTGCTGTCGAGAAGAGATTTGTCGGCCTCCAACGCTTTCAGAAGGGCCGCTTTTGCCGTTTCAAAATCATTCAGCTTATAATATATAAGGCCTTTAATTTCATAAGCTGCTGCGGCAGAAGGATTTTTTTCAAGGGAAAGATTGATATTAGAGAGGGCATTTTTAATATTGCCTTCTTTTAAATAGGCATAGGCCAGAACGTTTAAAACTCTTTCCCGCCCTTCGGAATAGCCGTTTTTAAGGGCTTCAAGCTCTTTGATGGCTTCTTCATTTTTACCCATTGCGATATAGCAGCTGCCCATAGTAAGGCTTAAATTTTTATCAATGGCGGCGCTTTTATTGTGATTTCTTGCTTCTTCAAAATATTTCAGCGCTTCGTCATAATTTTCTCTGAATAATAGAATAATGCCGTAATTGAGATAAACTGTGGGCTGGATTGTCTCTTTTTTTATTGCTTTTTTAAGATATTTTTCAGCCCTTTGATAATCTCCCACTGCATAGAAATAATTTCCCAAGAGGCCGAGGATATTTGTATAAAACAGGCCCAATAAAATTACCGCTATTATAATGTATATTAAAAGAAGCCATGTTATGGGATATTTTTGAATGATCCTCATATATATAAATGCAATAAGATATAAAAAAATAATTATGAAACGCAAGGATTTTCCGCTTTTAATCTGCAATACAATCACCTTTCTTATAAGCCGGTAAGCCTTAAATCAATGGATAGAATCTTATCCCTCTTTTATAGTGAATTTATTATAAAGAAGCAGTGAAAGCCTTTGTGAATATACGGCTTTGCCACTGTTTAACTTTAAATTTACTATATAAAGCTCAGCGGTCATACTGTTTAAGTCTATCATTATTAGGTACTAATTTCAATATAAGTTAATTATGAATTTTTTATTCTTAAGAAAATAATTTTATGATTAAATCAATACGAAATTGCAGCGCCGTGAATTTGCTGTTCTCTTATTTAACTCATCTTAATTTAATATTCACTTCAGAATAAAAGTAAATTTACTGTATGGGCAAAATAAGTGTTTTTTTAGCCTTAAAGAATTTGCATATATTTCGGACAAGCTAAATATATTATATAAAAATATCAGAGCTTCTTTCCAAATGAACAGGTTATGGAAAGGCTCTTACATTAGCTAAGGAGAGATGTAAAATGTACTGGCATAATATGTCTTTTGAAGAAACAATAAAGGAACTTGATAGCGATATAAGCTTCGGCTTATCAAACCGGCAGGCAGAGGAAAAACGAGAGCAGTATGGTTCCAATGAAATTACAGAGAAAAAAAGAGTTAGCCCGATTACTCGATTTTTTATGCAGTTTAATGACTTTATGATTTTTATCTTGCTTATTGCGGCAGGGGTTTCCATGGGAATCAGCCTGCTAAACGGAGAAAGAGATTTTATCGACCCTATCATTATATTAATGATTGTAATACTCAATGCTTTTCTGGGGCTTTTTCAAGAGCTTAAAGCAGAGAAATCTCTTGAGGCCCTCAAGAAGCTTTCCGCCCCCGAAGCTACAGTAATAAGGGGAGGAAAACTGGTTAAGCTAAGCACCAAGCTTTTAGTCCCTGGGGATATCATTATAGTGCATTCCGGAGACATGGTTCCGGCAGATGCAAGGCTTATTGAAAGCATAAATTTAAAGGCCGAAGAAGCGGCGCTTACGGGGGAATCGGCCCCGGTAGATAAGGATGCTTCTTTAAAGGTAAAAGCAGGCTCTTTGGTGGGCGACAGAAAGAATATGATATTTGCAGGCTCCAGCATAACCTACGGAAGGGGAAAGGCCATCGTTACAGCAACGGGAATGTATACGGAGATGGGTAAAATTGCAGATTTAATTTCAAAAGATGAGGCTCCTGATACGCCTTTGCAGCTGAAGCTTGCAGAAACAAGTAAAATTTTAGGTATGGGCGCCCTTATCATCTGTTTAATTATATTTATTATAGGCCTTTTAAGGTCATTTCCGCCGTTTTTTATGTTTATGACCTCCGTTAGCCTTGCAGTTGCGGCAATTCCTGAGGGCCTGCCTGCTATCGTTACAATTATGCTTGCCATAGGCGTTCAGAGAATGGCTGGAAGAAGAGCCATCATAAGAAGGCTTCCTGCCGTTGAAACATTAGGAAGCGCAAACGTCATATGCTCTGACAAAACAGGCACATTGACCCAGAATAAAATGCGCGTTGTTGAAATATCCGGCCTTAACGGCGAGCTTGATAAAAAATCAAGAGAGTACGGCAATATTTTACAATACGGCGCTTTATGCAACGACAGTGTTTTAGAAGTGCGGGGAGAGGAAAGAAATGTTTTCGGCGACCCTACAGAATCTGCTCTTGTTCTTGCGGCTTATGAGGATATGATTGCTAAAAATGACCTTGATGATAAATTTCCGAGAGTGGGAGAGGTTCCCTTTGATTCCTCAAGAAAGCTTATGACCACAATACATAAAACCGATGAGGGATACCTTTGCATAACAAAGGGTGCCCCGGATATCCTGATAAATAAATGCAGAGCCTATTGTTCAAGAGGTGCAGAGATTCCGTTAGGTCCTTCCGACAGTCAAAGGGCAAAAAGGCTTAATTCAGAAATGGCTGGAAGAGCCTTAAGAGTAATCGGAATATCTTATAAAATAGTCAAGGAGCTTCCCAAAAATATTAAGGCAGAAACCATAGAAAACGATCTTGTGTTTATGGGATTTTTCGGCATCATAGACCCGCCGAGACCGGAGGTTCTCCATGCCGTAAGAGTATGTAAAAAGGCTGGTATAAAGCCTGTTATGGTTACGGGAGACCATGTGATTACAGCAAAGGCCATAGCTGAAAAAATAGGCATTATGAAAGCGGGGGATAAAGCTATTACGGGAGAGGAGCTTAATAAAATCTCTCAGGAAGAGCTTAATGAAATCATAGACGATTATACGGTATTTGCAAGGGTTACACCGGAGCATAAGGTGAAAATAGTAAAGGCCTTTCAGTCTCAGGGGAATGTAGTTGCCATGACGGGGGACGGCGTAAACGACGCTCCTGCTCTTAAAGCGGCGGATATCGGCTGTGCCATGGGCATAACGGGAACAGATGTTGCCAAGGGAGCAGCGGATATGGTTTTAATGGACGATAATTTTGCTACCATCGTTGAAGCCGTAAGAGAAGGCAGAGGAATTTACGAAAACATCAGAAAGGCTATACACTTCCTTCTTTCCAGTAATATCGGAGAAATCCTTACAATATTCGTTTCTATTTTGCTTGGATGGGACATGCCCTTACTGGCAATCCATCTTTTATGGGTAAACCTTATTACAGACTCTCTTCCGGCGGTGGCTCTGGGCCTTGACCCGGCAGAAGATACGGCCATGGAAAGAAAACCTTATTCAAACCACAGAAGCTTTTTCTCCGACGGGCTTTGGAAGCGCATTGCCATAGAAGGCGTTATGATCGGCCTTCTTGCCCTTATTGCCTTCGGTACAGGCGTCGTTTATTTCGACCCGGAAGGCTCCTGCCTCATAGGCCGCACCATGTGCTTTGCCACTTTAAGCATAAGCCAGCTGGTTCATGCATTTAACATGAGAAGCGAAAAAAGCATATTTGAAGTGGGTATAAAAGGCAATCTGTATTTAATAGGAGCATTTTTCATAGGGGTTATACTGGAAGCGGCTGTTATCATGATTCCTTCCGTAAGCAGAATATTCAGAGTTTCCGCTCTTGATTTTAAACAATGGCTTATCGTGGCCTTACTCTGCTTCATGCCTATTTTCATCGTTGAAATGGAAAAGTTTTTAACAAAACCGAGAACCTTTACAGCAAATACAAAAAGCCTTTTAAAATAAGGGCTGGGACCTGTCAAGAAAAAAATTAAAAATATTTCAAGGAAAAATATTGAAAAACCCTCTATATATAGTATACTAGTATATGTTAGGCACTAAATATAGTATTTTGCCAGAGAAAATGAACAATTGACTTGCTGCCTTTCCTCAGCATAAATAAGCTTTATAAAGCTTATTTATGCTGAGGATAAGGCTTTCTATCAGTTCATAAGCCTTTTATGAAAACCATTAGCAGGCTTAAATGTTTTTTAAAATAATTCTCTAAGGCAAAACTATAGTGATTTGAATCAATATAGAATCAATTTGCTTTTGCAAAAAGATAATCAGGCAAAAGCAAATTAATAGTGTTTGTTTTTTAGGCCATGGAGCCTTAAGGAGCTAATTATACTATTAAGGGGATTAAAAAATGATAATATTAAAGCAAGATGAAAACCAGATTGTGAACGTCATAAAAAGAGACGGGCGAACAGCCGTATTTGATGAGGAAAAAATAATAGACGCTATAAGGAAGTCTTTTCAGGCCGTAGGCGACTACAGGTCTTATCCTTATTATAAGATGATTTGCGGAGAGGCCATCAAGAGCCTTTACGAAAGGGGCCTTTTTACCCCCACTGTTGAACAGATACAGGACATCGTAGAAGAATCCCTCATGATAAAAAATCACAGTCAGGTTGCGAAGGCATATATTCTCTACAGAGCCGAAAGAAGCCGTATCAGGGAAATGAATACAAGGCTTATGAGAATATATGAAGATATTACATTTAAAGACTCCAAAGATAGCGATATAAAAAGAGAAAACGCCAATGTAAACGGCGATACTGCTATGGGAACTATGCTTAAATACGGTTCCGAGGGTGCAAAGCAGTTTTACGAAATGTATATATTAAAGCCGGAGCATTCAAGAGCTCATAAAGACGGGGATATTCATATTCATGACCTTGATTTTCTTACGATGACTACCACCTGCTGCCAGATAGACCTGATAAAGCTTTTTTCCGGCGGCTTTTCAACAGGCCACGGAACCTTAAGAGAGCCAAGGGGCATCGGCAGCTATTCCGCCCTTGCCTGTATCGCCATTCAGTCCAACCAGAACGATCAGCACGGCGGCCAGAGCATTGTAAACTTTGATTACGGCCTTGCCGACGGGGTTAAAAAGACTTTCCGAAAGCAATATAGGCAGAACATGGCAAAGGCTTTAGAGCTTTTAGCCGGCATGGAAGAGGCAGATGAAAAGGTTTCGGCTATACAAAAGGATATTTTATCTTCAGGGACAGACCTTAGAATGACGGAAAATGAAGCCTATTTAAAGAAAGAAAAAGAGGCATTGGAAGGCATTGGCGTAGATGCTTCCGTCATAGAAAAATGCCAGGAATTTGCCATAGATAAGAGCATAAAGGCTACCGATAGAGAAACCTTCCAGGCCATGGAAGCTCTTGTGCATAATTTAAACACCATGCATTCAAGGGCCGGGGCGCAGACGCCATTTTCCTCTATCAATTACGGAATGGATACTTCCGCAGAAGGAAGAATGATTATAAAAAACGTTCTTCTTGCCCTGGAAGCGGGCCTTGGAAACGGCGAAACCCCTATATTTCCCATACACATATTTAGAGTGAAGGAAGGCATAAATTATAACGAAGGCGAGCCGAATTATGATTTATTCAAGCTTGCCTGCAGAGTAAGCGCAAAAAGGCTTTTCCCTAATTTCTCATTTCAGGATGCTCCTTTTAATTTAAAATACTATAAGGAAGGAAAACCTGAAACAGAAATCGCCTATATGGGGTGCAGAACAAGAGTTGTAAGCAATGTCTATGACCCTGAAAAAGAAATTACCTACGGCAGAGGCAATTTAAGCTTTACTTCCATCAACCTTCCAAGGCTTGGCATAAAGGCAAAGGGTAATTTAGACTTGTTCTTTACAGAGCTTGATAAAGTGGTTGATATTTGCATAGACCAGCTTCTTGAACGCTTTAAAATACAGTGTTCCAAAAAGGTAAGGAATTTCCCATTCTTAATGGGGGAAGGCGTTTGGATGGATTCTGAAAAGCTTTCCATAGACGATACAGTTGAAGAGGTTTTAAAACATGGAACCCTTACCGTAGGTTTTATAGGCCTTGCGGAGTGCTTAAAAGCCCTCATAGGAAAGCATCACGGCGAGTCCGATAAGGCCCAGGAATTAGGATTAAAAATTGTTTCTCATATGAGAAAGAGAATGGACGACAAGGCTCAGGAGATGAAGCTTAATTTTTCTCTTATAGCGACTCCTGCCGAAGGCCTTTCAGGCCGGTTTATAAAAATAGATAAAAAGCTTTTCGGAGAAATTGAAGGGGTTACAGATAGAGAATATTACACCAATAGCTTCCATATCCCTGTTTATTATAATATTTCAGCCTTTGAAAAAATAAAAAAAGAAGCTCCTTATCATGAGCTTACAAACGCAGGTCATATTACTTATGTTGAAATGGACGGAGACCTTACCCAAAACCTTCCGGCCTTTGAAAAAGTAATACGCTTTATGAAAGAGTCCGGCATAGGCTACGGCTCCATAAACCACCCTGTAGACAGGGATCCGGTATGCGGATATACAGGCATTATAGGAGACAAATGCCCTAAATGCGGAAGAGACGAAAGTGAGTTTCCCTTTGAAAGAATCAGAAGAATCACAGGATACCTTGTAGGAACTTTAGACAGGTTCAACAATGCGAAGCTTGCGGAAGTAAGAGACAGAGTAAAGCATAACACACTTTAAAAATATATTTACGGCCGCTGCCAAAGATACCTTTGGCGGCAGGCCGTAGCTTTAAAGAGGGAATAATGAAAATCAGAATATCAGGAATAGCAAATGACTCTGTAGTTGACGGGCCGGGGATACGCCTTACAGTATTTACCCAGGGATGCCCCCATAAATGCCTCGGCTGCCACAATCCGGATACCCATTCCTATTCCGGCGGGAAAGAAATAGATACAGAAGAAATCATACAGCTGATTAATCAAAATCCTCTCCTTGACGGTGTTACATTTTCCGGCGGAGAGCCTTTTTTGCATACGGAGGCCCTTTCTATTGTTGCAGCGCATGTTAAGAAAAGCGGGCTTAATTTAATTATATATACGGGATACCTATGGGAAGAAATAATAAAAAATGAAAATATGCTTCACCTTGCCCTTTATGCAGATATTATAATAGACGGTAAATTTATTCTGGCGGAAAGAAGTCTCGACCTTCGTTTCAGAGGCTCTAAAAACCAAAGGGCAATAGACCCGAAAGAAAGCATGCGCCTTAACCGTGCCGTTGAAATAAATATATAGGTTCTCCTGTCACTAAAATAAAACTTTGTAAATCTTTGCAATTTGACAGAAATAGATTGATACCGAAAAAATTGGCCGTAAAGATAATGCCTTTGGCATTATGCTTGGGTTTTTGCAGAGCAAAATGCTTTTCCATCAGATTGATTAAAGGCTGAGCTTCTAAAATCAAAATCTTGTTCCGTATTTTTCATGGCTTGGCTGTGATAAGTTTATTTATTTTTCTTGACAAAAGAGATAATTCTTACTATAATATGTATTTGTCAGTACCATTCTTTAGGGGTATGATGTAATGGTAACATGCCGGTCTCCAAAACCGTTCTTGAGGGTTCGAGTCCTTCTACCCCTGTATAATATTAAAAGCCAGAGAATATTCTCTGGCTTTTTTGTGTCTTTCGATAGAGTAAATTTAGTACAAAGAAGTAATAAATGCCTATCCCAGACAAGCTGAAAACACGGGTTTCCTTTGGAAACAGTACATTTTGAGTCTGCCGGAAATATACGGCTTTATTACCGGTTATAGTAAAATAATTTGTTACTGCCTTAAAGCTATTTTACTATAACTTTAAATTTACTGTATCTGTTGACAATATCTAGAAATTATCTTAAAATAAAAATGATAATTGTTTTCAATTTAATGGAGGCGTGAAATGAGTAGTCCCAAAAAATATAAAACAAAACAAAAAGATATGATTTTATCGTACTTTAAAGAGAATGCCAATCACCATGTAACTGCTGATGATATAGTATACCATCTTAAATCCTCGGGGCTTAATGTAGGGCAGGCTACAGTATATCGATGCATAAAGAATCTTGTGGAAGAAGGCGTAGTGATAAAATATTCCTTTATGGACGGCCTAAGCTCCTGCTACCAATATATAGGTGAAAACAATGAAAATGAATGTATTTATCACATGATATGCAGCGGCTGCGGCAAGGTGGAACATTTGAGCTGCGGATTTCTGGACAAGCTTTCGGAGCATATTAAAAACGAGCATAATTTCAATATGGATAGCAGCAAAAGCGTGATTTACGGAAAATGCAAAAGCTGTATGAAGAAGGAATAGATAATTTATGAAAATTCATTCTTTAGCAAAACCTGTAATTGCTGTATTTTTACTTTTTTTGATTTTAATATCCTTTGGCGTACGGATTTTTTATGAAGTTCAGGAACATAGCCATCAATGTGACGGCGATCATTGCGCTTTCTGTACCTTTAATGAATATACAAAGAATAATTTCAGAAAAATTGTTTTTACGGCAGCCTCGGCTGCATATTTTTTATTCTATGGTTTAAAAAGCTTTAATCTCTTAATTTTATCTATCAAAGAAAGAGTCAAAGAAAAAACCCTTACAGAGCTGAAGGTTAGGCTGAACAATTGAGGGCTATACTTATTAAACTTAAAAAGTTTTTAAGTTTTAGTTTAATAAGTTTTTCTTTCGCCTATAGTAAATGAGCTTGTCCGTTTTTAAGTTTATTTACTATGTTTTCTCTTTGTAGTTTAATGCTTTAGAACAGTTATAGGAGGATATAGATGAAAAAAATTATCGCTTTTTTAATTTCTGCGGTCATGCTCGCAGGGTGCGGTGCCAAAGGAACGCCCCAGGAGCTTAATAATAAAAATGAAGATAAAAAATTAAATATAGTTACAACGAATTTTCCGGCTTATGATTTCGCAAGGGCTGTCGCTAAGGATAAGGCAGACATAACAATGCTTTTAAAACCGGGAGCAGAAAGCCATACCTTCGACCCGTCGCCGGCGGATATTATAAAAATAAACGATGCCGATATGTTTATCTATATCGGCGGAGAAAACGACGAATGGGTCAATACTGTGCTTGAATCCATAGAGCTTGGTGAAAAGAAGGTTTTACGCCTTATGGATTATGTAAATGTTGTGGAAGAAGAGCTTGTAGAGGGCATGGAAGAAGAGGAACATGATCACGACCATGAGCACGAGGAGAATCACGAGCATGAGGAAGACCATGAGCACGAAGAAGACCACGAACATGAGGAAGACCATGAGCATGAAGAAGACCACGAGCATGAAGAGGACCACGATCATGAAGAAGACCACGATCATACCCATGAAGATGAACATATATGGACCTCTCCTAAAAATGCCATAACCCTTGTAGATGCAATAGAAAAAGAAATCGTAGCCATTGATGAGGAGAATTCAGATTATTATAAAGAAAATGCAAATTCTTATATTTCTGAAATAGAAAAAGTAGATTCCGAAATAAAAGCTGTTGTAGATAATGCAGAGAGGAAATCTTTGGTATTTGCAGACAGGTTTCCTTTTCGGTATTTTGTAGATGAGTATGGTTTAAACTATAGCGCTGCTTTTTCCGGCTGCAGCACCCAAAGCGAGGCAAGCGCAGGAACCATCGCTTTTCTTGTGGATAAGGTAAAGAACGAAAAAATACCCTATGTTTATTATATAGAACTTAGTTCAAAAAGCATAGCAAATGCCATAAGTGAAGAAACAGGGGCAGGTATGCTTCTGCTGCATTCGGCCCATAATCTTACAAAGGACAATTTTGAAAAGGGCGAGACATATGTTTCAATAATGAAAAACAATGTGGAGAGCCTTAGAAAGGGACTGAACTAGAAATGAATGTAATATCATGTGAAAGCCTGACTTTAGGCTATGAAAGGCGCCCTGTTATAAAGGATATTTCCTTTTCGGCGGAAGAAGGGGATTTTATCTGCATTCTGGGAGAAAACGGTGCAGGAAAAAGTACGCTTATGAAGGGTATTTTAAGTCTTATAAAGCCCATGAAAGGAAAGATAAGCTTTGGCATTAATAAAAATCAAATAGGCTATCTTCCCCAGCAAAGCGATATACAAAAGGACTTTCCCGCAAGCGTTTATGAGGTAGTGATTTCAGGGACATTAAACCACGGAAGGCTGCTGCCCTTTTATTCCAGAAGAGAAAAAAATATAGCGGAAGAAAATATGAAAAGACTCGGCATATGGGATTTAAAAAATAAGCCCTACAGAGACCTTTCGGGAGGGCAGCAGCAAAGAGTTTTTCTCGCAAGAGCATTGTGTGCTACAAAGAAGCTGTTGCTTCTTGACGAGCCTATGGCAGGCCTTGACCCTATAGCTTCCGCTGATTTTTATAATCTTTTAGATAAGCTGAATAAAAAAGAGGGCATTACCATTATTATGATTTCACATGATATTCAAGGAGCAATGGACTATTGCAAAAAAATACTTCATTTAGGGCATTCTAAAATATTTTACGGCACGAAAGAAGAATATCTTCAAACGGAGATGGCTAAAAAAATGCAAAGAGGGGAAGCCGATGCTTGAGCTTATAGGAGCGCTTTTTTCATATAATTTCATTATAAGGGCTGCTATTGTAGGCATTTTGGTTGCTCTCTGCTCTGCCCTTTTAGGCGTAAGCCTTGTACTTAAAAGATTTTCCATGATAGGCGACGGCCTTTCCCACGTTGGCTTTGGGGCGCTTGCCGTTGCTATGGCATTAAATCTTGCCCCCTTGCAGGTAGCAGTTCCCGTTGTTATGCTTGCGGCATTTCTGCTTTTAAGAATAAGCCAAAACAGCACCATCAAAGGCGACGCCGCAATAGCTGTTATCGCAAGCAGCTCCGTATCCATAGGCATTATAGCCGTTGCTATGACAACGGGGCTTAATGTGGATATTCATAATTTTATGTTCGGAAGCATTCTTGCCATGAGTAAAAATGATTTATATTTAAGCGTATTTGTGGCATTATGTGTTATTGTGCTTTATATCCTGTTTTATAACAAAATATTTGCCGTAACCTTTGATGAGGATTTTGCAAAAGCCACCGGAACCAATGTAGGGGCCTATAATATGCTCATATCCATGCTCACGGCTTTAACCATCGTAGTGGGTATGAGAATGATGGGCGCTGTACTTATTTCAAGCCTGATTATATTTCCGGCCCTTACTTCCATGAGGGTTTTCAGAAGCTTTAAAAAAGTTATTATTTCATCGGCTTTAATATCCGTCCTATGTTTTTTTATAGGCTTATGCATATCCTTTCTATATTCCCTGCCTACAGGAGCAAGCATTGTTATTGTAAATTTATGCTGCTTTATTCTCTTTTACTTCTTTGGAAGAATAAGAAAAATATAAATGAATCTTACGCTTATTAAATATAAAAGCTTATCTTTATAGGATAAGCTTTTATATTTATACAACCCCTTACAGAAATTCTTTTTGTTTGTAATGCTAATTGACACTTAAAATCATAAGTGCTACCATTTATAGTAAGCTATTTAAAACTTAAAGCAGGTTTTAAATCACTTATATTTATTACAAATCTTAATCAGGTAATATGGAAAACCCTGAATTCCCCTCTGTTTGCCATTAATATGCTTCTTTAAAATCCTATAGGCGCATTTTTATTGGATTATGTCCGGATATTTTCTGTTTTCAATATTGCCTAAAAAAAGGAGGGTATACTTATGTCCGTATCTGTTGAGGAACTTAAAAGAAGAGCCTGTGAAGCTATTGACAAAAACCGAGACAAAATCATAGAAATCGGTGAGTCTATATTTTCAGAGCCGGAGCTTGGCTACAAAGAGGTAAAAACCGCTGCTAAGGTTAAAAAGATATTTGATGAGCTTGGATACGAATATGAAGACGAAGTTGCAATAACAGGAGTTATAGCTCCCCTTAAAGGCAAGGAAACAAAAGCAAGAGTTGCCGTAATGGGAGAGCTTGACGCAGTAGTTTCCCCTGCGCATAGATGTGCCGATAAGACTACGGGAGCTGCTCATGCCTGCGGACATAATGCCATGATAGCGGGCCTTATGGGCGTTGCTTATGCCCTTCACGGAACAGGAATTATGGAAGAGCTTTCAGGTGATATCGTTCTTATGGCTGTTCCTGCAGAAGAATATGTTGAAATAGAATATAGAAATAATTTAAGAAAAGAAGGCAAAATCCATTTTCTTGGCGGCAAGCAGGAATTTATCCGCATTGGAAAAATGGACGATATTGACATGATGATTATGCAGCATCTTGCCAATGTGAACGACAAGGGCATAAAGGTAATTGCCAACAGCGGAAGCAACGGCTTCTTAGGAAAGCTTATTCAATATAAAGGCAAGGAAGCCCATTCCGGCGGCGCCCCGCACCTTGGCATAAACGCTCTTAATGCCGCTACATTAGGCCTTACAGCAGTACATATGCAAAGAGAAACATTCCAGGATAAAGACCATATCAGGGTTCACCCGATTATTACAAAGGGCGGAGACCTTGTTAACGTTGTGCCTGCCGATGTAAGAATAGAAACTTACATCAGGGGAGCAAATGTTGAAGCGATTCTTGACGCCGATAAGAAGGTTACAAGGGCATTTAAGGCCGGCGGAGACGCTGTCGGAGCAGAAACTATTATAACAGACCTTCCCGGATACCTTCCTACGGTTCTTGAATACGGCCTTATGGATGTTATGTATGAAAACCTTAAAACGCTTTACAAGGAAGACGAAGTTCTTTACGAAGCGGAGGCAGGAGCAGGCTCTACAGACGTCGGCGACGTTTCTGTAATTATGCCTACGATGCAGTCTAATTTCTGTGCCGTAACAGGTGATTTCCACTCCAAAGATTTTGAAATAACCGACAAGGAAACAGCCTATATCAATACGGCAAAGGGCCTTGTAATGACGGCTATCGACCTTCTTGCAAACGGAGCAGAAAAAGCCCTTGAAATAAAGAAAAACTTCAAGCCTCAGATGACAAAAGAAGAATATTTAAGAACATGGGGAAAGCTTGACGTATAAGATGTAAAGTTTAGTAAAATAATGCCTTAAGGTTTTGAAAAAGTGGTCTTTTAGACCACTTTTTCGGCTTTTCCAGCTGGAATTTTATTTCAAAGGGATTGACCCGAAGAAGGATTTGCTATAACCTTATATTAAATAGATTTTCTTAATTCTACTTGATTTAATATTATCAATTGAAGGAAAGTTTATTAAACTTAAAGAAAAAAGATAGTTTCGAGTTTAATAAGTATATTTAACTATACGGAGGAGATAAGGCATGAAAATAGCATGGATAGGCACAGGCGTTATGGGAAAGCCAATGGCTTTGCATCTGAAAAATGGGGGACATGAAATAAAAGCCTATAACAGAAGCTCCGAAAAAGCCGATGCCCTTGAGGAATTTGGCATTACCCCTTGTAAAACCATAGAAGAGTGCGTTAAAGACGCCGAGTTTATATTTACCATCGTCGGTTTTCCGAAAGACGTTGAAGAGGTATACTTTTCACCGGAAGGAATCCTTGCGTTTGCTAAAGAGGGGGCTGTGGCAATTGATATGACCACGTCCTCACCGGAGCTTGCAAAGCGTATATATGAAGAAGGGAAGAAGAAGAATATACATACGATAGACGCACCGGTTTCCGGCGGAGATTCAGGCGCAAAGGCCGGAACTTTATCCATCATGGCCGGGGGCGACAAGGAAGGATTTGAAAAAGCCCTGCCTTTATTTGAGCTTATGGGTAAAAACATCATATATATGGGCGGACCCGGCTGCGGCCAGCACACAAAGGCGGCAAACCAGATAGCAATAGCAGGGGCCGTTGCCGCAATGACAGAAGCCATATATTACGCCGAGGAAAACGGCCTGGATATAGAATTCATGCTGAATGCCATAAAAAATGGAGCCGCCGGAAGCTGGCAGCTTATGAATACGGCCCCGAGGGTTTTGAACGGAGATTTCGACCCGGGATTTTTCATAAAGCATTTTATTAAAGATATGAACATCATAAAATCTGTTATGGCTGAAAAGGGAAAAGAGCTTACTATGCTTAATTCTGTATGCAGTCTTTATGAAGCGCTTATGGAAAAAGGCCATGGGGACGAAGGCACTCAGGCCCTTATAAAATATTACAGAGGATAGAAACAGACAGAAATTAAATGAAGAGCGTCCGAAAAGCTAAAGTAAATTTATCATAAAGAAGTAGCAAAAGCCTATTCCCTTAAGGCTCAAAAACACGGATTTCCTTCGGAAACGGTACATTTTTGAGCCTTCGTGAATATACGGCTTTGCTGCTGTTCAACTTTAAATTTACTATAAAGCTTTTAAGACACTCCTAGAATAACCGGAGGATTTATACAAATGGAAAAACTGAAACAAATGGCGCCGGGAATAGCCCTGACATTTTTTCTTGCAATTCCGGCCCATTTTTTAGGACAAAAATTTAAAATAGCAGGAGGACCTGTATTCGGTATTTTAATAGGTATGATTCTTGCATTTATAAAAAGACCCGACTGCTTTTCAAAAGGAATACAGTTTACGTCTAAAAAAATACTGCAATATGCTATTATTTTCATAGGCTTTAATATGAATCTGTTCAGTATTTTTAAAACAGGCTCCCAAACTGTAGTTCTTATGATATTTACTTTAAGCATCACCTTTATTACGGCATATTTTTTCAGCAAGCTTTTGAAGGTGGAGAGAAAAACTGCTGTTTTAATCGGGGTGGGAACATCTATATGCGGAGGCTCCGCCATAGCCGCAACAGCCCCTGTTATCAATGCAGACGATGAGGAAATTGCTTTTTCCATAAGCACTATATTTTTATTTAATGTTTTGGCGGCATTTATCTTTCCGGCACTGGGCCATATTTTAAATATGAGCGATTTTAATTTCGGTCTTTGGGCAGGAACTGCCATAAATGATACCTCATCTGTAGTTGCCGCCGGATATTCCTTCAGCGAAGCTGCCGGAGACCAGGCCGTAATCGTAAAGCTTACCAGAACCCTTGCAATTATCCCCATTACGCTTATTTTATCTATCTATGAGGGAAGAAGGAGAGGGAAGGCAGAAGGCTTTTCCATTAAAAAGATATTTCCCTGGTTTATTTTAGGCTTTGTTGCCGCCGCTATTATGAATACTTTTATAAATATAGACCCTAATATATATAACGCTCTTTACGGAGCAGGGAAATTTATGATAATAATGGCAATGACTGCAATCGGCCTTAATACGAATATTGCAAAACTTGTAAAAACAGCAGGAAAGCCCCTCATGCTTGGGCTTATATGCTGGATTGTTTTAAGCATTTCATCGCTTTTCTTTCAAAATTTATTTTTCTAAAATAAAAAGCAGGCGGCCCATGGGCCCTGCCTGCTTTTTTATATGGTATTATTGGTTTACAGAAAGGTCGAATATACCTTCATCAAGTCTTAATTGAGCGTTAAAGGCTTCTAAAATAAGATTCATGGGAACATAGGTGAGCTCGTTTTTAAGCTCTGGGGCTTCTTCAAAAGATAAGGAAGCGCCGTTTACACTGTATTCTTTGTTTCCTATGGTAATTGTTGTAGAGTCGCTTATTTTAACGCTTTTGTTTTCTCCGTTCCATTCAACTGACTGGCCGAAGGCTTCTGCAATAGCTCTTAAAGGAACCATTACGACATCCCCTTTCATATAGGCGCCGCTGGTAGGAACGTGGGTTTTGTTTACGAAAAACTGCATGCTTTCCACAAGTTCATGGTCGATTTTATCCTGTGGTTCTTCAGGAACACCAGGTTCTTCCGGAAGCTCAATATCAAGCTGGGTTTTATCTATATCCATAACGATTATCTTTTCCGGAGTAGTCTGGGCGGGCATGCTCTCGGCAACGATAGTATAATAAATCAGGAGAGATTTGTTTTCAAGGCTTCCCTCATAAGGGTTTCCTTTTTGGTCAAGCACCGGATTTTCAGGGTTTATATTTAATCTTAAATCCTTGGTGGAAGAAAGCAAATTTTCATCAAAAAGGTCTACTTTTATAGAGCTGGGGCCTTCATTGTCTACTTTAATTAATACGTTTGAAACAAGCTGCGCCGGATAAATCATAATTGTCATCTGAGGCATAATATATACGGATTTAAGTTCGTCTCCGATTTTAAGGTCTTTTATGCTGATAAGCCCGTCTTTATCCACAATAACCGTATTTTCATCAACAACAAAATCAATCATGCTATCTTTATTTTCTTCTACTCTTACTAAAGTTTTGCCGTTAATGTCTCTGAATTCGGTTATTTTGCCTGTGAATTCAGTGAAGGCTTTATTGATTTGTGTATTTTCGTAAGAAACCGAAGGATCTAAAGCTACATTTGTGTTCATTGCATATACCGGGGAAAATGCAGATGCTGCAATAATAAATGCTGTACCTATTGCCGTAATGTTTTTCTTAATCATAATATCTATTCCTTTCTTCTGTTGCAGTAAATAGCAAAATCTATTTACCGCTTTATTTATATTTTTTATTTTTTAAATCATACTTTTAAGACGGATATAAAATTATAATGTTCCAAAATCATAAAATTAATTATAAAAAAACAAAAGACGTAAAATTCTGAAAATTCAACAGGGCATTTTTACATTTAATAAACCTTGAATTTACGACGTTTTTCGCCATTTCATAATTTGAAAAACATCTGGAAAATTATAATGAAAAAAGAGTTGACAAATAGTCTGTGATGGTGTATTATAAATAACGTTGACGCGAGCGAGCAAAACAAAAGCACGCAGAAACACTTACATGGCCCGTTGGTCAAGCGGTTAAGACACGGCCCTTTCACGGCTGTAACAGGGGTTCGATTCCCCTACGGGTCATACCTTTAAGGTAAATATTTCCGGTGGTGATGCGTCTATGGGAAACATCCGTTCCCATACCGAACACGACGATTAAGCCATAGACGGTCGATGGTACTTGGCGGGAGACTGCCCGGGAGAGTAGATGGCTGCCGGAACAATGCCGATGTGGCTCAATTGGCAGAGCAGCTGACTTGTAATCAGCAGGTTATCGGTTCGAGTCCGATCATCGGCTTTTTTTGGGCCTTTAGCTCAGTTGGTTAGAGCATCCGGCTCATAACCGGACGGTCCTGGGTTCGAGTCCCCGAAGGCCCACTTATTAAAGAAAACTCCCCCCTCTTAAAGAGGGGAAGCGCTTTCTTTAGGCTTTAAGAAAATCCTTTCTCTTAGAGGGTTTTTATTTTTTGGAAAATTTGGCTCAGTAGCTCAGTTGGTTAGAGCGCCGGCCTGTCACGCCGGAGGTCGAGGGTTCGAGCCCCTTCTGAGTCGTTAAATAAAAATACCCGTTGCGAATTAAATTCGTGGCGGGTGTTTTTTTATACTTGATGAATGAAATAATATCATAGTCCATTTGCTTTTCTTTTATTTTAAGCCGTTTCAATCTAAATATTCATTTCGGCATAAAAGCAAATTGACTATATTTCTTATAAATTTCTAAGTATACCCTAAATAAAATTGGCTTATCATTTCCCTTTCTGATTTAAAAATTTTGACAGAACATAAATAATATCTTATGATGAAACAAATTAATTGATTTGTCTTAGGATATTTCTGAAAGGTTCAAAACTTAGTCTGTTTTGCCATAGAAACATAACTTCATTGTCACAAATACTTGAATTCATATTTTCTTGTAAAATATCCCGTATTTTTTTTATTCACTGCCTATAATAAGCGAACTTAAAAATGCTGAGCTTAAGTTTAATAAAATATGAAATAATGCCATAATCCATTTGCTTTTCTCTTATTTTAAGCTCCCTCAATCAGAATACTCACTTGGGAATAAAAGCAAATTGACTGACTATATTTCAGCAGGCTTTTCTTTCTTCCTTAAAATGTTTTATTATATGCATGGGATAGTTTCTTAAATGATTTAAACTGAAAAGGAAGTTTTATCGTGAAGCTGTTAAAAGAAGGGGACGGTGTTACATGGATCTTATCAGTGAAAAGGTTATAAGAAGCATTGTTGACGTTGACGGGTATATTACTGCAAATTCACTGGCAGATTTAACCGGTATATCCGCCAGTAATATTAAACATAATCTCTCCCAGATAAAAAAAGAGCTTGAAAAGTTTCATGCTTCCCTCCAGAGTATTCCGAAAAAGGGCTTTTTGCTGGTTGCTACGCCGGAGCAAAGGCAGGAAATTATCCATGCCTTAAATGAAGCCGTAAGCAGAACCTCGGAATTCTACACTTACAGAAAGGAATACATACTGGAAACTTTATTCCTTTACCCTGCCAATTATACGATTCAGCTTTTTTCAGATGAATTGTCTGTCAGCAGAAATACAATACAGAAGGATTTAGAACAGATAGATAAAGAGCTTAAAAAATTCCACGTAGAAATAAGGCGAGTACGAAATCAGGGGATTATCTTAGAAGGAAATGAGTTTAATATCCGCCAGTCCATGATAGACTGCAATAATTCGAAATATTGGAATTGGAACAGGGATACCATTTTGGAAGATACGGGGCCGATGGATAGAAGAATAAGTAAAAAGGCCTATACTTACCTTTCCAATACCTATTCAAAGGAAGATTTAATTGCCGCACAGGAAGAGCTCCAAGCAGGAGAAATAAAACTCGGTATTCAGTTTATTGATATTTCCTTCGGAAGGCTTTTGGAATACCTTGCCATTACTATGGAGAGGGTACGGCTGGGGAAGAAAATAAATAAAGAGGAGCAGAAAGGCCAGCCGGTAAAGATTCCCGACAAATATCTGGAGGCTGCGCTTCATATACTGAAGCATGTCCTGCCGGAAATGAAAAAGGGCTATTTACCCGAGGCACAGTATTTAGCTGCAAGACTTTTTGTTGCATCTACCTGCGATGATGCCAATATAGAGGCAGATGACGAATATAAAGATATTGTAATAGACTTTCTCCTTAGAATAGAAGAAATTATAGGCACTAAGCTGTTAAGTGTTAATGCTGAGCTTATTAAGGAACTAAGTATTGCGTTTGTACGGATAAAAATAAGAGAAGCTTACCAAATCCTTGATTGGAGCGAGCTTTACAGAGATATTCAAAAGCAGCTTACAGGCCTTTACGGTATCTGCATGACAAATATCCACAGCGTTGAAGAGTGCATCGGCTGCCGTTTCAGACAAGACGATGTGGCTTGGATTACCTTATTAATACGAAATTGTATCCATGATATAAAAAATCGCATTCCTGCCATACTTGTTCACGGAACAAACTATCATACGGCTTTTTATCAGAAAGAAAAGATAGAAGAGGAAATACCGAAACTAATTATTAAAAAAAGCTTATATTTTAAAAACTTTGAGCCTGCTATGGCAGAGAACTGTCTTGTTATTTCTACAGTGCCCTTTAAAGACTACGCAGATAACGTTATAGAGATTACAAAGCATATTAATAAAAATGACTTGGAATGCATTAAAAACGGTTTGGACAATATGGAGTGGCGTTATCAGACGAAGCTTATTCAAGAGCTTATCCACGAGGTTTTTGAAACGCAGCTGATTATGCCTGATTTATCCGTTCCCCATAAGGAAGAAGCCATAAGCCAGATGACGGAGCTTCTTTTAAAAAACGGCTGTGTAGAGGAGGGGTTTCTTGAAGATGTTTTAGAGCGTGAAAGGTTCTGCCCGACGTCAATAGGAAATGAAATTGCAATCCCCCATGGTTATTATGACAATATATTGAAAAATGCCATAGCTGTTGCCCGTGTACGCCATAGGGTTCGCTGGAATCAGGACGAAAAGGTAAAGCTTATATTCCTGATTGCCATTAAGTATAAAGAGCCTCTTAAAATAAAAGTGCTCTTCCATTACCTTTATGAGCTTATTGAAAATCAGGAACTTCTGAAAAAGATAAAGAATGCAGACACCAGTACACAGATATATGACTATATAACAAAAGGAAAAGCATAGATTATTAAAAGCATCAGGCGGTTTAATCTGCCTGGTGCTTTTTTGCTGTCCTGAGAAAAGGCATATATAGTGAAACAGCTTTAAGGCAGGAACAAAAACCTATTTTCATAAACAGCTTAATATAGTAGAAACGCCTATATTAAACCATTCAAAGTCAACAAAAATAAAAAGAGCTTTGTTGACTATAAGGGAACGTTCATCTAGCTTCCCTGTAAGTGTTTTCGGGTTCACTAAGTATAAAATATACGATTTTTGTTACTGTAATTAAACTATTTTTAAACCTTAAAAGCCATGAGCTTTTTCTGTATTTATAATGAAGCATCTCATTTTTTAAGTTTATTTATACAAAGAAGGCAATTTCACTATGTTTCCGGAAGAAATCCGTATTTTTATACTGCGCGAACTTGGAAAAGGATGCAGGCGTAAGCCTGCAAATCTTTTTTAAGTGAGGATTTCTTATGGTTATCACACATGTTTTTTGTTTGGTAACGCTGAATCCGTAGTGAATCGGTTTTTGTTCCTTCTTTATAAGAAATTTACTATAACAAATAGGGATTTATCTTCAAAAGAAAATCCGTATTTTTGAATCCATAGGGAATCAGTTTCCGTTCCTTCTTTATGAGAAACCTACGATATGCTATAAATTCATTAATTGTCCGAAATAAAAAAATACTGTGCAAAACATGAAATTATGGTCTATATACTTGATGTTTTAAATCCGTTATGATGGATATGAACAATAGATTATTCTAAGTTAACATACATTTTCAACAAAAGGAGGACGTGAAATGTTAGTAAACATGAAGGAAATTTTGGAAATAGCGGAAAGGGAAAGATACGCCATACCTTGTATCAATACACCGAATGTAGAGACAATCCGCGCGGTGATAGGGGCAGCTGAGGAGTTAAACACCCCTATAATCATTGACCATGCTGAGGTGCATGACTCCCTGATACCTATTGAGAGAATCGGCCCTGAAATGATTAAATATGCGAAAGAAGCATCTGTACCTGTTTGTGTTCATTTAGACCACGGCACAGATTATAATTTTGTGCTTCGTGCAATAAAAGCAGGCTTCCCTTCTATTATGTATGATTGCAGTGCGCTGCCTTTTGAGGAAAATATCGCAAAGGTTAAAAAATTTGTTCAAATCGCTCATGCAGCCGGCATAACAGTTGAAGCGGAGCTTGGGGTTATGGCTTCAACAGAAGAAGATACCCACGCTGACGCTGAAACTCAAGTATTAACCAACGAAGATATTAAGAAGTTTTTTACGGAGCCGGAAGAAGCAAAAATATTTGCCGAGGAAACAGGCTGTGATGCTTTAGCGGTTTGCTTCGGCACGATGCATGGCATATACGCAGAACCCCCGGTGCTTGATATAGACAGAGTAAAAGAAATTAGAGCGGCTTTACCGAAGGATTGCCGTGTGGTTATGCACGGAGCCTCCGGGGTAGAGTTCTCACAGGTTCAGAATGCGATTGACGCAGGATGCTCAAAAATAAACTACTATTCTTATATGGCAAAAGCAACGACGAAATTTGTAGGAGAGCTTATTGCAGAAAAAGAAGGCAAAATCGCTTACCATGAAGTACAGGAAGAAGCTTATAAATTCATGAAGAGCTATGCCAAAGAAGTAATTCTTGCATTTAAAAACGGAAAGTAAAGCCTAAAGCAGATCCTTTTTTCTTAGCTTTACTGTAAACATAAAATTGAGGGCTATAGTAAGTTTAAAGTGAAACCGTAACAAAACCATTTAAGCTTAATTTTGTTCTTTAGTGAATCGGGTTTTGTCCCTTTTTTATAAGAAATTTACTATAAGCGTAAGTTCCGCTTTTAAATTTATTAGTATAAAGGAGATTTTATATGCCTAAATTATTAGATATTTTAGAAAAATTCCCCTGCCTTCCCAATGAGAAGAGGCCTATGCTTATTCGCAAGCAAGATTATCCAACGGCTTTATATCCGCCAAACGATGCCTTTACATCGGATAATACTTTTACGATTGTTACGACGGATACCTTTATGCTTGGTATTTATGAATTATGCCCGGGGGGTGTTTTCCTTCCTCTTGATATACACCCGGGAGATGAAACTTATTATATCTTAAACGGTCCTGTTTTACAGAGAAGCGGAAACGGCCAGTTTGCATATCTTGAAAGCGGCGAAGGCTTATGGATGCCGGAAGGCGCATGGCATTGCTGCCATAATTTCTCCAATGAGAAGGCGAGAATTTTATACTTTATCACGCCGAAAGCATGGAGCGAAGCAATTCCCCCTGCGGTTATCCCTTCAGATGAAGAGACGAAATACTACAAAGGCGCCAACAACAGCACTTTGCCTGATATGAGAGGTAAAATCCATGATATTTCAAGGCAGGGATGCACAGACGATATTGGCTGCTGGCCCCCTGTAGACCATCAAGAAGCCAGAAGAGACGGCGCAGTATACGGCATCAGAGACTTTGAAAAGCTTAACAATATCCATGGAACAAAACACCCCATGTTAATGAGATTTATTTCAAGCAATGACTACGGACATTTTGGTGAGTTTATACTTCCGGCAGGCGGATATGGCCCACGCTGTTCGGATCCGGATGTACATGCAGGAGACGGCGCATTATATTGTATTGACGGTCCCGTAACAGTAAACCTTGTTGACTTGCAGGAAAGCTTCATCCTAAATCCGGAAGATTCCTTCTTTTTACCTGCGGGAACAAAATATCAGCTTGTGAATTTTGAAAACAAACCTATTAAAGTAGTCTTTGCAATTACAGAATTATAAAAAAGATGATGTAATGCTAAGAGAAACGAAGAGCCTTCGCTAATTAGCGAAGGCTCTTTTGCCATTATGAAAAGGCATGTACTTAGCTCACAGGGCAGCTATGTAAAAAGATACTTCCTGAGCCTAGTGAGCGGCGGTTTGGATTTGTAAAGCAAATCCCGATTTCATTCTCAATTAAGATAAGAAGGAGGAATATATGGGAAAGTATAAAGGGGTCATATTTGACCTTGACGGTACGCTTCTTAACACCATCGAAGACCTTTCAGACAGCGTAAACGAGGTTTTGACCTACTACGGGTATCCTATCCATTCTTATGAAGCCTACAAGCTTAAAATAGGCAGAGGCTTCCGTAATCTTCTGGAACAGAGTCTTCCCGAAGGAGTGCAAAGTGAAAAGCTCCTTGATGAAGCATTGCGGCTATTCTTAAATACCTATGACAGAAAATATACCGATAAAACAAGGCCTTATGAAGGGATTTCAGAATTACTTTTAAGACTTAAGGAAAAGGGCATTAAAATCGGGGTGAATTCCAATAAGAGAACAGACTATACCAATCATCTGATAAGGCTTAACTTTCCTGAAATCCCCTTTGTAGATATTATCGGAGAGCGGGAGAATATCCCCAAAAAGCCTAACCCTGTCTCCGCCCTTGAAATCGCAGAGAAAATGGATTTGCCTGTTTCTGAAATCATTTACATAGGCGATTCGGGAACAGATATTCAAACGGGAAAAAACGCAAATATGGATACGGCAGGGGTTTTATGGGGCTTTAGGGGCCGTACAGAGCTTTCTGAAAAGGGTGCTGTCTATATTGTTGAAAAAGCAGAAGATATTTTGGATTTATTTTAATATAAGAAAGGCGGAGCGCTATGAATTTTAAATTTGGAGTAGATAGCTTTATTTGGACGGAAAGTTTCAGCCAAAAGGATTTATGGATTATCGCTAAGGCAAAGGAATTAGGCTTTGAAGTCGTTGATTTTGCCATATCCAATCCATACACATTTCCTGCGGAACTTGTAAAGGAAGAATTAGAAAGAGTAGGGATTGAATGTGTATGTACTACGACCCTTACGGAAAGCACAAACCCCATTTCACCCGACCCTGAAATCAGGAGGACCGCTGTAGCCGCTATAAAAAAATGCGTGGATATCTGCAATTACTTAGGCTCTCCTATTCTTGGGGGTGTAAACTATGCCGCATGGGGCTATATTACCAAAAAGCCCCGGACAGCAGAGGAGTGGCAGTGGGGTATAGAAAGCATGCGTGAAGTGGGTAATTATGCTAAGGAAACGGGAAATGTTACCATCTGCGTAGAATGTGTAAACCGCTTTGAAACCTTCTTTTTAAATATAGCGGAAGATGCCGTGAAATTCTGTAAAGATGTAGGAACGGGCAATATAAAGGTGCATCTTGACTGCTTCCATATGATAAGGGAAGAAAAAAGCTTCCGGGGTGCCGTATTAACCTGCGGAAAAGAATATTTGGGCTATATTCATGTAAATGAAAACGACAGAGGCATTCCCGGTACAGGCCTTGTGCCCTTTGAAGAATTTTTCCTTGCAGTGAAGGAAGTAGGATACGACGGCCCCTTGGTAATCGAATCCTTTGACCCAAGCTTTGAAGAACTTGCAGGAAACTGCGCAATTTGGAGAAAGTTTGCAGATACAGGCGAAGAGCTTGCAATAGAGGGCTTAAAGAATTTAAAGGCCATAGCGGAAGCCCTGTAGCTTAGGAGGTACAATTATGAAAATAGCGATAGGCTGCGACGAAGCGGCATACAAGCTTAAAATAGAAATAATGAAGCATTTAGAAAAAAGAGAAGACATTGAAATTATCGATTTCGGCGCCAACCAAGGCGAAGCCGTTCTCTATCCAAATGTTGCAAAGGAAGTTGCAGAAGCCATATCCAGGGGAGAATTTGAAAGAGGGATTCTTATGTGCGGAACGGGCATCGGTATGTCCATGACGGCTAATAAGGTTCCCGGCATAAGGGCGGCTGTATGCCACGACCCCTTTTCTACAGAGCGCTCCCGTAAAAGCAATGACGCCCAGATTATGTGTATGGGCGAAAGAGTAATAGGGGTAGAGCTTGCCAAGTATCTTGTGGACATTTGGCTTTCCTGTAATTTCGAAGGCGGCGGCTCCGGACCTAAGGTGGAAAGAATCAAAGAAATTGACAGAGAGTATCACAAATCCTAAAGGCAGAGCATTTTACAGCAATAGACTGAGTGAAATAATCCTTAGAACAAGTTCTTACGTTATTTCATTAATATAAAAAAATATTTTACTATAGATAGGTTTTTATTACTTTTTTATAAAAATTTTACCGTATATTTTATTCAGTTGCTATAAATCGACGGCTTAAGTTCACTGTATTTGGGGAAGGAGATAAAAATGAATCAGATTATAAACGATCCGGATTATGTAGTTGAGGATATGCTGAAAGGTTTTGTTAAGGCGAATAAAGATATCGTTCAGGCTGCGGAAGATGATAAAGTGCTTAAATATGTTAATGCGCCGGTTCCTGAAAAGGTAGGTATCGTAACGGGGGGCGGCTCCGGCCACAAGCCTGCCTTTATCGGATACATAGGGAAAAATATGTGTGATGCTGTGGCTGTAGGCCAGATATTTTCTTCTCCTACGGCAAAATCCTTTTTAAACGCCATGGTAGAAGCCAATTCAGGAAAAGGCGTGGCCTGTCTTTACGGTAACTACGCCGGAGACAATATGAATGTAAAAATGGCTATACGCAGAGCGGAAAAATTAGGCATTACCGTAAAAACCGTAGTCGCAAATGATGACTGTGCTTCCGCCCCAAAAACTGAAATAGAAAAAAGAAGAGGGGTTGCAGGAGAGGTCCTTATGTGGAAGGTAGGCGGAGCCAAGGCTTCCATGGGCGCTAACCTTGATGAAGTCATTGCCGCTGCGCAAAAGGCTATCGATAATACAAGGTCTGTTGGCGTAGGGGTTGCACCTTGTACTATCCCTGCCGTAGGCCATCCGAATTTTACCATAGAAGACGGCACCATGGAAATTGGTATAGGCCACCACGGAGAACCGGGGGTAAAAGTTGAGAAGCTTAAAAATGCCGATGAAATAGCAAAGGAAATGCTGAATATTATTATTCCCGACCTTCCTTTTGAAAAAAATGATGAAGTGGTGGTTTTGCTGTCAGGCTTGGGAGCGACCCCTGTTTTAGAACAGTATATCGTTTACAGCAAGGTAGCGGATATCCTTAAAGAGAAAGGCATTTCCGTATATAAGGCTTATGTGGGAAATTACTTTACCTCTCTTGAGATGAAAGGCGTTACCCTTACCATGATGAAGCTTGATGATGAATTAAAGGAATGTATTGATATGCCTGCAGACAGCGTAGGCTTAAAGCAGCTATAGCAAATAAGCTTTGAGTACCCTTAAAAACTTTGAGCTGAAATCCACAGAGATATTAAGCTTTTTAAGGAACATTACAATATAATAGAAAAACGATTTTCAAACCCACAATATATAAAACAGACTTAAGCTTCAGCTGGGATACCTTATTAAGCTTTAAAGTTTCATAAGGATAGCTGTGCTTTCGTCTGTTTTAAAATAGTTCATATATAAATAATTCTGTTATAGGAGAGATGACAATATGGTGAAAAATGAAGCTGCTGGTACGGTGGTTCTTAATTTAATAAAGATTATTCAGGATAATAAAGATTTTCTCAGCGAAATTGACGGAAAAATAGGTGACGGAGACCATGGGATAAACATGAATAAAGGCTTTACAATGTGCCAAAATAGACTTGAAGGCAAAAGCTTTTCCTTATCCGAAGGATTTGATATTCTTTCTGAAACTTTACAGGAGGATATCGGAGGCTCTATGGGCCCTTTGTACGGCGTGTTTTTTGAAGAGCTTTCCATTGCGGCTCCTGAAGAAATAGATGGAGAAGCATTTGCTGAAATGCTTGAAAGTGCCATTGCAGGCGTTCAGGAGATAGGAAATGCAAAGCAGGGGGATAAAACATTGCTGGATACGCTCTTTCCTGCCAAAGATGCATACAGAAAGGCCTTAAAAGAAGGAAAAGGTTTTAACCAGGCGCTTGAGGAATTAAAAAAAGGTGCGGAAGAAGGCTGGAAGTCTACAGAAAATATGATTGCTAAAATAGGCAGAGCAAGCAGGCTCGGAGAACGCTCCAGAGGGGTACTTGATGCAGGGGCCACCAGCAGCTATTTAATTATAACTTCTATCGCAGACTCCTTGCAAAAACTGAATCATGAGCAAAATTAACATATAAGCTCTAATTTAAAGATTAAAATTATATAATAATCAGATAATATGAACAAAGATATAAAATTAATTATGATAAGTTACGGTTCCCTATCCTTATAAACACTAAAAATATACGATTATAACAAATAAGATGCAAAAACGGGCTTTTTGGAGGGTATCTATATATTATAAGCTTTGATACAATATAAACAGGGTAATTCCAAAAAAGAATGCGCATACTTTAGAGCAGCTTTTAAGGTTTAAATTATTTTAATTTGAAGGCCTGCTCAAGGGATTATTTACGAAATAGAAGGGAAGGATTTTTTTGGAAAATCAGGGGGTCCAAATCGGAGATGTATTATTAAAAGAGCTTACACTACTTAACGAACCTTCTTTTCAGAATAAGGAAGAGCTTTTTTTGTACATTTCCGATAAATTTGAGGAAAGCGGAGTCGTATCAGACAAAGAGGCTTTTAGAAAATCCTTAGAAGACAGAGAAGAATTAGGGCCGACTTATATGGGTGATTTTATTGCTATTCCCCATGGAAAATGCAGGGAGGTTATAAAGGCAGGCGTGTCGTTTATCAGATGCAAGGAATTTACATACCGCTCCGGTGACGAAGAAGGACCTGTAAAGTATGTTTTTGTTTTAGCCGTTGAAGATGATCAGGAGGATAATTCTCATTTAAGGATTCTGGCTACCATAGCCGGTTATCTGATGAAAGATGAATTTAAAGAACTGATTGCCGGCGTACAAAGCTATGACGAGCTAATAAGCGGAATAAATAAAATAGGGTCTCTGTAATACAGTCATTTACTTTTATGCTGCCTATGCAAAAGAGGCTTACAACAGCAAGAAATAAAGTAAAAGCAGAGCCTTTTTAAGCTTTATCTGCTATAATCATAAACCGGCTTTTGGAAAATGACAAAAAATATCCAGTATGAGGAGGAGTAACAAATGTTTGTAATTGCCGTAACATCATGTGCGACGGGTATCGCGCATTCCTATATGTCCGCAGAGGCGATAAAAAAGATATGCAAGAAGAATGGTCATACCTGCAAGGTGGAAATTCAGGGAGCCTTAGGGATTGAAGACCAGCTTTCAAAAAGCGATATAGAAAAGGCAGATTTGCTTGTTTTTGCAAACGATGTAGGGATTACAAAGGCTGAACGCTTTAAGGACTTTCCTAAAGATAAGATCAGGCAGTTTTCACCTCATGACGTTATAAAAAATCCAGAAGCAATTTTAAAGTAATATTCCGAAGGTTTTGGAACTTTTCAGAGTTGATTTATAGAATAATAAGGTCTAGATTTTTTACATCATTTTACGAGGTATAAGGGGAGGTATTTCTTATGAACCAAGTTTTAAAAGATATTAAGCAATCTTTATTGACAGGTGTTTCCTATATGCTTCCGTTCGTTGTTGCCGGTGGAATTTTAGTTGCAATTGGTTTCGCAGGAGGCGGAGCGGTTGAAGTAACTCAAAGCCAAACAGGATTTTGGTCCAGAATCTTCTGGTGGGGCAAAGATGCCTTTGGCATGATGGTTCCCATTATGGCAGCCTATGTTGCGTTTTCCATAGGCGATAAACCTGCTATACTTCCCGGTATGATTGCAGGTATCAGTGCAGATCAAATCGGCGGAGGCTTTATTGCGGCCTTAATAGGCGGTATCATCGCAGGATACATGGTGCAGTGGTTAAAGAAAATACCCTTGCCCCGTGCCTTAAGGTCATTGCTTCCAACTTTAATTATACCCGTTGTAGGTACCCTTGCCATAGGCTTCATTATGGAAATAGTGCTGGGAGGCCCTATTGCGGCAATAAATCAGGGAATGCTTAATTTCCTAAGCGGATTACAGGGAAGCGCCCTTATTGTTTTAGGCCTTGTACAAGGGGCAATGCTTGCTTTTGACTTGGGCGGCCCTGTAAATAAAGCGGCCTATGCATTTGCTCTTGCAACCCAGGCAGCCGGAAATAATGCCCCTATGGCTGCAAACTTTGTAGCTTCTATGGTACCGCCGTTATCTATAGCCATGGCTATGGTAATATCAAAAAATAAGTTTACCCAGACAGAGCGTGACGCAACAGGCGGCTGCTTTGTAGGCGGCCTTGCAATGATTTCCGAATTTGCCATTCCTTTTGCGACAGGAAATCCTTTGCTCTACATACCGTGCTTTATGGCAGGCGGTGCAGTAGGCGCTATCAGCTCTTACTTATTTGGCTGTACAATGGCGGCTCCCCACGGCGGATATTTCGTGGTTGCATTATGCAATAAACCGATTATGCTTACCCTCGCGCTCCTCATTGGTTCTGCAGTAAGCTGTGCGCTGATACTTTTACTTAAAAAGGCGCCTTCCGAAGATGAGCTTGCTATCGGCGGAGAAGAATAGCAGCATAATGCTTACCGTTAGATATTAATTTTGCTTATAATGAAAATAAAATTCATTTTAATCACTTATATATTTTTCTTCTAAAGTACATAGAAAACTCAACTCTCCAATTAAAAAATGTCCCGAAAGGGGCATTTTTTATTGTATAGCCCCGATATGGAAAGATAGCTTCAATAGTTTTTAATTACAAATTTAAAGTGAAACGGCAATAAAGCCGTATATTCATGTGGATTCAAAAATGTACCGTTTCTAAAGACAATACATGTTTTTGAGTCTATGGTAAATAGGTTTTTGTTACTTCTTTATGAGAAATACGGTATCTTGCTTTTATTTTATAATAATGAATCTTTTTATTTATCTGAGGCTTTTTTAGAGATGAACAGACAAAAGAGATTCAATATTATAATCTTTGTTAAAAATTAAGGATACCGCAAGGTTAAAAATCATATAATGGCATAGGATATAAAGTCAAATAAAGAAAATTGCAAAAAATAAGTATAGGCCGTATTCACACTAAAAACTAAGCAAGGATTTAAAAGAGCGTTATTGCACTATACTTCGCCAGCGGTCTCACGGAAGATATATCATTTATTTATACATAGTATGAATAAGTGATACATGTATCCTTGATGCTCCTTGTCTGGCTAAATACCGCCTTTTTATCTATATGTTTATCTAATGTGAATACGCCCTGATGAATTTCTCATAAAGAAGGAATAAGAAACCGATGCGCTTAAAATTTATGATATATATAACATTTACTATAATTAACGAGGAGGGGTAAAATGGCCGCAAGGAACGAGGATAAGCCTAAAAGAGGCAGCGCCAAAAATAAAATAGGTTCTATGTTTGAGCTTCCCCGGGAGGTAGTAATGAATCTGCCCCTTACGACAATCGTTGGGGCTGATGAAATAAATATAGAAAATTATAAAGGAATCATAGAGTATTCGGCATCAAAAATCAGGATAAAAACAAGCTCAGGCATCATTAAAATAGAAGGAAAAAACCTGAACCTTGATCAAATAACTACGGAGAATATTGAAATAACGGGAACCCTTAAATCTGTGGAATTTATTAATTAATACCAAGGAGGTTCAGAATGATTCTTGATTTATGGAATTATTTTAAAGGCTATGTTGTGATAGAGGTTACGGGCTTTTCTGTAGAACGGTTTGTTAATTTAGCCGTTCACAGAGGGGTTTACATATGGGACGTTAAAAATGACGGCTCCTCCGTTAAAATGAAGGTTTCTATAAATGGCTTCAAAACCCTTAGGGAATGTGCCAGGAAAACAAAATGCAAATACAAAATCGTAGAGAAAAAAGGCTATCCCTTTGTTACTTATAAGTATAGAAAGCGGAAGCTCTTTATGTATGGAACCTTATTTTTCGTAGCATTTCTCTATGTTTTGTCCTCCTTTGTGTGGGTGGTTCAAGTAGAAGGAAACGAACGGATAGAAGCCAGTAAAATCCTTCTTTTTTGTGAAGAAAGAGGGCTTAAATCAGGAGCCTTGAAACGTAATATTGATAAAAAAGCGCTCGAACAGGAGCTTATTATAAATTTTAAGGATATTTCCTTTTTAAATATCGGAATCAAGGGAACAAAAGCAGTAATAACCTTGACAGAGACGCTGCCAGCCAAAGAAATAGTGGATAGAAGCATTCCCACAAATATAATAGCCGTAAAAGACGGCCTTATAGACAGCATTGTCGCAAGCGGCGGAACACCTCTTGTAAAGGCAAAGGATGTAGTTTCCCAAGGAGATATTCTTATAAGCGGAGAGGTTGTAGTAAAAGAAGACGAAACGGGAACAATTAAAGAGTACGTTCATGCAGGCGGAAGCGTAAGAGCACGAACGTTTTACGAAATGAATTTTACTGTGCCTAAAACCTATTATCAAAAGCAATATACGGGCGAAATAAAGAAATTTTACAGGTTTAATGTATTAAACAAAGATATTAATATATTAAAGCCTTCCATTCCATATGATAATTATGATAAAATTATAAGCAGAAAGCAAATCGGCATCGGTGAAATATTGCCTTTGCCTGCCATAATCATAACAGATGAATATAAGGAATTCATAAGTGTAGAAAAGCAGAGGGATTTAAACCAGATGCTTGAATTAAGCCAGATTATCATAAGCAACCGGATTATAAGAGAGTTTGCTTTTGAGGCGGACGTTATAGATAAAAATATTCAATATGAAGAAACGGCGGACGGTTTAAGAATCAAGGCGGTTATTACATGCCTTGAGGAAATAGGAAAAGCCGTTCCGTATTTTGATTCTATAAGCGAGCCGGCATTATAACGAAAGTTTTATGGTTAATAAACTTGAAACCTGTTTCTTAACCATAAAGGGGTACTTACTTAGTATAAAAAAGACATACTATAAACAGGATAAAAAGCATATTACAGGAGGATTGTCTTAGTGGAGCAAGAAAAAAGAAATATAGAAATAAGCAATAAAATCATTGGCAATGTGTTTGGAAGACTTGACGATAACATGAGAAAGATAGAAAAGGCCTTTTCTGTTAATATTGTAAACAGAGGGGACCATATGACCATTGTAGGCCAGAATTCAAGCGTTAATCAGGCCCAAAGAGTAATAGAAAAGCTTATGCGTATTGCGGAAAGCGGGGAAGAAATAACAGAACAAAGCGTTAATTACCTTATTGCTTTAAACGCTGATGAGGGCTTTGAAGAGGTAGAAAAAATAAATAAGGATTATATCTGTATGACCGTTACGGGAAGGCCGATAAAGCCTAAAACCCTTGGGCAGAAGAAATACGTCGACCTTATAAGAAAAAACAATGTTGTTTTCGGGGTAGGTCCTGCCGGTACAGGAAAGACTTATTTAGCCATGGCGATGGCAATCACCGCCTTTAAAAATAATGAGGTGTCAAGGATTATATTAACCCGCCCTGCCATTGAAGCAGGAGAGAAGCTCGGCTTTCTTCCCGGAGATTTGCAGCAAAAGGTAGACCCTTATTTAAGACCCCTTTACGATGCCCTCCATGAAATAATGGGAACCGAGACCTTTCAGAAAAATCTTGAAAAAGGGGCAATCGAAGTTGCACCTTTGGCATATATGAGGGGCAGGACATTAGACAATGCCTATATTGTATTGGATGAAGCCCAAAATACCACCCCTGAGCAGATGAAAATGTTTTTAACCAGAATTGGCTTTGGTTCTAAGGCTATTATAACAGGAGACTTGACTCAGATAGACCTTCCAGACGGTAAAAAAAGCGGTATCGTAGAAGCCATAAAAATTCTTACGGATATAGAGGGAATCGGCATCTCCCATTTAACCAATAAAGACGTTGTCCGTCACCCTCTTGTTCAAAAAATAATAGAAGCCTATGAAAAGCATGAAGAAAAAGCAAAAAAACGTGAAGCCTTGGAAATGAAGAAGGCTACAACCTATAAAAAAATAGGAAGAGGTATGAGAAGCAGGCGGGAATGAGGTGTATAAATGAAGAAACCAAAGATAGGAAATTACTTTAGATTTAATGCGCTGCTTTTAATAGCGGCTTCAGTGATTACAATAGCTTCCCTTATAACAGGGGGGTATATTACGGAAGGCTACGCTCTTAAAATAAATGATGTTTCCGATAAGAGAATAAAAGCCCCTAAACAGGTTGAAAATACCGTAGCTACTGAAAAACTCAGACAACATGCTTATGAAAGCGTAACTACAAGATATAAAGTTGACGCTGAAACAAATGAAAAAATAATAGAGGGGCTTTCGGAATTTTTTCAAGAAAGCGATTTGCTTCGCAAGAAAAGCGCCGAGATCTTTATTCCTGAAAGAAGCAATGGAGAGACTGGGGATACTTTGCCGGAAGAGGTTCCTTCTGCAGAGGCTGCGCCGGACGAAGAAATGCCACAAGCAAACACTGCCGGCTTAGATACGAAGAAACCTGCCGACACAAAAGAGCCGCCTGTATATGAAAACTCTTTCTTATTGGAATACCTTACCGTATCCCAAATAGAGTTTTTAATTAATATGGCCGATGATCAGTACAAGCCCTTTAAAGAAAACGCAACAAAGCTTGTAAATGAAGCCCTTGAAGCCGGGATAAAAGAAGAAGCCTTAACAAAGGCCCTTGTGGATTTAAAGGCAGAGTTTTCAAAGACCTATACCGAAGCCGATATTTCAGAGCTTGGCTATGACATTGCTTCGTCTTTTATTGCGCCTAATCTTTCAGAAGACTTAGAAGCGACGGAAAAATTAAGACAGGAAAAAATGAAGGAAATAGAGCCTGTTTATTATAGAAAAGGCCAAACCATCATAGACGACGGAGAAATTGTTTCGGAAGAAGCTTATGCGGCCCTTGATTCTCTGGGGCTTATTTCGAAAGGCTATAAGGAAAATATCGTTCCCATTATAGGTGCAGTTCTGCTAGTGATTTGCATCTTTGGCTTTTCTTGCCTATATATTTTCTATTATAATGAAAAGCTATATAAAAGCCCCAGTGAAGCCCTTCTTTTATTCGTTATTTATACGATTATCATACTTCTTGTAAGGCTTTCTTATAGCACCATTCCCCATGTGTTTTTGCCTGTTATAGCCTTTTCCATGCTTGTTTCAATGCTTCTTGATTCAAGGCTTGCAATTGTGCTTAATATAGGTGTTACAATACTTACTGTTTTAATTGCCAACGGAAGCCTTGAAATAGCCCTTTATTTTATAATATCAGGAACCTTCATGGCGATTCTTGCAAGGCATGCAAATCAGCGGAATATTATTTATTTTATAGGCCTCATCATATCCTTTGCAAGTGTTATGGTCTTTCTTTCCATAGGCCTTCTTACGGAAAGAAAGCTGGACAGCACCATTATTATCAATACAAGCTATGCGTTTTTAAACGGATTTATGACGGTTATCGTCTGCATGGGAAGCCTTCCATTCTGGGAAACAATGTTCGGCGTAGTAACGCCTATTAAGCTTCTTGACCTTACGAACCCGAATAATGAGCTTTTAAGGCGCCTTACCATAGAGGCCCCGGGAACCTACCATCATAGCCTTATTGTGGCAAACCTTGCGGAAACCGCGGCCTATGACATAAAGGCCGATACGAATATTGCAAGGGTCGGAGGCTATTACCATGATATAGGGAAACTAAAATATCCCCAATATTTCAGTGAAAACCAGCTGGGAGAAAATCCCCATGACGACCTTGACCCCTATAGCAGTGTTCAGATTATAACAAGCCATGTATCCATAGGTCTTGAAATGGCTGACGAAAGAAAGCTTCCTAAGGCAATAAAGGATATAATTGAAGAGCATCATGGAAATACTTTAGTTAAGTATTTTTATCATAAAGCAAAAAAAGAAGATGCCGATGAGGAAATAAACGAAGCGGATTTCCGCTATAAGCACAGAAGGCCTCAGACCAGAGAGTCAGCCATCATAATGCTTGCAGATACGGTAGAGGCGGCTGTACGCTCTATGATCAGCAAGTCCAAGAAGATGGAAGAAGTTGAAGAAATGGTCAGAAACCTCATAAAGGATAAGATTGACGATAATCAGCTTATTGACAGCCAATTAACTATGAAAGATATAGACACGGTTTCAAATTCATTTATGAGGGTTTTTAAGGGTATGTACCATGAAAGAATCCCTTACCCTAAAATGGAAACACCAAAGAAAGCAGTGCCTAAAGAAGAGGTAAGCTAAATGACTGCGGATTTTACAAATATAAGCGGCCTTCAATTAAAAGAAGGCCTTGAAGAAATCATAATGGAAATTATAGAAGCTTCCCTTAAATATGAGGGGATTTCGGAAGAAGCGGAAATTTCCGTTACCATAGTAAATGATTCTGATATAAGAAAGATAAACAATGCCCACAGGAATATAGACAGCGCTACAGATGTTCTTTCCTTTCCTATGATAGATTTTGAAAAAGGCGAAAAGCCGCCGGAAAAGGGCCTTTATATTCTTGGGGATATTATTATTTCTATTGAAACCGCAATAAAACAGGCGGAGGAATACGGTCATTCGATTGAGCGGGAAATAGGCTTTTTAACAGCCCACAGTATGCTTCATCTAATGGGATATGATCATATGGAGCCTTCTGAGGAAAGAGAAATGTTTAAAAAGCAAGAAGAAATATTAAATAGTGCGGGGCTGTTCAGATGAAAAATAAAAATCTCTCGGAAAGCTTCAAACATGCCTTTGAAGGCATAGTATATGCTATAAAAAAGGAACGAAATTTTAAAATTCATTTATGTGCTGCTTTAACTGTTGTTATTTTTTCTGTTATACTTAAAGTAAGTACTGAAGAAGCCCTTATCTTAAGCATAACCATTGCTCTTGTGCTTATGGCAGAGCTTTTTAACACGGCGATAGAGGCTGCCGTAGATCTTCTCTGCCAAAACAAAAAACACAGATTAGCTAAAATAGCCAAGGACTGTGCCGCGGGGGCCGTTTTAATAGCAGCAGTTAATTCAGTTATTGTAGGATATATGATATTTTTTCATAAGCTTTTAGCCTTTTTAGGCCTTTAGGAGGATTTGCCATGGCTGATTGGGATACCTTATACAAAGCATGCAATACCTGCGGAAGATGCGGGCTGGCGAAAACAAGGACAAACGTAGTCATAGGAGACGGAAATAAATCCGCCGACATTATGTTAATAGGAGAAGGCCCGGGATATAACGAGGATCAGCAGGGAATCCCTTTTGTAGGAAACGCAGGGCATCTTCTGGATAAAATGCTTTCCGCCATAGGCCTTACAAGAGAAGATGTGTACATAGCCAATATCGTCAAATGCCGTCCTCCTAATAACAGGGACCCGGAAAAATCCGAAAGAGAAGCTTGTATACCCTATTTAAGGTATCAGCTTCAGCTGGTGCGGCCCAAAATAATTGTTCTTTTAGGCAGAGTAGCTGCTCAGGCCATCATAAGCCCGGATTTTAAAATAACACAGCAAAGAGGACAGTGGTTTGAAAAAAAAGGCATTTATTTCATCGCTACTTACCACCCTTCGGCCCTTTTACGTGATGAAGATAAAAAGCGGCCGGCATGGGAGGATTTCAAACATATAAAATTAAAATATGAGAGCCTTAAAAAAGGCGTGTAGTTGGCTTTATATTATCGATTTAAATATAAGGAACTTAAAATTTTAAAAAGTTTTTAAGGTTCTAGTAAATTTCTTATAAAGAAATAACAAAAACCTATTCATTAAAGACTCAAAAGCACGGATTTCCTTCAGAGACAGTATATCTTGAGCTTACATGAATATACGGTTTTGTTACTGTTTAATTTTAAATTTACTATAAATGAGTACAGCTACTTATAAAAATCAGAAAAGAGGAAAAAATTGAGTAAATTTTATTCAGGATTCGTATCTATTGTAGGAAGACCCAATGTGGGAAAGTCTACCCTTTTGAACCATCTTACAGGAGAAAAGGTAGCCATCGTTTCGGACAAGCCCCAGACTACCCGCAATAAAATACAGACCATTATAACAAAAGATGATTTTCAGATTATATTTATTGATACCCCGGGCATTCATAAGCCCAAAAGCAAGCTGGGAGATTTTATGGTAAAATCTGCCGAAAATGCCCTTAACGAGGTAGACGTCGTTCTTTTTCTCATAGAGCCAGACGAAAGAGCAGGTTTGGGGGATAAATATATTATTGAAAAGCTTCAAAGAATAGATACCCCTGTTTTTTTAATTATAAATAAAATAGATACGGTGGAAAAGGGAGACCTTTTAGGGATCATTGACCATTACAGGAGCCTTTACGATTTTAATGAAATCATTCCCATCAGTGCTTTAAACGGAGAAAATACCAATAATCTGCTTGAAAGCATAAAAAAATATCTTCCCGAAGGGCCGAAATACTTTCCCGAGGATATGATTACAGACCAGCCGGAAAGGCAAATTTGCTCTGAAATCATAAGGGAAAAAATGCTCAGGCTTCTCGATGAGGAAATTCCCCATGGAATAGCCGTAGAAATCATGAGCATGAAAAAAAGAGAAGGCAAGTCCCTTGTGGATATAGAAGCTACCATTTACTGTGAAAAGGATAGCCATAAAGGCATCATCATAGGCAAAAAGGGCGCTATGCTTAAAAAAATAGGTACTCAGGCTAGACAGGATATAGAAAGGCTTCTCGGCTCCCCGGTGAATTTGCAGCTTTGGATTAAAGTGAAAAAAGACTGGAGAGACAGCGATTTTCTTTTAAAAAACTTCGGATATACCGACAGGATGTAAAAGAATATTATATCGGTTTTTTAATTTCCAAAATTTCATTAGTATAGAATTGAGTCTTATACAGAAAATATGTATGTTCAAAAATCTCTTTTGGAGGTACATAAATGGATAGAAATGCTTTATGGAATATGTTTAAAAAATCTGGAAGCATAGAGGCTTATCTTTTATATAAAGGAAATAGAAATACAACTTATAACGACGGTGAAACGGATAAAATAAATGAGGCAAAAAGCTAATGGGAGTTTCCAAGTTCAGAGGAATCATTATAAAAGAATCTGATGTGGGGGAAGCCGATAAAATCCTTACATTTTTTACCAAGGAATACGGCAAGCTCCACGTCAGAGCAAAAGGCGCAAGAAAAGCGAAAAGCAAATATATGGCAAGTTCCCAAATTTTTTCTTATGGGGACTTTGTTGTATTTACGGGAAATAATTTTAAATCCCTAACCCAGGCAGATATTATAGAAGGCTTTTATGATATCAGAACCGACTATGAAAAGCTTGCCTACGGAAGCGCCGTGCTTGAAATCGTGGATAAATCCACTTATGAAGAAAGTGAAAATCAGGAGATACTTCGCCTGATTCTCAGAACATTACAGAATTTAAATAAAAAGGATTCAGAGGGAAGGCTTATTTTCTCAGCATTTATTTTTAAATATCTCCAAATAAGCGGGTATACGCCGGAGCTTACATCATGCGTAGAATGCGGCGAAGAAATAGATTTAAACAATTTATATTTCGGAATAGAGGGCCTTTTATGCAAAAATTGCAGAAATAATTCAAGCCATTCCACAGCTGTAAATTATGCGGCAGTATATGCTTTAAATTACATAATAGATTCCGATATTAAAAATATGTACAATTTTAAGGCAGATAAAAATACCGTCGACAATCTTCGGAAAATGGCCGATATTTTTTTAGAGAACCTTGATTTAAACTTAAAAAGCTTAGAACTTTTGGAGAATATATAATCAATTAAAAAAATATGAAAGATATTTTATTAAAAATAATGACAGATGGCGCATATTTATTCTCCCATTAGGGAAATATGCGTAAAAATAACAGGCTTTAAGAGGATAATCGATTGAAATAGTCAAATTTAATTTATTTTTATAAATAAAAAGGGTTTTTGAAATCAATACGGTATTTATTTAATATAGGGCTTTTAACTATAAATTTCTTCTCAGGAGTTGAGGCTTATGAATTTAAGAGAATTAAGGGAAGAATATGAAAATACCCATTTAAGTGAATTTGCCGCAAAAAGCTCCGGGACCAAAGGACGGGCAAAGCCTCAGGAAAAGTGCGATATCCGCACGGAGTTCCAAAGGGATCGGGACCGTATTACCCATAGCAAGGCCTTTAGAAGGCTTATGCATAAAACCCAAGTGTTCATATCCCCAGAGGGTGATCATTATAGAACAAGGCTCACCCATACCCTTGAGGTTTCTCAAATTGCAAGGACCATTTCAAGGGCATTAAACCTGAACGAAGATTTAACAGAAGCCATTGCCTTAGGCCATGATTTAGGCCATACCCCCTTCGGACACACAGGAGAAGAGGCTCTGGACAAGCTTTGGCCGGAAGGATTCAGGCATAATGAGCAGAGTATACGGGTCTGTGAAAAAATCGAAAAAAATGGGGAGGGCCTGAATCTCACTTGGGAAGTTCTTGACGGCATACTGAACCACAGAGGGTGCTGCTCGCCTTCTACATTAGAAGGAAAAGTAGTACAGCTTTCTGATAAAATTGGGTACATAAACCATGATATTGATGATGCCATAAGGGCAGGTCAGCTGAGAGAAGAGGACCTTCCGGAAGAAAGCGTCAAAATATTGGGCAAAGGAAGCTCCGAAAGAATAAACTATCTTATACGTAACATTATAAGAGAAAGCACCGGTAAAAATGATATTATAATAAGCCCGGAAGCAAGAAAAGCCATGTATGGCTTAAGAGACTATATGTTTGAAACCGTATATACTTCTCAGCTTCAAATGAAAGAAAGGCGAAAAATAGCAAGGATTTTAAACGAGCTTTATAATTATTTCAAAGAGGACGAGAACCGTCTTACAGAGGAATTTAAAAACATTATTGTTAAGGGGGAAACTTTAGAAAGAGCAGCCCTTGATTATGTTGCCTGTATGACAGACCGATATGCAATAAAGCAGTATACGAATATATTTATGCCGTCCTCCTGGAATGTTTATTGATTTTATAAATATATATCTAAAATTCTGCAAACTTTTTTAAAAGAATATTTGTCAGATAAAAGAAGGGTTTATTCTATAAAGTTGTAATAAATTTCTCATAAAGAAATAACAAAGCCTATTTGCTAAAGAATAAAACATGGATTTGTTTATATAAATCCTGCTCCGACGCTTTCTAAGCTTACAGGGTATCGTTGAATCATACGCCTGTCTGCTAAGTTTGTGCCTTTATACTAGGGCGTGCCTGAAAACACCAAACTCTAGGCTATTTTGCCATAAAAACGTGACTTCCTCATCGAAAATACTCGAAATAGCACCGCTATTTCTGCGTTTTTCTCTTCGAATTCACATTTTCTTGCAAACAATATTTTTTCAGTTTACAAGCTGAAAAATGTATTTCTGCTGTAAAATGATAAATAAACTTTAGTTTATTTATCATTCTTGTCGGTTTGACTGTTTTCAGACACTGCCTACTAAAAATATGGATTTTTAAAGGAAACATGGTAAATATAGCTCTTCTAAAACATATTTTTGAGTCTATGGGAATATTGGGCTTTGTTACGGTTTAACTTTAAACTTACTATACTTTTTCGGGAATAAGAGATTTTGAATTGGGGTCATTTTTATGTATTACCCGCAGGAATTAATTGAACAAATACGTCTTGAAAACGATATTGTGGATGTCGTATCCCAGTATTTAGCGCTTAATAAAAAGGGAAATTCATATTTCAGCCTTTGCCCCTTTCATAATGAATCTACGCCGTCTTTCAGTGTTTCGCCGGATAAGCAGCTTTATTACTGTTTTGGCTGCGGGGCATCGGGAAACGTCATAAGCTTTATTATGGCAAAAGAAAATTACGATTTTCAAACGGCCTTAAAATTCCTTGCCGACAGGGCCCATATTACGCTCCCCGAACAGGGAGACGTTTATCAGGCCTCTAAAAATGAGGCGCTTAAATCTGAGCTTTATGAGATACATAAGCATGCGGCAAGGTATTATTATGACTGCCTTAAATCGGATTTAGGAGAGGCTGCCAGAAGCTATCTCGATAAAAGAAGCATTTATCCTAAAACGAGAATAAAATTCGGCCTGGGTTATTCCCCGGAAAAATGGGACGGCCTTTACGAATTTCTTCTTGGGCAGGGTTATGATATAGATCTGCTTTTAAAAAGCGGGCTTATACTTAGAAACAAAAAAGGGGGCTATTACGACAGATTTAGAAACAGGCTTATGTTCCCTATTCTTGACATCATGGGAAGAGTCGTTGGCTTTGGCGGAAGGGTTTTGGGAGAAGGCGGTCCCAAATATTTAAATTCGCCGGAAACATTAATTTTTGAAAAAAGTAGAAACCTTTATTCGCTGAATTTCGCCAAAGGAAATAAAGAGCTTATCCTTGTGGAAGGCTATATGGACGTTATAAGCCTCTACCAAAAGGGCTTTACCAATGCCGTTGCCGCTTTAGGAACAGCCTTTAACGAAAGCCACGCTAAAATTTTAAATAAATATGCCAAAGGCGTCATCGTTCTCTTCGATAGTGATGAGGCCGGTGAAGCGGCAGTTTTAAGAGCGCTTCAATTTATCCTTAAAACAGGTATGGGCGTTAAGATTTTACAGCTTAAAGGAGCAAAAGACCCGGACGAATTCATAAACAAATATGGGCCGGAAGCCTTCGGCAAAGCGGCTCAGGAGGCATTGAGCCATATTGCTTTTAATATCAGCGTTCTTCAAAAGAAATATGATTTAAATATCAGCGAAGAAAAAATCAGCTTTACCAAGGAAGTTTCAAAAATGCTTTCGGGCCTTTCATCCCCTGTGGAAAGGGCCGTATATATAAAAGAGGCAGAAAGACTTACAGGCATTTCCGAATCCGCCATAAAAGCAGAAATAGAAGGCATTGAAAATGCTGCCTTTAAAACCTTAAATACCCAGCGAAAGGAAAATTATAATTATATAAAAAAAGGAACGCTTTCAGAAAAGGGTATAGTGGAGGCTAAAAAGGGTATTATTGCAATTGTTTCTGAAAGAAGAGAGCTGTGGGAGATTATTAAATTAAGGCTTCGGCCGGAAGAAATGGGAGGCGGTGTTTATGAGGATATTCTCAGAAAGGTTTATATGCTCCATGAGGAAAATAAGCCCATAAATCCGGCGGACCTTGTAAGCCTTTATCAGGAGCCTTCGGAACAAAAGATGGTTTCCGATATATTTACGACGACAATAGCGCAAAATGACTTGTCGGGTCTTGAAACAGCCCTTAACGATCAGCTTAAACTTATAAAGAGAAATTACATAGAAAACAAAATGAACATTACAGATGATGTAAAAGAGCTGCAGCTTTTGATGGAAGAAAAAAGAAATATTGAAAGCTTGAATATTACATTAAAAGATAGTTAATCATATATATGCCCGAATATAGCACTCTAAAAGGGTTTGCAGCTTTTTACACGGGCAGAAGAAGAAAGGAAGTTTTGTCTTGAAATCCATTGAAGATAGTGTGTTTTTAAATAGGCTCAAGGAACTGATTAATCTTGGGAAAAAGAAAAAAGGTGTCCTTGAATATAAGGAGATAATGGATTTTTTCGGGGATATAGACCTTGACCCCGACCAGATTGATAAAATATACGAATATTTAGAAACACAGGGAATAGATGTCCTCGGTGCCATCGAAATAGAAGATGATAACGAGAAGGATTTAGACCTTTCCACGGTTGAGGCAAATATAAATATTGATGACCATGTCAGAATGTATCTTAAGGAAATCGGCAAGGTACCCCTTCTTTCGGCAGAAGAGGAAATCGAGCTTGCAAAGCGCATGGAAGAAGGCGATGAAGAGGCGAAAAAGCGTCTTTCTGAGGCCAATCTTCGTTTGGTTGTAAGCATTGCCAAAAGATACGTAGGCAGAGGTATGCTCTTTTTAGACCTTATTCAGGAAGGAAACTTAGGTCTTATTAAAGCTGTGGAAAAGTTCGACTACAGCAAAGGCTATAAGTTCAGCACATACGCCACATGGTGGATTCGCCAGGCCATAACAAGGGCTATTGCCGATCAGGCAAGGACCATAAGAATCCCTGTCCATATGGTTGAAACTATAAATAAGCTTATCAGGGTATCAAGACAGCTTCTTCAAGAATTGGGAAGAGACCCTCTTCCAGACGAGCTTGCAAGAGAAATGCAAATGCCTGTGGAAAAGGTAAGGGAAATCATGAAAATAGCTCAGGAGCCTGTTTCTCTTGAAACACCTATCGGAGAAGAAGAAGACAGCCACCTTGGAGACTTTATACCGGATGACGATATGCCGGCGCCTTCCGATGCTGCTGCATTTGCCCTTTTAAAGGAACAGCTTATGGAGGTTCTAGACACTCTTACAGATAGAGAGGAAAAGGTTTTAAGGCTTCGCTTTGGCCTTGACGACGGAAGGGCAAGAACGCTTGAAGAAGTAGGCAAGGAATTTAACGTAACAAGAGAACGAATCAGGCAGATAGAGGCAAAGGCCTTAAGAAAATTAAGGCACCCCAGCAGAAGCAAAAAGCTCAAAGACTATCTGGAATAAATAAAGTTTAGGTTTGTTTTATAAATTTAAACCGTCACTTCCTAAGTTCACAGGGCATAGCTGAACCCTGTCTGCCCTTTTCTCTAAGGTCGTGCATTTTATATTAATAAAAGGACTGTTGCCGGCAACAGTCCTTTTATACTAGAATTAAATTAAAAAGGTAGCATTGTCAATTTACTTTTCTCTTATTTTATGCCCTCTATATCCAAATACTGATAGCAGTTTAAAGTAAATTTCCTATAAAGGAGTAGCAAAAGCCTATTCCCATCAGGCTCAAAAACACGGATTTCCTTCGGAAACGGTATATTTTTAAGCCTGTGTGAATATACGGCTTTGCTACTGTTTAACTTTAAATTTACTATAAAAGCAAATTGACTATACATAAGGTGAATTTATGGATTTTTCAAAGAGAATAAAAGAAATTGCAGATTTAATAGAATATAGAACCATTGTAGACATAGGGACAGACCATTGCTACATACCCATATTGGCATTTAAAAACGGAAAGATTGATAAGGCCGTTGCGGCCGATATCAATAAGGGCCCTCTTTTAACGGCGCAAAATAATGTGAATAAAGAAGGCCTTTCGGAAAAAATAGAGCTTCGCCTTTCAGACGGGCTTTCAAAAATCAATAAGGGCGACGGAGAAACCCTTATTATTGCAGGTATGGGGGGCCTTTTAATAATCGAAATTCTGGAAAAGGCAAAAGAGCTGATTCCTTCTTTTCAGCAGATTATTTTACAGCCCCAGTCAGATATTGACAAAGTCCGTAAATTTCTCCATGACAAATGTCTTCAAATTTATGACGAAAGGCTTTTATTTGACACCGGGAAATATTATAATATTATTGACTGCAGAGCGGGAAAAGAAGACAATTATACGGAAAAAGAGTATATATTTGGAAAGAAGCTCATAGAAAAAAAAGATAAAGATTTTATGGCATATTTAAGCCGTGAAATTTTAAAATATGAAAAAATTGCCCTTCAAATATCTGAGAATACGACCATTGAGAATCAGGAAAGGGTGAAGGAGATCAATGAATATATAAAGGCTTGTAAGGAGTTGATGGATAATCATGGAAGTTAAAGTTAACAACATTATTAGTTATATGGAGGAGCTTGCCCCGGTAAGCATGGCCGAGGAGTGGGATAATTCCGGCTTCTTAATAGGAAACAGAGATGGCTTTACAGACGCCATAGTGCTTTCCTTGGATTTTAACGAGGCTTCTATAGAAAAGGCTATAAAAGTAGGCGCAAAGCTTATTATTACCCACCACCCTGTGTTTTTACAGCCTTTAAAGTCTATAAACACAGACGATGCCCTCGGCAGAAGGATTATCAGGGCAATTGAAAACGGTATAAGTGTATATTCCGCCCATACAAATCTTGATTATGCCAAAGGCGGAACCAATGATGAGCTCTTCAGAATCCTTGAGCTTACAAATAAAATAGGTTTTGTTCCTTCAGCTAAAAATCCCGATATTGCCATGGGAAGAATAGGGAATCTTCCTTATGAAATGAGCCTTGAAGATTTTTCAGCCTATATAGGCCAGAAGCTCGAAACAAATCTTATAAGATATACGGGAGACGGCAGTAAAATTATAAGAAAGATTGCCCTCTGTACAGGTGCAGGCGCAGGGAATGTATTTTTTTATACAGCAATAGAAAAGGGCTGTGACGCCTATCTTACCTCTGATATAAAATACCATCAGGCTCTTGATGCCCTTGATATGGGTCTTCCTTTAATAGACGCAACCCATTATGCAACAGAAGTAATCGTATCCAAAAGCTTGAAAAAATATCTTGAGGGCATGTTTCTAAAAGATAATATTGATTTGAAAATTTATGAGCTTGAAGAAAATCTTCAGCCGTTTAAAATATCCAGACAGGGAGGCTAAGATATGATAGAGTATGTTAATGTTAGTATAGCGGGGAATCAAGCTATAAAGGTCAAAAAAGGAACAAGGCTTTCGGAGCTTGTGGAGAAATACGCTTCCGATAATGAATACCCCGTGCTTCTTTCCAAGGTAAACAATCAGCTTTCTGAGCTTAGCAAGGAGATTAAGGAAGACAGCAGTATCGAATTTCTTGATATTAAAGATGCAAACGGCTATAGAACTTATCAAAGAAGCGTAGCGCTTTTAATGATTTTTGCCGCTAAAGAAATCCTCGGTAAAAAGACAAGAGTCGTAGTGGAGCATTCTATCAATAAAAACCATTACTGTGAATTTCCTGAGCTTGAAGAAGAAATTACAGACGAGCTTCTTAAACAAATCGAAGATAGAATGAAAAAGGCCGTAGAAGAAAATATGGTGATAGAAAAGCTTTCTCTTTCCATAGAAGAAGGGGCCGCCGTAGCAGAGGAAATGGGGCTTCATGATAAAGCCCATATTTTACAGTACAGAAGAACTTCAAATGTGAACTTCTATAGAATCGGCTGGTTTTACGATTATTTCTACGGGCAGATGACTGTAAATACAGGCTGCCTTAATAAGTTTAAGCTTGTGAAAGAATTAAACGGCTTTTTAATCGTATTTCCCAACCCCCAATGCCCTGAGGAGTTTAACGAATTTACTAACCGGGAAAAAATATCAAAGGTATTTATAGAGTCCTCCAAATGGGGGAAGATTCTGAAAGTAGATACGGTAGGCGCTTTAAACGATATTATCTGTAACGACGGATTGAAAGATATTATCAGAATAAGCGAAGGCCTTCATGAAAAAAAGATTGCAAGCTTTGCAGATATGATTTATGAAAACCATAAAAAGATTGTATTAATTGCAGGGCCTTCTTCCTCAGGAAAAACCACCTTTGCCAATAGGCTCTCCGTTCAGCTGAAAGTAAGCGGTTTGAACCCCAGGGTAATTTCCCTTGACGATTATTATTTAAATAGAGACGAAGCCCCTCTTGACGAATTTGGAAAGCCGGACTTTGAAGCTTTAGAGTCCATCGACGTAAATGCCTTTAATGAGGATATAGAGCGCCTTGTTGAAGGAAAGGAAATAAGCCTTCCGACATTTAATTTTGCAACTGGCCTAAGAGAGTATAAGGGCAATTATCTTAAGCTTTCGGATAATGATATTCTCGTTATCGAAGGGATACACGGCCTTAATGACAAAATAGCTTCTACGGTTTCGGAAGAATGGAAGTTCCGTATTTTTATATCGGCTCTTACCCAGCTTAATATTGACGACCATAACAGAATCCCTACATCTGACACAAGGCTTATCAGAAGAATTGTAAGAGACCATTTCCACAGGGGCTTCAGTGCCCTTACGACCATTGATATGTGGCCTTCTGTAGTTCGGGGCGAAGGCAGGCATATTTTCCCATATCAGGAAAAGGCCGATGCCATGTTTAATTCAGCCCTTGTATATGAAATGTGTGTATTGAAGCAATATGCCGAGCCTCTGCTTTTTAAAATAGATAAGAAAATGCCCCAGTATACCGAAGCAAGGAGAATTTTAAAATTCCTCGACAGCTTCCTCGGGGTGGGCAGTGAGAATATACCTCCGAATTCTATTTTAAGAGAGTTCGTAGGAGGCAGCGCTTTCGAAAAATGATAAAAATAACAGAACATATGGAAGAAGCAAGGCTTTTTATAAGCCTTGCTTTCAGTATAAAAGAGATTGGCTCGGGATTTTTCAAATGCTATAAAAGAATTAAAAAGTTTTTTAGTGATATAAAAAATGTTCTTGGTAAATTAAGACCTTTACTATATCCTGTTTTGGCGCTTTTTGTCCTATGCATTGTTTCTTTTGTGTGCAGCATGAGATTCCTTAAAGTGAAAAAAGTAAAAATCCATGCGGAAAACGCCCCTCCAGAGCTTAATAAGCTTAGAATGCTTCATATTTCAGATATACATAATGCATCTGAAAAAAATATAACCCTCGATATTTGGAAGAGTATAGAGAAAGAAACCTTTGATATAGCCTTTATCACAGGGGATATGACGGTTTCAGATTTTAAGCAGATGCTTCCTTTAAAAGAAAGCCTTGAGGAACTTGCTGAAAGGGTCCCCGTATTTTTCGTCGACGGAAACCATGAGGTGTTTTCTTATGAGGAAACGCGAAAATTCCTTGAAGAAATTAATATCCGTGTTCTTGAAAATGAAAAAATTACAATTGATATGAACGGCGGCGAGCTTGAAATCATTGGTTTAAGAGATTATGCAACCCTTAAATCTCAAAACTTTAAGCCTTTTTATGAAGTATTTGAGAAGGAAGAAAAAGAAGGCTTTAGAATCGTTTTAGAGCATCAGCCCCAGATTATAGAGATGCTTTCGGATTATGATAATCTTCTTGTCCTTTCGGGGCATACCCACGGAGGGCAAATAAGGCTTCCTTTTATGAAAACGATTTATGCCCCAAACCAGGGATTTTTTCCCAAATGGGGAGACGGTCTTTATGAATCCGGCAAAAATATGCTATACATATCGAGGGGAATAGGGACAACCATATTTCCTATACGATTTTTTAACCGTCCCGAAATTGCTATTATAGAAATTGAGGTTTAACAGTATTTACAAGCTCTGAATATAGCCTAAAATAGCTTTTAGGCAGTAACAAAAGTCTATTTTTCATAAACGGCTTAAAATAATAGAAGCGCTTATATTAAGCCATTTTAAATACATGGTTTTATTACTGTAATTAAATTATTTTACTATAGATGCTAATTCAAGAAAATTTTGTTTCATCTAAATTGATTTACTATATCGAAATAATATGTTAAAATAAGAATGTTGAGCAGGCTGGATAGTCGCATATTTATAAAAATATGAGGAAAGTCCGGGCTCCATAGGGCAAGGGTGCCGGGTAATCCCCGGTGGAGGCAACTCTAAGGAAAGTGCAACAGAAATAAACCGCCTTAATTTATTAAGGTAAGGGTGGAAAGGCGAGGTAAAAGCTCACCGCCTTTAAGGCGACTTAAAGGGCTCTGTAAACCCCATCCGGAGCAAGGCCGGTTAAAGCGCAAGGGGCTGCCCGTCCCGCTTTAGGTAAGGCCGCGTGAGCCTGCTGGTAACAGCGGGCCAAGATAGATGACTGTCCACGACAGAACCCGGCTTATAGGCCTGCTTGACTTAAACTAAGCGAAATTAATAATTGTATGAGTATAAACTTGCAAATATTTTTTTAAGTAATGTCCTCTTATAGTTAACAAATAAGTTTTTAAGTTTGTTAACTATAAACATAGTTCTATTTTCACACCGAAGCTGCTTCGGAATTTCAGTCACATAAATCCAGATGAATGAATTAAATTATCTATTAAAGCTATAAGGCAGGCCTTATGAAGGGTCTTGCTTAATAGCTTTTTAAATATTCTAATAAGGGGGCTTATGTAATGCAGGAGGTAGGCATAAAGGATTTATTCGATATTAATTTTTTATCGGATATAAACTATTCGCAAGACGGGAAAAATGCAGCTTTTGTTGTTTCAAAAGGTTTGCCGGAAGAGAATAAATATAAATCAAATATTTATATTTATTCCTTTGAAGAGGAGAAGATAAAAAAACTCACGGCTTTTGATGCTGAAAAGAGCATATACTGGCTTGACAATGAAAACATTATATTTCCCGGCGCAAGAAGCGATAAAGACAAAGAGCTTTTGAAAAAGGGAATGCCCGTTACATTTTACAACAAGATAAACATTCACGGAGGAGAAGCCGAAAAGTTTCTTACGATTCCGGCAAGATGCAACTCCATCAAAGCAATCGACGAGGACAACTTTCTTGTAAGTGTAAACTACGATCATAACGAACCTGATTATTCCAAGCTTTCTCCTGAGGAGACGGAAAAAGCCGTTAAGGAATTAACAGAAGCAAACAGCCTCTATAAAATTATGGACGAAATACCTTTCTGGGCCAACGGAAAAGGCTTCGTTAATAAAAAGAGAAACAGGCTCTATAGATACAATAAAAAAACCAATGAGCTTACAGCCATAAGCGCCCCTCTTATGAATGTTTCGGACCACAGCATTGATAAAAAATCCGGGAAAATCATTTATTCAGGCGTAGAATATGAAAATAAGATGGAGCTTATATCTCTTGTTTACATATATGATATTAAAACAAAGGAAAGTAAAAAAATAAGCCTTTCGGAAGATTTTTCCATTCAAACTGCAAGAATCGTAAACGAAAGCATTATTTTATACGGTATTCCTTCAAAGGAAAGAAACTCTTGCATTAATTCAAGATTTTACAAAGTTTCATTAGAAGGCGGAACACCGGAGCTTTTTAACGACGGAGATTTCAGCCTTGGCGGCGGCGTTGGAAGCGATTGCAAATACGGCGGCGGCGTATCCTTTAGAATATATAAGGACCAGCTTTACTATGCTTCTTTAAGAGGTTACAGCTCTTATATATTTACCCTCGATAACGAAGGCAAAGAAACAAAAATCTCAAAGGACGTTACAGGCAGCGTGGATTGTCTTGACGTTTTAGGAGAAAAAATAGTATTTATCGGCGTTAGAGATAAGGGCCTTCAAGAAATTTATACTCTTGATATAAAAACAGGAGAAGAAAAACAAATTTCAGACTTTAACGGAGAATGGCTTAAAAACCACTTTATCTCTTATCCTGAGCATTTCCTCATGGAAAACAGAGACGGTGTAGAGCTTGACGGATTTGTTATAAAACCTGTAAATTATAATCCTGATAAGAAATATCCGGCTATTTTTAATATTCACGGCGGTCCGAAGGCAGCTTACGGCGATGTGCTTTTCCATGAGATGCAGCATTGGGCTTCCCAGGGATATTTTGTATTTTTCACGAACCCAAGAGGCTCCGACGGAAAGGGCAGCGAATTTGCCTATATTAACGGCGAGAGGTATCTGAACTGGGACTATAATGACCTTATGGACTTTACAGATAAGGTTATTGAACTGTATCCTCAGATTGATGCGGAAAAAATCGGTGTTACAGGCGGATCTTACGGCGGTCTTATGGTAAACTGGATGGTAGGCCATACAAACAGGTTTAAAGCCGCTGCTACTCAGCGCTCTATCTCTAATTTCATCAGTAAATGCCTTACAACCGATATCGGATATTATCATAATTTGAACCAAATGGGTACGGACCCATGGGAAGGTGCAGACATTATGTGGGATAAATCCCCTCTTAAATATGCGGATAAATGCAAAACGCCGTTGCTTTTTCTTCATTCCGATGAGGATTACAGATGCTATATGGCCGATGCCTTCCAGATGTTTACGGCCCTTAAAATGTTTGACGTAGATTCAAGAATGTGTCTTTTCCACGGAGAAAACCATGAGCTTTCAAGGTCGGGTAAACCTAAAAACAGGATTAAAAGGCTTGAAGAAATCACCAGCTGGATGGACAAATATCTTAAATAAAATATATTTATAGACAGAATATTACTTATTTTACTGAACGGAGGGTTTCAATGTCTGGAAACACAGCATACGAAGCTATTGAAAAGTATCGCGGAGAGCTTGAGGAATTAAGCCTTAAAATCTGGGAAAATCCCGAAGGACCTTATAAAGAGCATAACGCCTGCAAATGGACGGCAGAGCTTCTTGAAAAACACGGTTTTCATGTTGAAATAGGTGCAGGGGGCGTTCCTACGGCCATAAAGGCTTCTTTCGGAGAAGGCCACCCCGTAATCGGATTTTTAGGAGAATATGATGCTCTTCCTGGATTAAGCCAGGAAAAATGCACGGTTCAAAAGCCCATAGAAGGGCAAGTTTACGGCCACGGCTGCGGACATAATCTTTTAGGGGTTGCCCATGTGGGAGCGGTTTTAGGCCTTAAGGACGAAATGATCGAAAGAGGCCTTAAAGGTACGATTATATACTACGGCTGCCCAGCCGAGGAAGTTTTAACAGGCAAAAGCTTTATGGCAAGAGGCGGGGCTTTTGACGGCCTTGATACTGCCATCGCATTCCACCCGGGAACAATGAATGTTGTGGATGTGGGAAATTCTCTTGCTTTGAACTCAGTTAAATTCCACTTTGTAGGAAAAACCGCTCATGCAGGCGGGGACCCTCATAACGGAAGATCCGCCCTTGACGCAGTTGAAATTACAAGTGTTGGAGCAAACTATTTAAGAGAGCATGTTACTACAGACGTAAGAATTCATTACGTTATTACTGAAGGGGGAACAGCCCCGAATATCGTTCCAGACAGCGCTACCGTATGGTATTACGTAAGGGCGCCCAAAAGAGAGAAAGTTGAAGAAGTTTATCAAAGACTCATAAAGGTAGCCGAAGGTGCTGCTCATATGACGGAAACAAAGCTTGAAATCAACTTCCTCGGCGGCTGCTATCAGACCTTAAATAACCATGTGCTTGCGAAGGTGGTTCATGAGGCTATGAATGCAATACCTCAGGAGCCTTGGAGTGCAGAAGAAATTAAAATGGCTCGGGAAATGAATCAATTTGACCCTCAATTAGCCGAAGCCATCAGAAAAGCTGCCAACCTTCCCGCAGATGCTGAAATATTTACAGGGGTTATGCCCATAGTAAATGAAGGAAATGCAGGCTCAACAGACGTAGGCGATGTAGCCTATATTGCCCCCACCATATTCTTCTCCACCGCCTGCTATAACCTTGGAGCCCCAGGCCATAGCTGGCAGATAACCTCATCAAGCGGTTCTTCTATAGGGCAGAAGGGAATGATTTACGCTTCCAAAATAATGGCTAAATTCGGCCTCGATATGATTGAAAAGCCTGAAATCTTAAAAGAAGCAAAAGCCGAGTTCGACGAAAAAACCGGCGGAGCTCCTTACAAATGCCCCATTCCTGATGATATAAAAATTCCTGAATAAAAAATGGGTGCTGCAAAATTATTTGCAGCACCCATTTTTCGTTTATGGCCTAAAAGTCCTGAACTAGGAATTATAGTAAATTTCAAGTTAAACAAGTAACAAAACCATATATTTGTGCGAATTCAAAAAATGGGTTTTATAGTGAAATATCCTTCAGAAAGTAACAAAAATCTATTTTTCATAAACGGCTTAATATAATAGAAACGCTTATATTAAGCCATTCAAAATATACGATTTTTATTACTGTAATTAAACTATTTGACTATAGAAGAAATATAATAAAGCACCTTTGTGAAACTGCCTTTATTTGATTTTATATATTGAAAGGCTTATATCTATTACGGTATAAAGTCAATTTCACTATGTTTCCGAGGGAAATCCGTATTTTTATACTGCGCGAACTTGGAAAGGATGCAGGTATAAGCCTGCAAAACTTTTTTAAGTGAGCAATTTCTTATGGTTATCAAATTTGTTTTTTATGTTGGTAACGATGAATCCGCAGTGAATAGGTTTTTATTACTTCTTTATAAGAAATTTACTATATAGTTATTCCATCGCTTTTCCTATGAAAAGCTCCAAATATGCTCCTCATAGAAACAAAGCTTTACCTGCAGATTTATACTAAGCATTCCTTGGCTTTTTTCTTATATTGAAATACAATAAAACAGCCTAAGGCTTAGGCTGTTTTTAGTAAGTGTTATTTATTTTCTTAATTCACCCTTGAAGCAGATGTAATGATGCTGCCCTGATTGCTCATAACGCCTGTGTTGGAGATGGAGCGGACTGCGTAGGAATAAAATTTGCCTTTTTCAGAAGATGTATCTTTAAAATTCGTAATATCTCCGTTTTTATATACGATTCCTATAATTTTATTATCGTCATAGCCTTGAACATAGCTTCCTTCATATCTGTAAATGGCGTATTTTCTTATATTGCTGTCTTTTGATGTTATATTTAATATGATTCCGTCCTGTGCCTTTGAATAAGTAAGGCTTTCAGGAAGGGAAGGCTCTAAAGGATTATTCCAATAGGTTGAAGGGGTAATGGCAATATGATTGTATTTTGTGTTAAATACAATATCTCTGTATCCTATGGGATTACTCATAACAGCACTTAAAGAATAATGCATTTGGCCTTTAATAAAATTAGAGGCTCTATTGATTTCTATTTGATTGGATATTTCTGAAGGATCATTCCATTTTGTGTCGCTGTTGTTATTTACTTTGTAATCTGCCATTCCGATATAGAGGTTTACAGGTCTTGAAGCTGCTTGGGTCATTATTTCCTTTTCCCACCAGCCGGTAAGTACTTTGAAATTAGCGGCAGTAAATTCTGTTGACCAGTATATCTGGGGCGTAATATAGTCGATGATGCCCTCTTGAATCCATTTTCTTGTATCTGCGTAAAGGCTGTCGTAGCATTGGTGGCCCGCATTGGTTTCACTTCCTGTAGCGTCTGTGGCTTTATTTCTCCATACGCCGAAGGGAGATATTCCAAGCTGAACGAAGTATTTGCTTTCCTTTATGGTTTTATTAAGTTCTCTTATAAGCTTTGTAATATTATCTCTTCTGAAGTCTCCTAAATTTGCATAACCGGTGCCGTATAGGGCAAAGCTTTTGCTGTCGTCATAGGTTTCGCCTGCAACAGGGTAGGGATAGAAATAATCGTCTATATGTATGGCGTCTATATCGTAATTGTCAACGATTTCCTTTACGGATTTTACAAGATGTTCTCGAACCTGGGGAATGCCCGGGTCTAAATAATGCTGAGAGCCGTATTGAATAACCCATGAAGGGTTTTTCTTTGCAATATTATTTTCCGAAAGGTCTGAAAGCTTATCGCTTGGCATTGTAACCCTGAAAGGATTTATCCAGCCGTGAAGCTCAAGGCTGTTTTCATGGGCCGCGGAAACCATGATGGCAAGGGGATCATACCCGGGATTTGTGCCTTGATTTTTGCCTGTGATATAAGATGACCAAGGGTTAAGAGTTGAATTATATAAAGCATCTCCAGAAGGCCTGATTTGAAATATTACCGTATTGTAATTGGCATTCTTTAAGGCAGAGCAGGTTTCATAAGCCCACTTTTTAAAAGCCGCTTCATCCATGCCGGCAGTTAAGTTTATATTTTTTACTGTGGCTATCCATACAGCTCTCATTTCTCTTTTAGAGCTGTCTATGGGTAAAGTGTTTTGACTAAATACCGGCTGGCTTGAAAGACTGTATTCCGGGGATATCACATTTTCGCTTTTCATAAGGCCCGCCTCCGGGGTATTGGTAGCCGATGCAGAATAAAGGCCTGAAAGGGCAATTAAAAGCGCTGCAAATACAAGAAAGATATTTATTTTTCTGACCATGACAATGCTCCTTAATATGAAAATATTTTATATGGAAAAATAAAACACCATAGTGTTTTAAATGAATTTAAATTTTTCAAGTTCATTTACTATGGTTATGGTAAATTTCTCATAAGGAAGCAACAAAAGCCTATTCACTATAAGCTCAAAAACATGGCCTTCCTTCGGAAACGGTACGTTTTAGAAGGAAAATAAATACACGGCTTTTTGTTACTGTCTAACCTGAAATTTACTGTACCGCTCACTTTAGACCGGATCGGTACATACATTAATATGATTGTACCTTTAAGGCAATACTAAATCAATAGAATTACAAAAATGAAATAACAATTTAACAGACAGGTAAAATAAAAAGATTTATATTAAGCCCGCCTGTTTGATTGGTGAACATGCGGGATAAACGCTTTTATGCATTTGTCCTGATGTGTCTAGGTTTTTCGTTGATTTATACAAATAATTATGATATATTTATATAGAAATTACAGTAATATGCTTGGAGGCGTTTTTCTTGGAAAACAATAAAAAAATCATATTCAGTGGAATGCAGCCGTCGGGAACTCCCACTCTTGGAAATTATCTTGGGGCCCTTAAAAACTGGAATATTATGCAGAAAGACTATAGATGCCTTTTTTCTGTTGTTGATCTTCATGCTCTGACTGTTCGCAGGGAACCGAAGGAACTAAGGCAGGCGTCTTTAAGCCTTATGGCTCTTTATATCGCTTTGGGCCTTGACCCTTCCGAAAATATTATTTTTTATCAGTCCCAGGTGCCTCAGCATACCCAGCTTTCATGGATATTAAATTGCTATGCTTATGTAGGAGAGCTTAACAGAATGACCCAGTATAAAGAAAAGTCCGCTAAGCATTCTGAAAATATAAATTCGGGGCTTTTTACTTACCCTGTGCTGATGGCCTCCGACATTCTTCTTTATCAGACGGATTGCGTTCCCGTAGGAGAAGATCAGCGTCAGCACCTGGAAATAGCAAGGGATATTGCCATAAGGTTCAATAATATCTACGGCGAAACCTTTAAGGTTCCTGAAAGCTATATCGGTAAAGCAGGCGCAAGAGTCATGGGCCTTCAGGACCCTGAAAAGAAAATGAGCAAATCAGGAGACGATGCCATATCTATTCTTGATGATCCTAAGGTAATAATGAATAAAGTAAAAAGAGCCGTTACGGATTCCGATGCAAGAGTTTATTATGACCCTTCCAATAAACCGGGAATAAGTAATATGTTAAATATATATTCAGCCATTACGGGAAAAAGTATTGAAGAATGTTCAGAGGAATTTGCAGGGGCAGGCTACGGAGATTTTAAAAAGGCAGTAGGAGAGGTAATCATAAACGAGCTTGAGCCTGTGCAGAAAAAATATAATGAGCTTATATCCAATAAGGATTATTTGAATTCTATAGCAAAAGAAGGAGCTGAAAAGGCCCAGAACCTTGCATTCAGAACATACAACAAGGTATGCAAGAAAATAGGCCTTATTCAGATTTAATATTGGCAATAGAAGCTTCTATATATCAGGAGGAAACATGAGAATTTCATTAAAAGACCCTAAAAATATAACAGCAATAGCTGTAATTGCGGCTATTTATGTAGCCTTAACTGTTACTCTTGCGCCTTTTGGCTACGGAATGGTTCAGTGCAGAATAGCAGAAGTATTATGCCTTCTTGCCTTCATCCATCCGGCATACGGATACGGTGCCGTTCTCGGCTGTTTTATTGCAAACTTCGCTTCACCTTTTGGCATGGTTGATGTTTTGGCAGGAACTTTTGCAACGTTTTTATCAGTCGTATTTATTACAAAAACAAAGAATATGTTTATTGCAACACTCTGGCCGACCCTTTGCTGTGCCATTGTTGCGGCAGTTGTTAGCTATTATACCAATACGCCTTATTTAATAACATGCCTTTCTATAATGGCGGGAGAATTTATCGTAGTTACGATTATAGGCTATCCTTTGCTTAGATATGTTTGCGCAAACAAAAGGCTGCATAATTTCCTAAGTATGAGGCTACCTGAAAAAACTATTTTATAAAAGATGTAAAAAAGCCGCTAGCCGGCTTTTTGTCACATTAATGATGAAAGGGCACAAACTTGGGGACAGGAAAGGTTTATAAATTCTCTGTAAATTTACAAGGTAACTGTTTGGATTGCGCAGCAATCCAAATTTCATTTAAAACTTTTCAACATTTTGAAGGCTTTCATAAGAATATTATATATTAGACATATATTTAACCTTGTAATGAAGCTCAATTATACATTGAGGGGATAAGAAGTTTAGTGTATAATCAAAATAAGAATATGTTTCGGAGGTCTTAGTATGGAGTATAGAAATTGTCCGAGATGCGGGGCTTTGTTTCCATATATATCAAGCCCTATTTGCGAAAAATGTGTAAAAGAAGAAGAGGCCCTTTTTCAAGGAGTAAGAGCATATGTTAAAGAACACCCAAATGCTACGATTTTAGAAGTATCCACAGAATTAGGCATTTCTACCCAAAAGATATATAAATATCTCAGGGAAGGAAAGCTTGAACTTATAAATAACGACGGTATAGAACTTAAATGTGATCGGTGCGGAAAGCCTATAACTACCGGAAGATATTGTAAAAGCTGTACTGTAAGGCTTGAAGCAGATCTGTCAGGGGCATATCAGGATTTTAGCTATAAAAGAATAGGCAAAATGCATACATATAAAAGAGAAAAAGGCAAGGATTGATATTATTGTATTCGAGAAAAGATATTAAAGTTAAAAGACTTGTAATAAAAATAGGCACAACCTCTCTTACCCTTGATAACGGAAAGCTTGACTTAAGAAAAATTGACAGGTTGGCATGGGTTATTTCCGATTTAAGAAATAAAGGCTATGAAATCATCCTTGTGTCTTCCGGGTCCATCGCAGTAGGCGCCGCACGGCTTAAGCTTCCTGAAAGACCAAGAGATATAAAGGGAAAGCAGGCTTCTTCTTCTGTTGGCCAGGCAATATTAATGCAAATCTATGAGAGCATGTTTACCCAGTATAACCAGATAGTTTCCCAGATACTGATAACAAAAGACGAGCTTTCCAATAACGAAAGAATCATAAATGCCAGAAATACATTCTTTACCTTAATCGAATGGTCCGTAATTCCAATCGTAAACGAAAATGACACCATATCCATTGAAGAGCTGGGCTTCAGCGATAACGACAGCCTTTCTGCTTATGTTGCGGAGCTTATTGAAAGTGACATGCTGATCATTTTATCCGATATAGACGGTCTTTACGACAGCGACCCGAGAAAGAACCCCGATGCCAAGCTCATAAGAAGCCTATATTCCATAGACGGCTATATTGAAAGTATGGCGGGGGATTCTTCTTCCTCTCTTGGAACAGGCGGAATGGCTACAAAAATTGCGGCCGCAAAAACCCTTTCTGAAAAAGGCATACATACGGTTATCACGAGTGGAAAAGACCCGCATATTATCTATGATATACTTGACGGAAAGGACGTTGGCACCTTTATATTCGGAAAAGAAAGGTGAGGATAATTTTGGAGGAGAAAAGCTTAATCCGAAAGGAATATATAGCAATCAGAAACAATATCCCTGCAGAAGCGATTATGGATAAATCAAGGCTTATTATGGAAAAAATTTTAGCTCTTGATGCTTATAAAGCCTGCAAAAAAATGTTTATTTTTCTTGATATGGGTTCCGAAGTAAAAACAAGGCCTATTATCACAAAGGCCATAGCGGACGGAAAAATTGTAGCTGTTCCTTATGCCGTGCCCAAGTCAAGAGTCATGCATTTTATAAGAATAGAAAATTTCGATAATCTCATAAAAAGCAAATACGGCGCCTATGAGCCTGAATATAATGAAGAAAACATCGTAAAATGCGATAAGGATACGATTATCATCGTTCCCGGGAATGCCTTTTCCTTAGACGGATATAGAATAGGCTACGGCGGAGGATATTATGATACTTATACCGGAGAAAATGAGTCTCTGGTGAATATCGGCATTTGCTTTGAAGAGCAGATAAGAACAGAAGTCCCCCACGAAGCCCATGACAGACGCCTTGACATGCTTGTAAGTGAAAGGAGGGTTCTCAAATGGAATTCTTAAATGAAATCGGCAGAAATGCAAAGGAAGCTGCGAGAATAGCAGCAAAAATGAATTCTTCCGAAAAAAATCATATTTTAAAAATTTGCAGTAAGGCTGTATTGGAAAATACTGCCTACATTCTTTCAGAAAACAAAAAGGATATAGAAGAAGCTGAAAAAAATAATATGAAGCCTTCTCTTATTGACAGGCTTATGCTAAACGAAAAAAGATTAGACGCTATTGCTTCCGCCATGGAAGACATTGCAAAGCTTGACGACCCTATCGGCGAAGTGCTTTCAATGAAAAAATTGGAAAATGGTCTTACTATAGGACAAAAAAGAGTTCCCATGGGTGTAATCGGAATAATTTACGAATCAAGACCTAACGTTACAGCAGATTCCTTTTCCCTTTGCCTTAAAGCAGGTTCTGCAGTCATACTGAAAGGCGGAAAAGACGCCATAAATTCCAATAAAGCCATAACCGATACCTTTAGAGATGCCCTTTCAAAAAATAATTATCCTGTGAATTTAATTCAGCTTATTGAAGATAATAAAAGAGAAACAACAGTTGAATTTATGAAAATGAGTGATTATCTTAACGTTCTTATTCCCCGGGGAAGCAAAGGGCTGATTGAGGCCGTTGTAAAAAATTCCACGGTCCCCGTTATCGAAACAGGAACAGGAAACTGCCATATTTTTGTTGATGAAACGGCGGATTTGGAAAGAGCCGTTGAAATCATCATAAACGCCAAGGTTCAAAGGCCGGGCGTATGCAATGCCTGTGAAAAGGTCCTTGTTCATGAAAAGATTTCTGAAATATTCCTTCCTAAGCTTACAAAAGCCCTTAAAGAAGAAAACGTTCAAATAAGAGGAGATGAAATTCTCTGCCGCATTTGCCCCGATGCTTTACACGCGATGGAAGAAGACTGGCATGAAGAATACCTTGACCTTATTATAGGAATAAAAACAGTAAAAGATGTAGATGAAGCCATAAGCCATATATACAAATATTCTTCGGGCCATTCAGAGGCTATTCTTACGAATGATTATAAAAATTCTCAAAAATTCCTTGAAGAAGTGGATTCCGCCGCGGTATACGTAAACGCTTCTACAAGATTTACCGACGGCTTTGAATTTGGTCTCGGCGCCGAAATAGGCATAAGTACCCAAAAGCTTCATGCGAGAGGCCCCATGGGTCTTAAGGAGCTTACATCGACAAAATACATCATTTACGGCAATGGTCAGATAAGAAAGTAGTACAAAATTTTTCAAAAAATTACCTCTAATAAAAAAAAAGCCTAGGGATATAATATCTACTGTAACACAATTTATTTTTAGGAGGTAGTTTTGATGGATATGAATTCAAGCAGTTCTTTTCAGCCTTCAGGAAAAAATTCCGTGCCAGAGGCTCGTGAGGCTTTAAATCAGTTTAAATATGAAGTTGCTAACGAAATCGGCGTACCTTTAAAGCAAGGTTATAACGGCGATTTAACTTCCGCACAGAATGGTTATGTAGGCGGTTACATGGTTAAGAAAATGATCGACGCACAGAAAAGACAGATGGCAGGCAAATAAGCTTTTAAAAATTAAATAAGCATAAATTTTATGCTTTAATATTTAATTGGCATAAGCCTAGCTAGAGTTAAAACCTATAAAAGAGTATAGATATTATTTATCTATGCTCTTTTTCTTTTGTAAAATCATCTTATTATAATTCATTTTGCGTAAGGCTTGCAGTATTACAAAACCCTATTGAAGAAAATGAAATTATATGTTAGTCTAGTGATATATAGTAAATTTACTTTTCTTCCACAGTAAGTAACGAGCTCTAAGAAGGGCATAAAATCAAGGAAAAGCAAATTTACAACGCTACTATTTTACTTTTATTCGAGTATAAACAGAGATTTGGAGGTGTTTTAATGAAATTCAAACTTGAAATTGACGGTATGGGCTGTGACCATTGTGTAAACAGCGTTAAAAATGCGCTTTCTGCCGTTTCCGGGGTTAACAGTGTTTCTGCAGAAATCGGTTCTGCTGAAATAGAAACCGATGACAGTGTAAAAGAGGCCGATTTAAGAGAGGCTCTTGATGATGCGGGATATGAGCTTAAAGGAGTTACGCTTCTTTAATTAAACTGATAAAAATAGTCAAATGCCTGAATAAAATATAAAGGCGTTTGACTATATTATTGAGTAGGAAAAGGCATGCACTCAGAGAACAGGACAGAGATATTTATTTAATTTAGATAATTTTTTCTTCATGTTTATCGTAGAGTTAATTGTGCTTTTTCAAGTTAATTTAATATATATTTCCAAAGCAATAAAATCTTAATCAGAAAAAACTGCAATCTAAGCCGGAGGCTTAAAATGTTAAAGATATTTGGAAAAGGGAAGGTGACTCCTATTTATTCCCCTTTCAAGGGAGAAGTCATTCAAATAGAAAAGATAAATGACCCTACGTTTTCTAAAAAAATGCTTGGGGACGGGGTAGGCGTTATACCTGTAGATGGAAATATATATTCTCCCGCCGACGGGAAGATATATTCCATATTTCCCACGAAGCATATTATTGCCATAGAGACGACCGGCGGCGCGGAATTTCTCATACATATGGGAATAGACACTATTTCTTTAAAGGGAGTAGGCTATGAACTTAAGGTGAAACCGGGAATGAACGTTAAAAGAGGAGATATACTGGGATTTATGGATATTGACACAATAAAATCCAGCGGCAAGGATATTACATGCCCTGTTATCGCCACAGATTTATCCGAGTTTTATATAAATATCCTTAAAGATAATGGAAATGTTGATATTTCAGATGTTTTGTTTGAACTAATAAAAAAGTAGCAGGAGAGTGCTTTATGACTTATGATTATTCCTTTAAGGGCGTATGCGCAAGAGGGGTAAGCTTTGATATAGATGAAGATTTTACTGTTTCAAACGTTAAATTCAGCAGAGGCTGCCCGGGAAATACTGAGGGGATAGCAAAGCTTGCTTCCGGAAGAAATGCAGATGAGCTTATAAACGCTTTAATCGGAACCACATGCGAAACAAAGTCTACATCATGCCCGGACCAATTTGCCATGGCTTTGATAGAAGCCAAGGAAGAAGTATTAAAGAGCATTAGAGAAAAAAAGGCTGTATAAAAAGGGTGCTGCAAATCAACTTTGCAGCACCTAAATTATTTTAATTTTAAATTGCTATAAATAATCAAACTAGCTGAGTTCAAATAATTCCTTCTGGGGGAATGTGCCGTAAAGGCCGCCGGTATGGATAAAAAGTACATTGCCTTTCAGCAGAGGATTGTTGTTTTTAATTTCATTTATCAGGCCGAAAAAGGCTTTTCCCGTATATACAGGGTCAAAAACCACACCTGTTGATTTTGCCGTATCCTTTATAAAAGAGATAATTTCTTTTGAAGCAATAGCATAGCCTTCCCCTGCGTATTTATAAATCATATGTATATTGTCATAAGAGATTTTTTCTTCATGGCAGCCTATTTTCAAGGCTTCTTCCGTAATGCCTACGATTTCTTCCGTAACGTCTCCGTTTATATCGGATATTTGAAAGCCTAATATATTCCTTCCTGATTTATATATTTCATTGGCAGCATAAAGGCCTGCATATGTTCCGCCGCTTCCTTCTGTAAGGCAGATGGTATCAAACTTTATACCCATCTGCTTTTCCTGCTCAAGTATTTCTTCAAAGGCAGCGTAATATCCGAAAAGGCCGATGCCGTTGGAGGCTCCGGTAGGCATGATATAGGCTTTAAGACCCTTTTGGGCATAGTCTTCTTTTATCTCTTCCATTATTTCTAAAATTCTTTCACTGTATTCTTCGGCAGTTATAAATGTGATTTCAGCTCCGAAAAGTTTATCTAAAAATAAGTTTCCATCGGGGTATCCTTCTGTAGACCTCAATACCAAATGAGATCTTTTTGAAAGGGAAGCCGCAGCGGCAGCCGTCGCCCTTGCATGGTTTGACTGGGGGCCTCCGCAGGTTATAAATACGTCGGCGCCTTGTGAAAGACCTTCTTTAAAGGAAAATTCGAGCTTTCGAACTTTATTTCCTGTCATTTCCACACCGCTGAAATCGTCTCTTTTAATATAGAGATTTGTAAAAGAAGTATCGGGATTCACTTTATTAAATTCAAATATCGGGGTAGGAAGATTTGCAAGCTTAATCCTCTCAGGCTTTATCATATATTGCCCTCCTTTAGAAATTATATTTTATAGTTAGTATATCATAATTTTAATATCTATGAATATATCTAAATTTATTAGCTGTAAAAAGAAAATGATTAAACTCAGCAAAAACCTTTCTGCATATGCAGAAAGGTTTAAATGGTATTTTTAATGCTTTAAAGCATTTTACTTATTTCTTTTTTTAACCGGCTGATAATTTTTTTCTCAAGCCTTGATATGTAAGATTGGGATATGCCTAAAAGATCGGCTACCTCCTTTTGAGTCATTTCTTCTCCGTTTGCAATCAGGCCGAACCTTAGCTCTACAATTCTTTTTTCACGGCTTGAGAGCTTTTCCATTGCTCTTTGGAGAAGTTCTTTATCAATTTCTTCTTCAATATTTCTATATATTACGTCAATATCCGTTCCTAAAATATCTGAAAGCAAAAGCTCATTTCCTTCCCAGTCCACGTTTAAAGGTTCATCTATGGATACCTCGTTTTTGACCCGGGAGTTTCTTCTTAAATACATGAGTATCTCGTTTTCTATACATCTTGAGGCATAAGTGGCAAGCTTAATATTTTTATCTGTTTTAAAGGTATTGATTGCCTTTATTAACCCGATGGTTCCTATGGAGATAAGGTCCTCTACGTTTATGCCGGTATTTTCAAACTTTCTTGCTATGTACACAACAAGCCGTAAATTTCTCTCTATGAGAATGCCTTTTACCGCAATATCGTCTTCTGTGCCAAGCATGGCAAGGAGCTTTGATTCCTCGTCAACATTTAAAGGGGTTGGCAGAACCTCGTTTCCGCCTATGTAATATATAGACTGAGCGTCATCTTTACGGAATTTTCTCGTTATATTTTTAAAAAAGTCCCTCAGGTTAAAATAAAACAATTGAACACTAAGCAGCATTTTCATACCTCCTGTAATATTTGTAATAGAATTGGTCAAATATAGCAGATTAAAGTGAAAGAATTCAATTTAATCTACTATAAACACTAAGGAAAACTTATTTAAGATTAAAAGAAAAGGAATAGTTTTAAAATTAAATAAGTGTAAATAGCATAGGGCTTTATTTAATAATTTCAGGGTTTAGAAGCCCTTGATATTCTCCCTTGGGAGAAAGACTTAAATTATAAATACCAATAAGTACATCAGATACTATTATGCTTTCATCGTCTTTCAATATTTCTACTTTATCAGGCTTAAAGCCTAGAAGCATGCCGCTGGATTTGCCTATGGACTTAAAGGGAATCATGCGTATCATAGGGGTGCCCGCTTCTTCCATGCTTTCTACAAGCCTTTGGAAATCATCTTCCTTGTTTTCGTAGAACATAAGCCGAAGGCCTTCGGGAAGAAATAGCTTTATGCTGTTAAATTCGGCTATGATAACGGGGTTTTTCGTTATGGGGTCGTAGAGTGAATTTCCCGTATCTACCAGAGTATTAATGCTTACCTTTTTATCCCCTAAAGTTATTGTCGTAAGATAAAGAGCATGCTTTTTCATGAAAACCTTGCTTATGAATATACTTGCAAGCTTAACAGCTATATATGTAATGGATATGGTTATAATCAGTATTTTGAAAGAAAAATATTCTATGGTAAACCCAAGGGCGTTTCCTAAAAGATCCCCGATATTTGTAAAATAAAATAGGGCAATACCGAATCCGCCGACGGCAAATGCGGAAATATGCGCGTAAAACAGGGACTTGATAAAATCCTTAAACGTCCTTACACCAAAGCTTATGATAAGGCTTAACATTAATATTATGAAAGAGGAAAAAATGTTATAGTATTTATTAAAATAAAATATAAGTGCGCAGTATAGCATAGATGCAGAAAAAGCCCCTAATAAAAGCCTGAAGATATTGGTTTTTCGTTTAAGAAGCTTAGACACCATCCAAAAAATAAGCAGATCCATGATTAAGTTGATAAAAAAAACCACGTCGGCATAAATTACAACTTCCATTTTTTACCTCCGCAGGCATAGTGATTAAGATTTATAGATTTAGAAAAATACCGGTGTTTTTGCTTAAATTAAATAAATCTTAATTCATAAAAGATTTATTTAATGTTTGGTGCCTTTATAGTATTGAAAGCATATTTAATTATATAAAAGAGTACAGGTACTATTTTGTAATAAAATCTGCGAAAAACCTAAAAATGCATATCAATATCCGGCAAATTAGAAGGGCTATATTCAAAAAAAATTACTATATATCATAATATTCTATTTAAACAATGAATATGAGAAATATTTACAAAAAGCTGTTTTTGAGATACTATAGTAAATAAACTTGAAAAGAAGTCAAGTTTATTTACTATAAACAGAAAGAAAACTTAAAAACAAAAAGACTGTTTTTAAGCTTAATAAGTAAGATATTTAAGGAGGATTCTATGAAGAAGATATTTCAGGAGTTTAAGGAATTTATAAACAGAGGAAATGTTATGGATTTAGCAGTGGGAGTTATTATCGGCTCCGCATTTACTGCCATTGTCAATTCCCTCGTGAATGATATACTGATGCCTGTACTTTCCCTTATTACAGGCGGAAGCGATTTTCAAAACTGGTACATAATTTTAAGCACCGAAGGCGATGGGTCAAAGCTTAATTACGGTATGTTTCTATCTGCCATTCTTAATTTCCTTTTAATTGCTTTTGTTATTTTTATTCTGGTAAAATTCATAAATAAGGCTATGGACATGGGAAAGAAAAAGCCGGAGCAGGCAGAATCAGCCCCTGCAACCAAAGAATGCCCTTACTGTAAATCCAATATCAATATAAATGCCGTAAAATGCCCCAACTGCACCTCAGATTTAAACTAATCTTTTAATTGTTTATTATGGAAGTTGCCAAAGGAATGCATAATATAAAGCTGGCAGATATAGCAAATGAAAACTGGCGAACAGTATGCCATTTAAAACTGGGGAAAGAAGCAGAGGACTTCGGCGCTCCCAATTCCTATTCTATTGCTTAACCTGCTGATGAAAAGGGCTGGGTAATAAAGGCCATAGCAAAAATTGATTGCATCATCGGCTGGCTATAGTGAAGAAGAAAAAAATATGATATTTGTCATTTTACAACCGATGAAAGATGTTAAAGCATGGGCTATGGAAAAGAAGCGCTGAAAATTATTATTGATGAAATAAGTAGGCTTTTCCAATGTGAAGAAATATATTTAAGCATTAATATCAGAATAGCTGCCGGAAACATCTTGCCAAAAAGCAGGCTTTGTTCCAATAGGAGAAGATAATGACGGCGGCAGATATCTCGAAGAAATCTTCTGCCTGAAAATGAAATAATAAGTTTAAATACTGTAGCGTAAGGGGTATATTTCACTTTAAAGTGGAATATACCTTTTTTACTTTACAGTTGATTTAAGGCCTGTCTTACCTTATGGCAATTTTCTTGTAACATAGTACTCTATAAATTAGTATATTTATACAAATGGAGTTTTTATATTTTGAATAAAAAATAATACTATTTCTTCTATGCAATCCTTCGGGAATGCTTGACTTTTAGCCTTGGACATAGGGGCTACAGAAGGATAAAAACAGGATGACGTAATCTGCTGTTGATTTGCAGAAAATTATATATTTTAGTCGTTGTGCTGATTTTAAATATTTTAAGCCTTACATCTTTCCAGTATTTCTGTAATACCCTTTTTGAAGGTAGGTATTATGGAATTATAGTGATATAATCATGTCGTATAAAATGCGAAATATTTATTTGGAGAGTTGATTATGAAAAATATGCTTTCTTCTATGGCATTGGAAGCTAATTTATCCCGTACACTTGATAAAATTCAAGAAATCCCTAAAGATCAGCAATGGCTTATGAATGTTTCTGCCTCCACCTGGGGCATTCACAACAGGGCAAAGGAGTTTCTTACGGAATTAAATCATGAATTCAGAAACGATAAGCATGTGATAGATTTACTTCATAGCATTTGCCTTGAAGATTACTGGTTTTATCATTCTCTTACGGATTCGGAGAAGGCCCTTTCAATCATTGTGGATATATTCGAAAAGCTTATGGTTTCCGTAAAGAAAGAAGCCGACAGGGAAGTTTTGGTGACGACCTTTATTCAATTTATAGATAGGCTTTCAACGAAAGAAAACTTTTCAAAGGCAATCATTTCAAGATGCTTTTCAATTATTGAAAAAGACATTCCCTTCCATGAAGAAATTTACATAAGAAATTCAGGCTATTTCAAATCAGGCTTTGATAAGCTTGCCCGTCATGAGGAATATCTTCCCTTAATTATGCAGATAACTTCTTACACACTTGAGAAATGTTTTGATTATTGGGAGGAAACATCCAAGGCCGAAGAATGGTTTAGGACGAAAAGGCATCTTTTTACTGTAATGAATGAAGAAAAAATCACAAAAATAGGTCATTCGTTTTTTGCGCATTTGCGGGCAGAGCTTAAAAATGCCGGGTCATGGCAGGAAATACGCCATGTACTATTTTTTAAAGATATTTCCAACTACTTCAGAAACTTCACGAAGGAATTTGAATCTAATCTGGAGGCAATTCAATATCTTATATACTTGCTTCATCTGCCTTTGATGTCAACTCTTTATGACCATCTTCTGTATGATATGAACCGTAATTTAAGGAGTGTTTTCAAAGAGCTGCCCCAGGATAAGGTTTCAGACTTTCTGAATTCCATCTTAGGAGAGCTTGAAGAGTTAAAAGAAGACCATACAAGAACCGTTCTTGACTGTATAACCACTTTAGGTAAAGAAGTGGCAAGCCTTAAAAACAAGGCGGCAATTTCCTATTTTATAAAACGAATGATACAATTCGGCTTCATATATCCGGGAAATATCAAGCTTAACAGCGATTGGCAGGTACAGTTTAATACCAATCATGTAAAAAATATCCGTGTATTTTTAGAAATCATAGAAAAGGACCCTTTTTTAATGAGGGAGCTTTTTAACGCTATGATTGTAGAGCTTAAGCTGGGTGGCATCTATATTTCTGATACGGACCTTTTCCAGAGGGACGTGACAAAGCTTTTAAATTCAGACATAGGCCCTGTTTATAGGGAAATTAAGCAGCTTACCCGTATTTTCCCCGTGTTTTTTCAGGATATTGGCGCAGAAGGAACTTTAAGGAAGGTCACGACGGCTATCGATGGCCTTTCCATGAGAAAAGACCGCCTTATCCACTTTTTACGGGTACAGATTCATGTTGAAAGCAATAATACAAATGTTGCCCTTACGAGAAGCATCATACAGTATTGGTATGACGGGGATAAAACCGTCCTTAAGGACCTTTTGCCGGAAGCCCTTTATAATACCTTAGAAGAGGATAAAGACTGGCATGAAAAGGCCCATGAGGCCATGATGCGTTTATGCGAAGAGCTTTCTTTAAGCCTTCCTGAGCTTCTTAAGCTAAGGGCCGAAGACCTTGAAAAACTGGCTCAGCCTGAAGGAAAGGACGTAAATGTCCATTTGAGCAAGGTCATAGACATTATACATATTCACGCCTTGCTTCTGGAAAAATACTCCTTTGAGACAGACGACGTGATTTCTCTTGTGGAAAAGACCTTGTTTTTCAGTAAAGACGATTTAGAGCACTTGCGGATTTACTTAAAGAATAAATACAATGACAAGGCAATAGGGCTTCTTTATAAAATGATGAATCATTTAAAGGCCGTAATATTAGATCCGGAAAAAACAGAGGCCTTTGAAAACATACAATATAAGCGCCATATTGCCGCAGGGATACCTTCCACCTACGGACAGTATAAAGAGCCTAAATTTGAGGCTCTGGGGCTTATGTACAGGCTTGAGCGGGTGGTTTCCAAGCTTATGGCAGGTCTTCTTTCCACTATTTCTCATGAATATATAACCGCAAAGACCTTGCGCCAAATTTATGATGTGCTGGTTTTACTGAAAGAGGGCCTTGCTCTTGACGGAATTTATGACCAAAGCTTTAATTCCCACTTGGAGATGTTTAAATACAGCTTAACCTCACCAAGCTTTTCCTTAAGCCAGTATATCAACATATTCCAATTTCTCGGCCAAGACGTAAGCCAGATTATTAAAGGATATTTCCTCAATGTCTATGAGCGCCCTCTTGCGGTAATTATACCGAGGCTTCTTACATCTCAGGGGCTTCCCGAACATGAATGCACAAAAGAAAGAATACAAATGGAAAAGGAGAAATTTTTCAGAGATATTCTTTCCTCGGCTTTTCTTATACAAGAGCTTGATTTGTTCATTTCAAACACCATAGGCATGCTTCGGAATATGATTGATACTTATTCAGAAAGCTTTATTGAAAACATGCTCACCTACGACCCGGACCTTACTGTAAGCCCTCTTTCCCAAAGTACTACGGAGCTTGATAACCCTATCTTTTTAGGGGCAAAGGCCTTCTTTTTGAAAAAGCTTTCAGCCTACGGATTTCCGGTTCCTCCCGGGTTTGTTATAACGACGGAGGCCTTCCGCCATATTGAACCTTTATATCAGAACCGCTATATGCTTCAGGACTTTATTAAAGCCATAGAGCAGTCCATAGCAGACATAGAAAGGCAGACAGGTAAAATCTTCGGAGATCCTTCAAATCCGCTGTTCTTTTCCGTCCGTTCCGGCTCTTTTATATCTTTTCCCGGGGCTATGAAAACATTTTTAAATGTGGGCATGAATGATGAAATCGCAGAGGCTTGGGGAGAAAACGAACCTTACGGCTGGACAGCGTGGGACTGCTACAGAAGGTTTTTGCAAAGCTGGGGAATGGCTTTTGGCGTAAACAGGGATATATTCGATAAAATTATGGCCGAGCATAAAGAACGGGCGGGTATTGAGCTTAAAATAGAGTTTACAAAAGAGCAAATGCGCAATATGGCCTTTGACTACAAAAAAGCTGTTCTTGACCATGGCATTATTATAGAAACGGAGCCTATTGAACAGCTTAAAATTGCCATACAATACGTTCTTGATTCATGGGAATCTGAAAGCTCCGTATCTTTTAGGGATTATATGCAGATTGCAAGCGAATGGGGAACGGCAGTTTTAATACAGAAAATGGTTTTAGGGAATTTATCTAAAAGATCGGGAACAGGGGTTATATTTACTAGCAGCCCTTTAAAGGATTATTCGAGTATTAATCTTTACGGAGACTTTGCCATATGCGGCCAGGGGGAGGACGTGGTTTCAGGGCTTGTAAACACCTTGCCTATTTCCGAAACCCAGCGTAAAAGCCAGTATCAGGGAGAAATTTCTTTGGAATCGGAATTTCCCGAGGTTTACAAGACCTTGTATCAATATGCAAGGCAGCTTATTGAACAGCACGGATTTGTCCATCAGGAGATAGAATTTACCTTTGAAGACGATAACCCGGATAGCATTTATATTTTGCAGACCCGAAACCAAAAGGTCATAGGGAAGAAAACCAGCCGCTATTTTGAAGCTTCCCCTAATGAAATGCAGATGATAGGCAGAGGAATCGGCATAAGCGGCGGCGCTTTATCAGGTATTGCAGCCTTTGATATGGAGGATATGAACCGCATAAAGGAAGAAAAGCCAAATGAGCCCATTATATTGATTCGCCCCGATACGGTTCCAGACGATATCCCTATGCTTTTTGCCTGTGACGGCCTTGTTACAGCCAAAGGGGGCGCAACCTCTCATGCCGCTGTTACTGCCGTTAATCTGGGAAAGGTCTGCATCGTAAAATGCCAGGGGCTTCATGTAAAAGAATCTGAAAACATGTGTATGATAAACGGAAATATTATCCGTTCAGGCGACCCTATTTCCATCGAAGGCGAGCAAGGCAACATATTCAGAGGCGCATATGCAGTCAATCAGGATTAAAGATTTGATTACAGTATATTTCTTATAAAGAAATTTACTCAGACTGCGGGGGGCAGGCGGTATCGATTTCATCTCTGCTGAATTTATGAAGCTATTCGTACAAATTTGCAGAAAAACACTGCAAATTGGTACTTGTAACGTGAAAAGTCCTTTGGACTTTCCCTTGACAAGCCAAGGGGGGGCAGGCGGTATCGATTGCATCTCTGCTGAATTTATGAAGCTATTCGTACAAATTTGCAGAAAAACGCTGCAAATTGATACTCATAATGTGAAAAGTCCTTTGGACTTTTCACATTACATTATAGAAAATTAATCGCTTTAGGAGGCATTTGTTTTGGAAATGAAAATGGAAGGCAAAAAAGTACTGGGCATTAACGGCATCGGCAGAATCGGAAAGCTTACGCTTTGGAATAATCTGTATCAAAAATACTATGACGGCATCGTATTAAATGCCGGCAGGGAAATAGGCAAGAGTCTTGAAGATGCAATTTCCTATCTTACGTCAGATTCTACTTATGGTACCCTTGACAGGTTTTTATTCGGCTATACAGGAAATACCTGTGAAGCAAAAATAATCAGCCGTTCCGATTGCCTTATAGAATTATGCGGTGTTCCTGTTAAGCTTTTAAAAGCGGCAAGAAATCCAAGGGATATTAATTGGGCGAAAGAAGGGGTAAGGCTTGTTATTGACTGTACCGGTGCGTTTTTAGACCCTTCCCTTCCGGCAGACCACCCGAAAGGAAGCTTAAGAGGTCATCTGGAGGCAGGAGCCGAAAAGGTAATCGTCAGCGCCCCCTTTAAGATTAAAGATGTCTCTCACGGGGCCCCGGAAGACAGCGCGACTTTCGTCTACGGTGTAAATCATTTTTCATATAATCCTTTAAAACATAATATTATTTCTGCTGCAAGCTGTACCACAACAGGCCTTGCTCATATGATTAAGCCCCTTGTGGATACGAAGGAGACAACGGATATTATAACGGCCTCTATGACGACAGTTCATGCTTCGACAAATAACCAGAGCATTCTTGATGTGCCCCCAAAGGCTGGAAGCAAGGATTTAAGGCGCAGCCGTTCTGTATTTAATAATCTTATCCCAACCTCTACAGGCGCTGCAAGCACATTGGAAGAAATTATTCCTGAAATGAAAAAAGTCGGCTTCATGGCGGACTCTATTCGTGTTCCCACAAGCACAGTTTCTTTGATTTCCCTTAATCTTACTTTTCATACAATATTTGATGAAGCGGGAAACCCGATTATTACAAGAGAATTTATTAACGATATTTATAAAAAATCCGCTGAGGGAGGGCAGAGGGGCCTGCTGATTTTCAGTGAAAATCAAAACGTTTCTTCCGACTTAATGGGCTGCCCTGCGGCAGTCGTTATAGAAGGCCTTGAAAGCCATACGAGAACGGGCTTTTTACAGATTGATGAAGAAACCCTCCGCCGCCATAATCTGCAGGCAAGCGGCAATATGAATATTCCCGTAACCCATGCGAAAATATTCGGCTGGTATGACAATGAATTTGGCTGCTATGTAAACTGTATGGGAAAGCTTGCTAAATATATCAATAAAAACTTGATTTAGCAGAAACTATAGTAAATTTATTATAAAGAAGCAGCAAAAGCCTATTCCCAGCAGACTTATGGTTAACAAATAAAAACAAGTTTGATAACAAAAAGAAAACGCTTACTTAAAAAAAGGATACAGACGTATGTCTGTATCCTTTTTTTAAGTAAGCTTCGTATAAAAACACGGATTTCCGCAGGAAACATAGTGAAGTTGTCTTTATACCGCAATAGATATAGGGCTTTCATATATAAAATCAAATAAAGGCAGTTTTCCAAAGGCGATTTATATAGTCAAATAGTTTAATTACAGTAATAAAAATCGTATATTTTAAATGGCTTAATATAAGCGTTTCTATTATATTAAGCCGTTTATGAAAAATAGATTTTTGTTACTTCCTGAAGGATATTTCACTATAAAACCCATCTTTAAGCCTTTGTATAGTCAATTTGCTTTTATACCTTTATAGGCATTTAATTTTAGGGGACATCAAATAAGAGAAAAGCAAATTGATATCAGATTGTTTCATACGAATCCAAGTATAAAAAATTAAGGTAATAAAAAGCCTTATCTCATAAAAATGGACATTATTGATATGCCCCTGCCTTGCCCCTTACTCTGCCTTTATAAACCGCTTTCCGTCGAAAGTATACTGAACTTCGTCGGTTCCGTTCTCTCCGCTGTGGGCATAGATATACCCCTCGTCATACCGTACGCTGAAGGCATGCTCGCCAATGGCCGAATTGACGTCAATTGACAGAGTTCCGTTATACTCCTCTTCGTCTGAAACGACCTTCTCGTCCCAAAACACAATGGAAAGCTGTGACGGAATAGACCCCGTGCTTGATACGACAAGTTCGACCTTTCCGTCGCCGTCAAAGTCATGGTAAAGAACCTGTCCCTCCAGTGAGAGGGCCTGAATGGGCTCATTATTGTAAATCGTTAAAAACCGTGTGACACTGTAGGCGGCCCCTTTGACCTCAACCCATGAATATACATCGGTGCCGCAGAACACAAGAGGTGTTTTCTGCAGCAGCATCTCGGCGCTCATCGATTCTCCAAGGACGTATTTCATGCCGTTATAGGAAAGAAATGAGCCGAAATGGTATTCGTCTATGCGATACACCTCTTGTTCAAAGGAATCGACGGTGTAAGTAGCCACGACTTCGTCGGTTATGCGGCCAAATTCCTCATAGTCAAAGGATTGAGCCACTTTTTCATATTGCTTTTGCTGGGTGCATCCTCCCAACAAAAAAATCAGAATGGCCAAGCAGAAAAAGTTCGCCTTGTTCATAACATCTCTCTCCTATTTACTGCTTTAATAGTACTGCACTATATTAATTGCCTATCTTATATTTCCCTTATTGTATCGTTGCAGCATATAGTAAATTTGCTTTTCTTCCGCAGTAAGAAACAGGCTCCAAGAAGACATAAAATCAAGGAAAAGCAAATTTATAACGATACTGTTTTACTTTTATTCGAGCATAACGGTTTCTATTAGAAAAGAAGTGCATCTTTCAAAATGTTAACCGGGTGATGAGAAGGCTGTCTTCTCCCGGCTTTCCGGGTCTGCCTATGGAAAAAGGAGCCGTAGCACCTTTTTCTTTTGCTATAGCCCCTTTTTGGGTTTAATTTTTAGGATGTTTATTCTTGATTTTTCTTTTTATTCGTCCTTTTATATACGAATAATCCCACTATAATAATTATTCCTATGGAAACAAGGGGAACGAATGCATAGGCAATGCCTACGATTAAGGATTCAAAAAATCTTACGGTATTATTCACAGAAGATTTTAATCCCGAAAGGATTCTTGAACCAAGATTATCTCCTACAGGCTGAATAGAGCCGGATAAGTCTTCCTTTACATTAAGATATAAAGTAGAGTAGGATACGAGTTCATCCATGCCTTTCATTCGCATTTCATAAATTTCAATATCCGAGCGAACCTCTGAAAGACGAGCTTCAATGGTTATAATATCCTCAATTTTATCTGCCTTATCTAAAAGCTCCAGAAGCCTTGTTTCTTCTCTGCGCTTTGTGTTAAGGCGGCTTTCTATATCGTAATATTCATTTGTTACATCGTCTATCTGGTCGCTGTAATCTTCAAGCTTTCCAAGAGAAATCAAATACTCTTTAAGCAAATCATAATTTTCGGCAGGAATTCTTAAGGTGAAGTTTGCGCTTCTGTATTCCCTTCCGCCGGAAGTGCGGTTATAAATATTTGAGTTTTGTATATAGCCGCCGTTCTCTTCGGCAAAGCTTTTTATGGCATCTATCTTTTCATCAAAATTAGTTACGGAAATGCTCATGTTTCCGGTTTTAATGATTTTGCTGTCTTGGGCCTCTAAGCTTCCGTCGGGTATTTTTTCTTCTTCCGGAACTGCAGAAGCCTGAGGTGCTTCGATGGCATCATGTGCTACTGAGCTTCCATATCCCCCTGCAGATTGGGACTCAGCCTCTATATTGACTGCGGAATTTGATTTTGAGCCACAGCCTGAAATAAGAATTAAAGCAGCTAGAAAAACAGGGAATAAAGTTTTTTTCATATTATCGCCTCCGTTTATCAAACAGAAAGTATCCGGTAAAGGAAACTAAAGCAATTATTATAGCAGGCAATATGACTTGGGATATTCCTATAAGTATTTCTTCAAATGCATAAGATGTAAAGTTAACAGAAGATACAAATGCCGAATGCAGCTTATCTCCAAAGGAGAGGTCGCTGTAGGAAGGGGTGTCGTCTTCCTGATAAACCGTAAGATAAATCGCAGGCCTTTCAGACTGGGCACTCAGCTGGGAGATGCTTGCGGAGATTTCTTCAGCCCTCGCTTCTGCGTTTATGACCTGTTCTTCTATTTTAAGCATATCGCTTACGGTTTCAGCCTTTTCAAACATGTTTTTAAGCCGTTCTTTTTCCTCCTGCTTTACATTAAGCCGGGTGATGTCTTCATTTAAGCGGCCTGTTACATCTTCGCTGTTTTCGTTTATTCTTTCCACTTCGCCAAGGTCCTTAAGGGAAAGAATGACATAATTATAATCTAAAGAGGATACTCTTAAGGTATAATGAAGTTCATATTGATTTACATAAGAGCTTTCTACAGTTACCGGAAGAGAATTTACAAATGCTTCCGCATTGGAAATATCTTCTGATTTAATGTTGATGGAGCTTGTTTTTATAAGAGAATTACTTACAAGAGCATAGGTTTCTTTGTTTTCTAAAGCATAGCCTTGTATTTTCATGCCGGCGCTTTCCATTGGGGCCAACATGAAAGGTGCGTTTTTCTCAAGGTCATTTGAACTGCTGTCTTCCTCGGGGGCTGCCGCGGCTTCTTCTGATCTTCCTGAAGAAAGCTTCGGCGCCTTCTCAGCAGGAGTGCCTAACTCGGGAAGGGCGTCTGCTGCAGCGCTTTTCTCATTTATTTCCTCCGATGCAGGAGACTCTAAATAATAAGAAAGCTTAGTACTTCCTCCCGATAAATCAAACGAGGATAAGGCCCATGTTAATGCCACAAAGCATATAGCCATGGAGGCCGCCGCCGGTGCAAAGGCAGCAAAGTTTCTGAATGAAAAGTTAAAAGCATGCTTTTTGGTATTTCCTTCTTTAATTTTAGCCATTGCTCTTTGATGAAATCCGTCCGGTAAATCAAGCTCAGGGAGGCTGTTTAATTCAGACATAAGCTCTTTAAGCCCTAAAAGCTCAAGCTTGCATTCTTCGCAGGATTCCATATGCTTTTCAAATTCTTCCTTCTCTTTTGCCGAAAGCATATTATCCAAGTATAATGACATGAGCTCTTGGTATTTATGGCAATTATTCATCTGAATACCTCCTTTCATAGTTTAAGACGAATTTCATTTAAGTTTGTTCCCTGAGGGATAGAAGAATATCTTTAAGGTTTTTCCGGCCTCTGGAAAGCCGGCTTTTTACGGTTCCCGGATTAAGCTTTGTAGCATAGGCGATTTCTTCATAGCTTAGCCCGTTAATATCTCTTAAAACAACGATAGATTTATATTTATCAGACATCAGGCCGATAGCCTTTTCCAATTCTTTGATATTTTCGCTTCTCATGAGATTTTCCTCAGGGGTAGGCTCCTTTGAAGCAATATTGATTTCCATGGGCCCGTCGTCTTCCTCTATGGGCTTATCCAGGCTAAGAGTTTTATTTTTACTTCGCTTTCGTATTTCGTCGATACAGGTATTATTTATTATTCGAAAGAGCCAGCTTTTAAAGGCCAGTGGATTTTTGCATTTTTCAAGATTATTGTAAACCTTTATGATTACTTCCTGGGCTATGTCCTCGGCATCGGAAGGAGTGGGAAGCATACGGTATGCAGCATTATATATTAACTTTTCGTATTTAATGATGAAGCTTTCAAAGGCTTCTGTGTCACCTTTGGAAGCAGCGTAAAACAGCCTTGTTTCACGTTCGTCCATATACTCCCTCCTTTGCTTAAAATAAACTCTTTTATATTACAGGCAAATACATACCATATATTTTACCATAAAAGAGTCAGATAGTTAATAGAATTATAGTAGTCAATATAAATTTATGTATACTATTTACATACACTGCCAAAGGATATTGACAGAACAAACAAAGATAATAATATCCGTAAAAAAATATTGACGTTATACACAATAAAGCATATAATATAAGTACAAAGCAAATAGTTCTTTTAAAAAGGTATACATCTTAGTCTAGGCCATTAACATATGTGGACTTGGTATATTTTTATAAAAGGCTAGAAGCTTTTTAAGATATATTGTATGGATAGTGTTGTTATTCAGCAGTAAATCTTTAAAAATTTTGAAGGCTTAACCCTTGGCCTTGACAAAAGTAAAAGAGGAGATGATTCCGCCAAAAACAATACCGGCAATATAGGACTTTATTTCCACAAAAATTTAATAAAGGGTGATTTAAATAATTGAATTTAAGCAGATTAACCTGTGTTTGTCCGTTAAGGCTTAGTTATAATCATTTATGCATTTGAGGGCATGATATTTTGCCATATTATTGAAATGTTTAGCATATCTAATGATTATAAATAACCGTCCAAGGACCTATGCAGGTTAATCTATTTTTATGCCTAAATTCCTGTTAACGATCCGAACTCATAAAAAGTTTTCTAAGCTCATCTTCTGCCATCAGATTAATGAAGGTTTCTCCGTCTTGTATGATATTTTGGGTAAGGTCTCTTTTTTTATTTTGAAGCTCTATAATCTTTTCTTCTATGGTATCCTTGGCTATAATATTATATACATGCACGGTTTTTTTCTGGCCGATACGGTGGGCTCTGTCAGAGGCCTGCTCCATAACGGCAGGATTCCACCACTGGTCAAAATGAATAATAATATCTGCCCCTGTAAGATTAAGGCCGGAACCGCCGGCTCTTAATGAAATAAGGAATACTGAAGCGCCGCCTTTGTTAAATTCCTCTGTAAGAAGCGCCCGTTCCTTCGAAGGGGTTCCTCCGTCAAGATAATAATAAGATATATTCATGGCCTCAAGGCCTTTTTTTATGATATCAAGCATAGAAGTAAACTGAGAGAAAAGCAAAATCCGATGTTTGCCGTCGACAAGGTTTTTTATGGTTTCAAGGGTAATATCCAGCTTGCCGCTTCCCCCTATATAATTTTCAACAAACATAGCAGGATGGCAGCATATCTGCCGAAGCCTTGTAAGCATGCTTAATACTCTGAATTTATTTTTGCTTAAGGATTCTTCTGAAAGATATGCGTCGAATTCGCCTTTGGCCTTTAGGAAATTTGCCGTATAGAGCTTTTTCTGCTCCTTCGTAAGTTCTGCATATAATATGGAATAAACCTTATCGGGAAGGTCCTTTAAAACCTGTTCCTTTGTACGCCTTAATATAAAGGGTGCCGTGTGGTTTCTAAGGCTTTTAAGGGCATCTGCATTATTGTCCAAAACTATGGGTCTTTCATAGAGCTTCTGGAATTTCGAATAGCTATGGAGATAGCCGGGCATTAAAAAATCAAATATAGACCAAAGCTCCGAAAGGGAATTCTCAATAGGGGTTCCCGTAAGGGCGAAGCGGCGCCTTGATTTAAGGCTTTTTACGGCTCCCGCAGCCTTTGTAAGGGGATTTTTTATATATTGGGCTTCGTCTAATATAATATAATTAAATTCAATATTTTTAAGATGGTTAATATCCCTTTTTAATGTATCATAGGTTATGATAAAAACATGGGCCTTCTCAGAAGATGCAAAAATCTCCTGCCGTTCTTTTGCCGTGCCGCTTAATACGACGGCATTCAGTTCCGGTGCAAAGCGGCTGATTTCCTTCTGCCAGTTATAAATAAGGGAGGTTGGGCTTACAACAATAGAAGGGTTTTTGAAATCTTCCTTTTCGCTTAATAAAAGGGCTATGATTTGTATGGTTTTTCCAAGACCCATTTCGTCTGCAAGTATACCCGAAAGACCGAGGCTTGAGAGGCTCTTAAGCCACTTATAGCCGGTTTTCTGATATTGGCGGAGTGTGTTTTTAAGAAACTCAGGGATTTCAAATTCTACTTCTCTGCTTTTTTTAAATTTGTCTATAAAATTCTGAAAGCTTGAATCCTTGTTTAAAGAAATATTTCCTTCGGAAAGCATTCCGTCTAAAAACATTGCCCTGTATTTAGGAGAGGTCAGGGATATGCTTTTTTTATCGCCTTTTAGATTAAGCTCCTCGGAAAGCTCTTTAAAGGTGTTGATTTCCTTATTTCTAAAATCAATAAAGCTGCCGTTTTTAAAACGGAAAAATTTCTTTTTTATATCAATTGCCTGAATGGCATTTAAAAGCTCGTTAAAAGAATATTCGCCGGTATCCACAAATATATTGAGAAGCTCTCCTTCAAGGCGTATTCCTGCGGAAAGCTTAACACCTGCGTTAATGTCTTTTTTCCTGTAGTCGTCTGTCACAAATATGGCGGCGTTTTCCTTTATTCCTGAAAAGGAGCTTGAAAGAAAGTCATATATTTTATCGTCGCCTTTTAATATATACTCATTATCTTCTTCACTTTTCTTATGAAATCCCCAAAGTTCCAGATATTTTTCTGTTTCATATTTTGCCGGGTCCTTATAATGGTCATTCTCATAATCATCGGAAGGATATTTTATTTTTACGCTGATGTCTCCTAAAGGCATATCAAAATAAAGCTCCGGCAAGAGAATGCTTTCTTCATCGGGGCCTTTGAAAAAGGGATAGATATATTTCATAAAGCCGAAAAACGCCTTATCTTCAAAAGAAATCCCTTCCTTTTGACCTGAAAGCTCTGAAAGGAGGGTTTTTAAGGCTTTTCCAAGGCTTTTTTCAAGGGAGAACAGTCCCCCTTCCACTAAAATATAAGATTTTTTCTCGCCTTCAAGGAAATGATAATTAAATTCAGGCGGGTATATAATGGCTTTTTTCTCATGGCTATTTAAGGAGATATTGATGTCAAGGCTTGGAGTATCGCTTTTAAGCAGAAACGTTTTTTCAAAAAAGCCATGAATATCTGATTGTATTATTTCATTTTCATAAATATCAAAAATATGGTCCAGTAAGCTTGAGATTAAAGGAATATACTTTCCGCCGGAATATTTTTCTTTGTTAGGCGCTATGACTTCAATGAGTTTTCTGCTTTTTTCGTCGAAAATATCTATGGTGTGGTTCAAAGAAAGCTCTTTTCCGTAGGAATAAAATTTCTCTTCTTTGATATTTTCAAGAAGCTCCGTAATATCTTTAATTACATACATTTTATCTATTCCTATGGAAAGGCCGAGAAAAGCGGCTCCTTTCCCATCGGTTTTTATAAGGGGGATAAGTTTTACTTCTCCCGAAGCCTTGGCCAATGCTTTAAGCCTTTTATCTATTTCTGAAAAAGTCTTTTCTTCAAAGCCTTCTATAATATTAAAAGCCTTGCTGTTATTAATGGCGGCCTTGCTGTAGTTCAGATTATTTTCATAAACCTTAAGCATGGCGCATACAACATGCTTGCAGGCGCCCTTCCATATTTCATGGGCCTGACAGTTACAGCTATGGCTTAATAATACCCCGGACTTGTCGAAGCGGATTTTAATATTATAGCTTTTGTAGTTTCCGTCTACAGTGGTATTTATAAGTATTTCCGTATCCCTTTTTTCATAAGAAATATATTTTACTCTGTTTTCTTCAAAATACCGTACGCCCCTGCGGTAAACGTCTGCAGAGGAGGCTATTTGAAGAATATCTTTTTTATCTATTTTAAATTCCATATAGCACCCGTAAATAAGAAATTTGGGTTTTATAGGAAATAAACTTAAAAAAGACCAAGTTTATTTCCTATAAAACGGAAGGAAGCCTTATTAAACTTAAAAATAAAAAGACCGTTGCTTAATAAGGATACTTGCTTTCGGTTTTATTATATAGTTAATTTGCTTTTATTTTAAATATATCAATACAGCCTAAGTAAAAGAAAATTGAAAAAACTTTCTAAAGAGTTCTTGCTATCTTATTGATGGCATACGGTATAGCATCTATTAAATCATTTGCCGTAACTCCGTAAATACTTAAAAATGTACTTGCGTACTCGCCGGATTTCCCGTGAATATAAGCACCCAGAGAGGCGCTTTCAAAAAGGCCTGATCCCTGAGCTAAAAGCCCGCCGATAATCCCTGTAAGAACATCTCCCGAACCTGCTTTTGCCATAGACTGGTTTCCGCTGGTATTGATATATGTTTTTCCCCCAGGAGAAGCGACGATGGTTGCAGCGTCCTTTAGGAGCACTGTTATTTCATGCTCCATTGCAAAGGATTTGGCGGCATTGATTGTATCGTCAAGAATTTCATTTATGGGAAGGCCCGAAAGCCTGCTCATTTCCCCCGGATGGGGGGTTATGATTCCTCTGTCTTTGATATATTTTAAAAGTTCTTTCCTGCGGCTTATGATATTAAGACCGTCGGCGTCTATAATGACAGGGCAGGCGGAGGATTTTAAAATATTTTCCGTGAAAGTTTCCGTATTTTCATTTACGGAAAGCCCCGGGCCTATTACGATAATATCCGCTTCTTTTATGCTTTCCTTTACAGCAAGGAAGCTTTGAAAGGACAGACAGCCCTCGTTATCAGGCAGGAAATGAATAACAGCTTCATGGCAGTTATTGGAGATGATAGGGGCTATGGCGGCAGGGCAGCAGTTTAGTATAAGGCCTGCACCGGCTTTATAAAGGGCATTGGAAGAGAGAATATTCGCCCCTGCCATGTATTTGGAGCCTGCAAATAAAAAGGCCTTTCCATGGCTTCCTTTATTAGAGCGGGCATGTCTTTCGGGGAGCATTTTTGCCGCTTCTTTATCGTTTAAAATAAATGTTTCAAACGTATTGCCGGGAGGAAGGCTTATTTCTTTTATATGGATTTTTCCGCTGTAAAGCTTTCCTTCACCTGCATAAAGGCCTTTTTTACCGTATCCGAAGGTAACGGTTTCATTGGCTTTTACAGCAATTCCCATGGCCTTTCCCGTATCTGCATGAATACCCGAAGGAAGATCCAGAGAAATAACATAAGGGGCATTTTCATTTATGAGGCTTATGATTGAATAAAAAGGATCCCTTACAGGGGAAGAAAGGCCGGTGCCAAAAAGCGCATCCACGACGAGAGAAGAAGAAATAAGGCTTTTAAGCTCTGAAAGGCTTTTGTCGTCCTCTATGGAAATAAAAGGGATATGAAGGCGCTTAACCGTATGATAATTCATAAGAGATTCCGGTTTCAGCTTATTGATATTTCCCATAAAAGCAATGGAAACATCTATGCCCTTGCAGAATAAAAGCCTTGCGGCTGCAAAGCCGTCACCGCCGTTATTTCCGGCTCCTGCTATAATAAGTACCTTTTTTGAAGCAGTATCTGAAATAGCCTTTAGTATTTCTTCAATGGCTCCTATGGCGGCGTTTTCCATCAGTATTTCAGCAGGGATTAATTTATTTTCTATAGCGTCTTTTTCAATGGCTCTCATTTCTTCGCTGCCAACAACGTACATAATTAATTACCTCCTAAAAGGGCAAAGGCTACGGCATTTTCTTTTGAATGGGAGATGCTTATTTTTATATATTGAACCCCTAGACTATCAGCGATTTTTTTCGCTTCCTTATGAAAAAGAGCATAGGGAGCATCCTTTTCATCTCTTAATATTTCAATATCGATAGGAGAAAAACCGAAAAAGCCTGTTCCCAGAGCTTTTGCCAAAGCTTCCTTTGCAGCAAAATTTCCTGCTGCCGTAGAAGGCCCTTTTTTTTGGATAAGGGCTATTTCGGCCCTGGTATAATATCTATTTAAAAAGCTTTTTGAGCTTATGGCCTTTTCCACTCTTTTAATTTCTATAATATCCGTGCCTATGCCTATAACCATTATTTTCTCCTTATATTTGTGTTTAAAAACAGCGAGATTATATGTTTTCTCTGTCAAGAGCATCTATAATTTCAGAACCCATTAACCGATGAAGAAGATGATAGGTATTGTTGAATATTTCTTCGTTATCGTAACGGAAGGCAATGGTTTCTTTAAGCTCTTTTCTAAGGGCTTCTGCCTTTTCGTCCGCTTCTTCAATGTTTTTTCTTGCTTCTGTCATAAGTCCGTAGCTTTTATTTATAGTTTCCGCCAATAAGCGCTTATTTACTCTTTGAATTCTTACTTCTATATCCAAAAGCTTTTCTTCTGCTTCCATAAGCTTACTTTTAGCAGACAGATAATTGCTTCTGCTTAATTTCATCAGCGGCTTTGCTGTGCTGTCATTATCTTTATGTATTTTTCCAGAATAATAATGTATGTTATCAAGCTCTTTTTTCTTTAAAGCTTCCAGGGCCTTTTTATTTTCCATAAAAGCAGACTGCTTTTTTATAAGGTTAATTAAGGCTCTTTCATATTTTTGCATTTCAGGGCTTTTTTTTTCTTTGGGGAAAAGGGCAAGCCACACAGGATCTAAAATCAGAAGAGGAAGACTTGCATTTTCTATAAGTTCCCATGAAGGAATATAATCTTTCGTATCAGTCGATTTTTTCATAAAAATCATTCCTTTTAGATTATCAAATTTTAGTATATCAGTTTTTCTTATAAAAAAAAAGCCTAAGGCTTTTTCCTCAGGCTTTAAATGATTTTTTTCTGGCTGTTGAAGAGTATTTTTACATAAGGGTCTTTATAGCTAAAGGGCATAGTGTTTATGGCTATAGGTCTTATAATCTCATCTTTTTTGTATAATTCTATAAATTTGGAAAACACATATACATTGCTGCTTTTATGCATAAGCCTTGGAAAAGATTTAATTGGAGAGTGCTGATTTTCTATAAATGCGTAATTATCATAAGGTAATGCTTTAAGGGTATAATTAAATTTTTCTGTTTCGGAGCTTTCGGAAGATGGATTTCCTGCAAGAACTTTTTTGCCGTAGTAAAAATCAACATCGAAATAATCTGTTCCAAAATCATAATATAGCGGGTCGGAGCTGTAGATGAAATTATTTTTATCCTTTGCATAGATGACTATTTCATATTCTCCTGCATAATAATCAAGAATGCCTGTATACCTTCCTTTTTCTTCATGAAGGAAAGTTCCAAAGGTAACGGTTAAATTCTCACCTTCTTGTATGGTTTTAAGAGGGGTAGGAAGGAAAGTTCCTTCCGCAGGATACATTACCGCCGTATATTCAAAAGGGCCGTTTCCTTTTGCAGGATTAAATGAAAGAAAATAAGTTTTATTTATGAAAGCTTTTTCAGAAGTAATATGCATTATTTCAGGCTTTTTTATGATTGAAGGAGACTCGCCCTGATATCCTCCTATTTTAAGCATGTATTCATATAAGCCCTTTACTTCTGCCGCAAGAGGAAGCTCAAGATTTTCCTGAGGGAGGGAGTTAAAGGAAAGAGGAATATATTCGCTGTATCCTGTGCCTGCTTCCGCAAGCTGCTTGCTGTCTTTATAGATAATGCTTTTCTTTGCCAAAGGAGAACCAAGAAGCTGAACGTAGTCAATGGCTGCAATCTCTGCTATATCCCATGACCTGCTGTAGCTTTCCAAGGTGCCAAGGTCATAGATTACAGGATATTTATTAAGCTCTCTTATTTTTGCGTACTCCGAGTCCTGCCAATGGCTGTAATATTTATTTTCATAATTTATCATATTAAAAAGAGTATAGTGATGACCGTATTCATGGCTTAAAAAGGGGGCCATACTTTCTACCGTATCGTTGGTGTCACCGTAAAAAAGCTCTATATAGGCATTTTTCCCAAAGGCGAAATTACCCAGCTTATTTACTGCAATATCCTCATGATAAAGGCCCATTTTGCCTTCAGGTGAATCGGGATAGATGACGATTTTAGATAAATAACTTATTTCCCCTGAATGAAAATTATTTAAAAGCTCTGCATAAAGGGCTTCAAGCTTTACATAATCCCATTTGTCCGAATAGGATATAAACTCAAGGCCGTTTTTATTTATTTTTCCGTATATATTTTCATATTCATAATCAGAGGCATATGCAGTTTTTGAAAAAAGCGTAAATACCGCAAATAAACAAAAGATATATTTAATTTTTTTCATATGCACCCCTCCTATTACTTCTTAATAATATTATTACTATTAGTATACACTCTAATTATTTAAAATCTGTTACATATCGGTTAAGATTGTATTTAATCAGAGGAATCGTCTGCCATAAAGGCTTATAAAGAGACATAATAACAGAGAACAGCTTCTATATTTACTGACACAGAAAATATAGAAATACATCTTGTATTAAATAAATGGGAATTTGTACCATAATCCATGAGTAAACTTATTATTTATGGTATACTAAGATTAGATATAATAAAGATGATTTTTAAATTAAAAGGGTAATTTGCTTTAAGGAGGGGTTTATTTTGAAGGATAAGAAAAATGCTGTAATTGTTATAGGGATATTTGCCGCACTAATTATTATTGCTATTATATCTGTTATATTTTTCCCTAAAGTGTTTAGATCAACTTCCATTAATCTTTCAAAAGACGGAAACCGTATGGATATACCCACCATTGAATCCTATGTGAAATCTGAAGACGGAGAAGAGCACAGGCTTCGGGTCAATTTCAGCATAACGATAGACGGGGATAAATCTTATAGAAAAAGTGATTTGCAAAATTATATCAAGGACGCCGTAGATGAGCTTAAATACGAAGAGATTTCAGGAGAAGGCGGAGTAGAGTATATAAAAAATGAGGTTATGGAGAAGCTTTCAGAACATATAGAATCAGGGGAGCTAAGCGGTATATATATAAGTGACTTGGCCGTAGGAGATCTTATTTTTCCTGAAAAGGCTGCAGAGAAGAAGAATAATGTTAACGAGCTTCTTGAAGGCATCAACAAAGGAACTAAAAAATAAAATCCGGATATGTAATTTAAAATATTCTTATTTATATAAGTGAACTTAAAAAATATGCAAGGTAAGATTTTAAGCAGTTTTCAAGTTCGTTAACTATAAATTCATGTTTTTATAATCCATAAAAAAGCCCCGCAAAATATTTCGCGGGGCTTTTACTATAAGGACTAAAGGTAAAGAGAAATCAATTGATTATTTTTGAACGAGAATCATATTTGGGTCTATAGTTTCGTTATCTTTTGCAACTTTAAATTCAAGATGGTTGCCAAGCAGAACAGAATAAATTGAGGGATTGGCTATATAGCCGATTTCCTGACCTGCACTTATTACATCGCCTACGGATACAAGCATATCGCTCTGGAGCTGACTGTATGTAGTGCTCCAGCCATTGCCATGTTCTATTACTATGGTATTTCCATCTTCTCTTGTGGTCTTGATGTCTACTACGACTCCGTCTGCGGCGGCAACTACAGGCTGTCCAACAGAGCCGGAGATGCAGATATTATCATTTGTACGATACTGGTCTAAAGTTACGTCATAAATTACTCTGTCTACGCTGTAGTTCATAACAACGCTTCCGGATACGGGCCAAAGCATGTCGCTTTCTCCGTCATAGGTTTTAAAAACAGGGTCTGCAAGCATTTCCGTATAGCTTGTGTCTGTTGAAGAAGAAGCAGGTTTTGTTTCTTCCTCTTTTTCAGAAGCAGAAGCTTCCGGTCCTTCCACAGGTTTAAGCTCTAATATATTTAAAGGCTCTACCTGCTGTGCGCTTGCCTCAACAGACGGTTCGTTTGCCTGTGAAGACGGGCTTTCGTCTATGAAGCTTTTCTTTGGAGCTTCTTCGTTAGGCGAAGGGGCCTGGGCTACTTTTGGAGCTTCGGCTGTCTCTGGTTTTTCTAATGCCGGGTTTTCTTTAAGCTCGACTTTTACATTGTTTTCTACATCTTCTTGTTTTGAGGCAGCAGGATTTGATTTTTCAGGCAAAACATTTTTTGAATTTGCTTCTGCATAACTATCGGCTACTTTATTCTGGCCTTCCTCTTCCTTTAAGGAGCTGTAGGTAATGGCCGCTGCCGTAACTAATAATACTGCCACGCAGGAGTAAAGAGCAATATAAAATCCTCTTTTATGAAATAGGGATTCCTGCTTTGGCGTTGGTTTTTTATTCATAATTATTAACACCTCCAGCAGTATTATTGCCCGCAGAAATACAGCTTATTCATATTAAATGGCAATTTAGGAAAATATTAATTGAAAATTAATGATATTTTTCTACAACAACGCCTTTATAATAATATTTCAGGATATCCTCATATGTAAATCCGCTTTCTGCAAGATATTTGGCTCCGTATTGGCTCATGCCTGCCCCGTGGCCGTAGCCTTTCGTTAAAAAAAGTATTTCTCCGTTTTTTTCTTCAATTTCAAACATGGAAGACCTTAACCCAAGGAGCATTCTTATGTCGTTTCCTGAAATCTCCTTATTTCCTATTATTATTTTTTTTACGTATCCTGCGTCGGTATATTCCGATATTTTTATTTGTTCGTATAGGGGGCTGTTTGATAATAGAAGACCCTGGATATTTTCAGACAAAGTCTTTCTTAGAAAATCCTCTTTAAAGCTTTTTGTATCTTTAAAATAGGGGGATTTTTCATCAAAAGAGGAATCTACGCTTACAAGATAAGGTCTTTCACTCTTCCATACGTTTTCAGAGCGTTCCGTCATTCCGCCGCTTGTAGAATGGAATACGGCTTCTATAAGCTCTCCTTCGTAAACAAGAATCTCCCTTTCGGTTTCTTTTACCGCATCGGCTATTTTTTTATAATGGATGTCAAAATTATCTCCCCATTTTTCCATAAGCTTCAATTTAGTATCATAGGCTTGACCGATATTATCAGGTTCTATTTTAGATGTGCCCGATGCTTCCATTGCTCTAAGGGCATAAGTTCTTGCAGCCACAGCCTGGGCTTTAAGGGCCTCTTCAGGAAATGTTGCAGGCATTTCTGCAGCAACTACCCCTATAATATATTCTTCAAGCTTAGTATTGGGAGGGCTTTCTTTTAAATAAGAGGGTTCTTTAATATTTTTATCATGATTGAAAAACAGAAGGCTTATGACGGCAGGAATGAAAGTCATGGCAATAGCGGTAAAAAATATATAATACATTATTTTTTTCATAGTATCTCCCATAATAATACCCTTTTATTCTATGATGTCATAAAATATCTCAAGGGGCTGTAAATATTTTTAACGAACATTTTAAGCTTTAAATTACTATAATAATGCTGTATAATCAATTTGCTTTTATTCCGAAGTGAATATTTGGATTAAGACGGCATAAAATAAGAGAAAAGCAATAAGAAGTTTTGCTCTGCAAAATACCGTAGGATTTTTTTCCTGCTCTATTTGACAATGATATTCTTTTATATTGAATCAAGTATAAGGAAAAATTATGGATTGCAGCTCTTCACAAGCTTTTTTAAATTCACTGAGTATAATATATAATTTTTTATTCATATCTATGACTTTATAAATCAGAACCCATACCTTAAAGGTTGATTTTTGCAGAATACAAATAAGAATAATTCATTTCTCATTAAAATGCGTTAAAGGTATTGACTTTTTTATGGTTTGGAATAATAATATATTTGTTCCTGATTTTATTAGGTTAATAAAACTGCTTTTGCTTGTTTTTAGGAGGAGTATTAAGTGGCTAAGGAAACAGAATTTGACCGCTTTGACAGAAGAAAAAGATTTGAAAAGAAATTAAGCCTTCATAAAATGAAGGAAATCGATGATGATTTTGAATATGATAAAAAGAAAGGTGGAAAGAATAAGGCAGGGGATGATGCTTTTTCTAAAAAACGCCCTAAAAGGGAAATATTCTACGATTCTGAATACGAAAACATTATATAGCATGGGAAACCATGCTTTTTTTATTTCCAAATATTCTTAATTATAGATAGCTGAAATGGTGGCTATAATTGAGATAATTACTATATGAAAATATAAAAGAAAAATTAGCGAAGAAGATGCTCATTAAAAATAATTCATAAAGGAAGGGATTATATTTTTTTATAGATCAAATGGGCGCAATATAAATCGATTTTATAAAGAAAATATACGAGCAGAAGCTATCATTATACTATTTAAGGAGGCTTTATAATGAAGAAACCACAAAAAGAGAAAAAAGAAAAGAAGCTTACCCCAAATGATATATTAAAATATGAAATTGCCAATGAGCTTGGCTTAATGGATAAAATTAATGCAAGGGGCTGGAAAAGCCTTACAGCTAAGGAAAGCGGGAGAATAGGAGGCCTTATTGCAAAAGCCAACAGAGATCGAGTGAAAAATAAAAACACAGAAAAAGATTCATCAGATATTGTAAAAGGGATTGACAAAACCTAGCAGATGTTGTAATATAAACAAGGTTTTCCTTAAACCAAAAACATTATTTAAGCATTTGGAGAAATACTCAAGTGGCTGAAGAGGCTCGCCTGGAAAGCGGGTAGGTCGGTAACACGGCGCGAGGGTTCAAATCCCTCTTTCTCCGTTCATTCACTGATACCTTTATTGGTTTAGTGGAAGCGGTAAAATAGAGTGTATAAGAAGAAAATATCTTGCAGGATATCTTCTTATATGCTCTATTTTTTTGTTTGAGAATAGCATGAAGTCTCCTTGTTGAATCCCTTCCGCTCATTTGATAAAATGGTATTACAGTAAACCCCTCAGATTCAAAAATAAAAGGTCATTTAAAGTTTAATTAATATGGCTTTTAAAGAAGAAAGTTGGATGACAGCAATATGGATATAATAGATTTGATTAAAGAATTTACCCCCCGTACGGAGCTTCAGCAAAAAAGCAAAGAGCTTATTTTAGCCGAGCTTTTGCAATACGGAGAAAGATTATATTCAAGGGATACATTGCATGCCCATATGTCTGCATCTGCCATTATATTAAATCCCAGCTTAGATAAAACCTTGATGGTTTATCATAATATCTATAATTCTTATTCATGGACCGGCGGCCATGCTGACGAGGAACAGGATTTATATACAGTAGCTTACAGGGAAGCTCGGGAAGAAACGGGTGTAGAGAGATTGTATCCTGTCAGCAGGAGTTTATTGTCCGTTGAGTCTCTTCCGGTACCGGAACATATAAAAAGAGGAAAGAAGGTAGCTTTTCACTATCATCACAATGTAACTTTCGGTTTTATTTGTCCTGATAATCAGCGCCTCAGTATTAAACCGGATGAAAATAGCAGCGTTGCATGGCTGGATATTAATAAATTGACTGAACTATGTTCAGAAGAGGATATGGTTCCTATTTATGAGGATAATATCAGGCAAGTTATTAAGTTAATGACGGAAAAACAAAGAAACTATCAATTATTACCGGAAAGATTGCTGCCATGGTATGAAAAAAACGCCAGGGATTTACCTTGGCGGAAAGACCAGGACCCTTATCATGTATGGCTTTCAGAGATTATGCTTCAGCAAACCAGAGTGGATACAGTGATAGACTATTATAATCGCTTTTTAATGGAGTTTCCTACCATTAAAGCCTTGGCCGATGCCGATGAAGAAAGAGTGCTGAAACTATGGGAAGGCCTGGGGTATTATTCCAGAGCAAGAAACCTTCAAAAGGCGGCGAAGAATATTATGGCGGAGTTCGGCGGTAATTTTCCCAAAGATCCTGCTAAAATTAATAAGCTGCCCGGTATCGGTATTTATACCACAGGGGCGATTGCTTCCATTTGCTTTGACTATCCTATGCCGGCAGTAGACGGCAATGTATTGCGGGTGATATCCAGAATTACAGAGGATTACCGCTGTATCGATGAAGAAAACACAAAAAAAGAAATAGGCAGGCAATTAGCGGAGATTTATCCTAAAGGGCACTGCGGTGATTTCACCCAAAGTCTCATGGAGCTGGGGGCCACCATTTGCCTGCCCAATGGGGAACCAAAATGCGGAAGCTGCCCCGCGAAAGATATTTGCATAGCATATAAAAGCAAAAGATATTCCCTTTTACCCATAAGAAAAGAAAAGAGGGCCAGAGAAGTTCAGGAGATTACTTTCTTTATTCTCACCTGGGGAAATAAAATTGCCTTTCGAAAACGGCGTGAAAAAGGGGTGCTTCACGATATGTGGGAGCTTCCCAATGTATATGGGAAATTAGATAGGGAAGACGTTAAGCATTGGCTTCAGGAGCAGAAGGGAGCGGGCCATATCGGAAATATGAATCAGGGCAAGCATATTTTTACCCATATAGAGTGGCGGATACGCTGTTATAAGATTACTTGCGAAAAGCCCTTTGGTGATTATTTGTGGGCAGATGAAGACAAGCTGGACACAGAAATATCGCTGCCTACTGCTTTTAAGAAGTTTTTGCTGCCTGAGGAAACGGACTTTCAGCAGCTGTCTTTAGAATAAAGCAAAGAAAATATATTTTAAATGAATACTGCCTTTTAATAGGGCAATTAAAATAAATTTCGAGGGCATTATTTTGGAACAAATGAATTTAACCCTTTTAAAAAGGTCAATAACGCTTTCTAAAAAATATCAGCATAGGCAATAATTTAAAAAAGCTTCTTAAAGCTTAAAGACTAGGTATCTTAAAAGGATTTAATATCAATTTCATAATTAAAGTAAATTTCATATAAAGAAGCAGCAAAAGCCTATTCCCATCAGGGCCAAAAATACGGATTTCCTTCGGAAACGGTACATTTTTGAGCCTGTGTGAATATACGGCTTTGCTGCTGTTTAACTTTAAATTTACTATATCTTATATAAAACAAGGGATATAATTATTTATTTTAATTATATCCCTTGTTTTTTTATTACAGTATTTATTGCCTATGCTATAGGGCAATGAGGGCCATTGGCCTTGAGTGAACAGTCTGCTGCAAAGTCAAAACTTTAAAGGTTGCATTTGGATTTAACTATACAGTAATAAACTTAAAAACAAAAAGATTTTTTGAGTTTGGCTGTCTTTACAATCTAATTTTACTATACTTACCTTTAAGGGATTGACATCTACGAAGTGTAAGAATAAAATATACAAAAACGAAATACGTTTACAAAATTAAATACTTAGCATAAAGATTAGGAGTATCAGAAACATGGAGGAAAAGAAAAACAAGAATTTTAAAAAAGCGCTGTCTGCTGCATTTCCCTATACAGTACCTGTATTGACAGGATATATGGTTTTAGGGATTACCTACGGCGTGCTTATGAGAACCAAAGGATACGATGCACTGTGGGCAGTGCTTATGAGTGCAATTGCCTACTGCGGAAGCATGCAATACGTCGCTATTACTCTTCTCACAATTGCCTTTGACCCTGTTCAGGCATTTTTACTTAGTTTAATGGTAAATGCAAGGCATTTGTTTTACGGTCTTTCGATGCTTGAGAAGTATAAGGGGCTGGGAAAGGCGAAGGGGCTTCTGATTTATACCCTTTCCGACGAGACATTTTCCGTTTCGTCCAGTGTAAGTCCCCCTGACGGCATAGATAGAAAATACTTTTATTTATCCATTTCTTTTCTTAATTACATATATTGGGTTACAGCAACGTTTATCGGAAGCATCCTCGGAAAATTTATTAATTTTAATACGGAAGGCCTTAGTTTCGTGCTTACGGCTCTTTTCGTTGTGCTTTTTATGGAACAGATGAAGAAAAAGGAAAATAGAATTTCAGGAGCTATAGGAATTTTAGGAACATTATCAGGGCTTTTTGTTTTCGGCGCAGATCGTATGATTATTCCTTCTATGATATTTATTTTGCTTATTTTACTTGCGGGGAGGAAAAAAGTATGCTTTTAACCCCTATAGAAATAGTGATTATTATACTTTCTGTTGCTTTGGGCACATTAGCCACGAGAATCACCCCGTTTATTTTGTTCCCCGAAATGAAAAAGCCTCCTGAAATTATTACGTATTTAGGAAAGGTTCTTCCGCCGGCAATGATGGGGCTTTTGGTGATATACTGCTTTAAGGATATAAAGTTAGGGGAGGCTTCTCACGGAATACCCGAAATAATTGCCGTTTTAGTCATATTTTTTATCCATAAATGGAAAAGCAACGTACTTCTCAGTATCGGCAGCGGAACAGTTGTTTATATGGTACTGGTGCAGACTGTATTTTAAAATTATAGCTAAATAAAAATAAAGCAGCCGCAAAAGCTTATTCCGAAATATAAGGAATTATAGCGTTTATGCCAGCGAGCTTGGAAAAAGATACAAGTGTAAGCTTATACTCCTTTTTTATGTTTGGTAACTATATTTGCTTGTTTTACTATAATTAACAAAGAGAAATAAAACTTGTATTTTATTGATTTTATAATAAATAACCCCCAAAGCTCTATTTAACCGAGATTTGGGGGTTATTGTATATTTTATTTTGCAGAAGATGCTTTTATATATTCCTTTGAAAGGTTTCCTGTTATTTCTAATGAGCGGATATAATAGTCAAAAAGCGCTTCCGGCATGAGGGCCTTGCTGTAAAGCCAGCCTTGGTATATGTCACAGCCTAAAGAATGAAGAAGGTCCCTTTGCTGTTCCGTCTGGACATATTCTGCCACGACGGAAAAATTGCTTTTACGGGCAAGGTATACAATTGAAGATATAATGTCTCTGCTGCTATTATGATTCATCATATCTTTAACGAGAGAACCGTCTATTTTAATGGTATCGATACTAAATTCCTTAAGAATCACAAGAGAGGTATGCCCCATGCCAAAATCATCTATAGCTATTTTAAAGCCCATTTCCTTCAGTTTTCCGATGATTTCAAGGGCGGACCGGATTTGATTTAATGCAGCTTGTTCTGTGATTTCTATTTCTATATTATGGGGCTTTATACCAAATTTCTTTGTTATGCCGTCAAATTGAGATATTATTATATTTTTATCCATCTGTAAAGGAGAAATATTAACGGAAAGAGTGACGTCCTTCAGTCCCTGCTCCTCCCAGGATTTAAGCTGTTTGCAAGCTTCTTCAAATATCCAGCCCCCTAAAAGATGGATAAACTCTCTGTCTTCTGCAAGGGCTATGGCAAGAGGCGGCGGGAGCAATCCAAATAATCGGTGCTTCCATCTTAAAAGGGCCTCAATGCCTACGACGTTCCCTTCGTAATTGATCTTCGGCTGGTATTCAAGCCACAGACCGGTTCCTTTTATCATATCCTGTCTTAAATCTACAGATAGGTTTCTTGCAAGGCTGCCGATGGCGTCTTTTCTTTGGATGAGGTTTCTCGAAATGCCATCCTGCCTTTCAAGAGCTAAATCAATAAGAGAGTTTATAATGAGTTTATTTTTTTTCAAAGTACTTTCTTCGTTTATTTTGACAAAGGGAAGATATATCATAACGCCGATAATGAAGTTTACCCCTTGTAAAAGTGCGCCTGCCAAAGAGCCTGTAGCCTTATATCCGCCTAAGAATATAGGGGTTGTCCACTGAACGCTTGAGGTTACAAGGGGAACAAGGCCTATGGACATTGCGCCGTAGGTTATGAGCGTAAGGACGATAGGGGTAAGAATAAAGGGAATGAGAAGATAAAAATTTAAAACCACAGGGATTCCGAAAAGCATGGACTCATTAATATTAAAAAGCCCCGGAAATAACGAAAATACGCTTACGTTTTGCGCATTACTTTTTCTTGAGCGTAAAAGAAAAGCTACTACAAGGCAAAGGGTAGTGCCGGAGCCGCCCATGAGAACAAATATGTCAAAAAATTCCTTTGTAAATATATGTACCGGAGCCTGCCCTGATGCTACAAGTTCTATATTGCTTTGAAGGCAGGGAACAAATACCGACTGAGTAACAGATTCCAGCATATTGCTTCCATGGATGCCTAAAAACCATAGCGAGTGAATAAGAGTAATAAACACCAATGCGTTTTTCAAAGAGGATTCGGGTTCGAAGAATATGCTTTCAAAGCTTTTATAAAAAGATTCATGAATATTTTCTATGCCGATTCTAGAAAGCGTTATCCGAAAAGATATAAATAGGCATACAGTTATTGCGGCAGGAAAAAGAGAAGCAAAAACCATGCTTACGTTAGGATCGGAGGCGTTGCTGTCAATATGGAGCTTTATTGCCTGTATTTTCAATAGTAATGTAAATAAAAAAGAAGAAACAAGGGCTGTGACGATTGCTATAAAAACCCCCATTACGCCTAGGTTTCTAAAGGATACGGTATCATTTTCAGTATAGAGTATAGCAAATAAGCATATGAGGGATACAACCGATGAAATGGGAGGGCTGGATTCATAGCTTGAATTGTAGGGCTCTAAGCTTGCGTAAGAATAGCTTATTGTAATTACAAGGCTTAAAGACATAATGGCAAAGGTCGCCTGATACAAATAAGAGCCGAAATCCGTCCAATTTTCTCCAAAGAAAGAAACCATGAAATCCTGATAGAAGCTAACGGGAAAATTGTTTATAACCGTAGCCGCGGACCCTATTAATATCAGCGGAATAATAAGCATAAATCCACGCCTTACAGCTATAAAAACCCTTAATTCACTTATTTTACTCATATAACTTTCAATTTTTTCAGAAAAATCCATAATACCATCCCAATTTTAGAATATGCTATGCAGCTAAAGTAAAGTATCCGGCAAAAACTATAAAGAAGGCACTCGCCTGAAAAACTGCTTACAAGCTTATGCCTGTATAAATTTTTAAGCTTGCTTAGGGTGTGTTTGAAATCAGAAAATAAATTAAGATTTGGAGTTCCAAAACACGTTGTGGGCTGTGTCTGAAAATAGACACGCCCTAGTATAAATTAATTAAAACGTATATTTATAAATTATGATCTAAAAGAAAACCATTATATTATATCTTTGTAGTATACCAATATTTGGAACAATAGACAACTACGCAGGAATAAAAATACAAAAAACGTCTCTAAGATGAAAAAAATTGGGCCTTTGATATTTGAATATTAAGAAAATAATAAAATTTAATAGAAAAATGCAGATAAAATTCATTGGGGCTATAGAGGATTAATTCTGAATTGGTAAAATATTGAATTAACTTAATCTATGTTTATTGTAAAATTATTAATTTATTTGTATATAAACGATAAATTGAAATGGATAAATTGTTAATAAAGCTGAATAATTGATTGAAATTATAGCTTTTAATATAAAAATTTTAATTAATACAGAAAAAAACAGGAAATGCTATAAATACCATTGACTTTTACACTTGTGTTTGTTTAAAATACATATAAATATTTTTTAAGAATTTTTTAATTGGTATTTTTATAAGTATTAATTTATTTTTTGAAAATTCATACTTAAATGTGACCAATAAATATTAAAGAGAGGCAAGAGGTGTATACAACTTGACTGCCAATGATACGATTAAGACAAAATATCCCAAGCTCAGCAAAAAGCAAAAGCAGATAGCCAATTACTTCATCGAAAACGAGGAGGAAATAAGCTATAAGACATTAAAGGGCATCAGCATAGACGTAGGTGTGACGGAAGTTACTGTGATTAACTTTTGCAGAGCCGTAGGATATAAGAATTTTGTAGAGCTAAAAAAGCAGTACAGGAAAGAGGCTTTAAATAAATTAAGCCCTTCAAAGAAATTGTTCCAAAGCGTTTCGGAAGAAATAAAGCTGAACGACTTATCGATAAAAATTATAGATCAGCAGCTTAAATGCCATAGAAGGGCCCTTTGCAGGCTGAGAGAGCCGGAACTTGAAAAAGCCGTAAGCCTTATCAGCGAAGCGAGGAAGATATATATTTTGGGTGTGGGCCTTTCCAAAGTAGTATGTGAGTACCTTAAAATAAGGCTCGACAATTTAACGATGGAAACAGAAATCGTAGATCTTAGCAAAATTAACGCTCTTTTCTTTATAAGAACACTGAAATTTACAGAAGATGATTTGTACATATGTGTTTCTTATCCCCGATATTCTCAGGTTGTTATTAAACTTATGAAGCATTTTAAAGCAAGAAATTATAAAGTTATCGCCATTACCGATAAAGAATCCTCTCCTTTAGTCAATAACAGCAGCATTACCTTTATCTGTGACAACGAATCCATGTTTTTCTATAACTCCATACAATCTGCAATAAGTCTTGTGGACATTTTATCAACATTAACCTATTCAAAGCTTAAGGACAAGCTTCTTTCGGTGCAAAAAGAAGTTGAAAATATGGAAGAGGAGTTTATAGACTTTTCAGAATAAAAACTATAACCATAAGCCTTAAAAATTATTTGCGAATTAACCTTTGCTTGATTCTAAAGTAACCTCTCGATACTTTTCAGAAGGTGCAAAAGTTAATTTGCTATACAAATGAATATAGGAGGGAAATATGAAAGAAGCAATTTTTGAAAGCATTGAAGAAATCAGGGCTGAAATTCTCGAGCTTAGCAAAAATATTCATGAAAATCCTGAGCTTGCCTTTGATGAGTACAAATCTGCCGGATTTATTAAGGCGCTTCTTCAGAAGCACGGGTTTTCCATAGAGGATAAATCCGGGGGGATGGATACGGCTTTTAAGGCCCGATTCAAGGGAAATGGCCCGGGGGTAACGGTAGCCTTTCTTGCAGAATACGATGCTCTTCCGGGAATGGGGCATGCCTGCGGCCATAACCTTATAGCAGCTGCGTCAACGGGGGCTGCCATAGGATTAAGTAAGCTTATGAAAGATATTCCCGGAGAAATCGTTCTCATGGGAACACCAGGGGAAGAAGGCAAAGGCGGAAAGATTATCCTCCTCGATAAAGGCGAATTTGACGACATAGATTATTCTCTTATGACACATCCAAGCACTGTGAATCTTATAAACAGAGGCGGTCTTGCCACAACTGCAGTGACCATATCTTATACAGGCAAGGCAGCACATTCAGCAGCTCCTGAAAGCGGAATCAACGCGCTTCAGGCAGTTATTCAAACTTTTAATCTTCTTGATTCCATAAGGGCTAGAATGCCTCTTAAAACAAATATAAACGGAATAATATTAAAAGGCGGAGAAGCCACAAATATTATTCCCGGCTATGCCGAATGTGCTTTTTCCGTAAGGGCAGCAACCTTTGGAGATTTAAAAAAGGTTGTGGACATGATAAAGGATACGGTTAAGGCCGTTGAGCTTTTTACAGGAGCCACAGCAGCGGTAGAAACCGACCTTGTTTATTCCGAAAGATATTCAAACCTTGCAATTGATGAAGTGTTTAAAAAATATATGGAGCTTCAGGGAGAAGTAGTCGAATATCCTGACCCTAATGCAAAAATAGGCTCTTCCGACATAGGCAACGTTTCTCTTAAAATGCCTGCCATCCACGCTTATATAAAAATTGCGGAAAAGGGTGTTGTGGCTCACAATAAAAGCTTTGCGGAGGCCGCCATTACCGACAGGGCCCAGGAGGCCGGCATAAAAGCAGCAAAGGCGCTTGCGGCTACGGCTTATGAAATACTGACAGATGAAAACTTAAGAAAAGAAATTAAAGATGAATTTGACAGGACTGTTCCCGTCTATGCAGATATGAGTTTGTAATATAGAAATTTTAGCGGTTAATTTTTGAAAGGGAATATCTTTGAAACGAAGCGGCTATAAAAATAAGTCGAGAGATCGGTCTGGGTGTATCCTGATTCAATTATTTATAAAAAAGAAGATAGGGGGAAAGCTTAATGAAGAAATTTTTAGCGTTGGCACTTTGCTTAATGATGACCGCCGGTATGGTATCAGCCTGCGGCAGCGGTGAAAAGGCACCGGCAGGAAGCGAGCAAAAAGCAGAGGCAAGTAAGGGGGATGATTCTTCAAAGGCGCAGGTTGCTGCATCAGAAGGAGGAACCTACAAAAAAGAAATCATTATGGGTATAAGCGGAAAAATAATAAGCATAGACCCGCAGACACAGAGTAATACCCAGCATAATTACATTTTCAGGACTGTTTTTGACACGCTGATAGACTTCGACAACGCAACAGGTGAGCTTAAGCCGTGCCTTGCGGAATCATGGTCCACAGAAGACGCTCAAACATACACATTTAAGTTGAGAGAAGATGTGAAATTCCATAACGGAGAGCCCCTCAAGGCTTCCGACGTAGTGTTCTCCTTTAAAAGAGCACCTGGAACAGATTCTTCAAGCACTTTAGGAAAAATGATGGAAGACGTATGGGCAGACGGGGATTATACCGTAAGCGTGAAGCTTTTTGTTCCCAATGTTGACTTCCCTTATATGCTTACCCTTCCTACAGCATCTATCATCAACGAAAAGGCTGTTAATGAAGATGAAATAGAAGGCCCCGGCATAGGCTCAGGCCCATGGATCATAGATTCCTATGAGTTCGGCGATTATATTAAGCTTGTAAGAAACGATGATTTCTGGGGCGAAAAGGCTAAAACAGAAGTTCTTACCATCAGATATATGCCTGAAAACTCCCCAAGGCTTATAGCTCTTCAGACGGGAGAAATTGATATATGTCAAGATCCGGATACTCTTGAGCTTAAATATATCGAAGAGGAAAACGGCCTTGAAGTTCAGTCCTATGAAGGCGCGTCTCTTACATACCTTGCTATGAACTATAAGAAAGAGCCTTTTAACAACAGAGATTTCCGTCTTGCTCTCTGCTACGGCATAGATACGGAAGAACTTATTAATGTTGTTAGAAACGGTTATGCAAAATCCGCTGATTCCTTATGGGGCTGGAGCTCTTACGGCTATAATGGAGGAACTACACCATACGAATATGATGTGGAAAAAGCGAAAGAGTATCTTGCAAAGGCATATCCCAACGGCGGAGCTAAATTCGATATTTCCGTAAGCAGCGGCGACCGTAAGGCTATAGCGGAGCTTCTTCAGGCCCAGCTTAAGAAAATAGGCGTTGAAGTAAATATCGTTGAGATGGATACAGCAGGTCTTAGTACAAGCACCACAAACGGAGAACATCAGGCGGCAGTATACGGCTGCGGATTTAATATATTCGGCGACGATATCAGACGCCTTATATGCCCCGGAACGGGAGTTAACAAATCCCATTATGATAATCCTGAGGTTAATGAGCTTATGGATTTAGCAGTTAAAGAAACAGACGATACAAAGCGTACAGAATATTATCATCAGGTTCAGCAAATCCTTTTTGAAGACGGTGCTTATGTTCCTCTTTACTTTGCAGACGGCTTCTTCGGCGTTAAAGAAGGGGTAGGCGGCATTGACTACTATCCTACTACACACCACGACCTTTCAAATGTATATTTGCTTGAGAAATAAATTATACAGCAGTTAATTTAAGATTAAGCATTTATACTGAAAGCGGATAATATCATAAATAAATCAAGGGTGAACAAGAAAAGGGCGTGTTTGTAAATTTCATACACGCCCTGGAGCATATTTGAAAAGTCAGAACTCTAGTTTGTTTTGCCATAATAACGCGGCTTCATCGTTGAAAATTCTCAGAATTTTTGTTATGCAAAAACCTGAGTATAACGCCTTTGGCATTATGCCTTACGGCCGGACTTCTTGACCATTCCATTCAAGTTCACGTTTTCTTGCAAAATATCCGCCGGTTTTTTATTTTCGAATACTGCTTAATAAACACGACGATTGATTGAAAAGGCAGTATTGCGGATTTGTATATTACATCTGCAATATAGCCGTCAAACTTTAAAGGGACCACTGGTGAATTAGCTTTAGTTTTAAGTAAATTCTTGGGGTGTAAAAGTTAATTTACTATATGTTTGTAGGAGGAGTTGTATGTATCGGTATATAATCAAAAGGCTTTTGCTTATGATCCCTGTAATGATAGGCGTATCATTTCTAGTCTTTTTTATATTGGACCTTGCTCCCGGAGACGCAGTTGATGTGCTTGCTCCCGACGACGCGACAATAGAAGAGAAAGCAGAGCTTAGAAAAGAACTGGGCCTTGATAAAAACATTGTTCTAAGATATGGCGATTACATGTCAGGGCTTTTACGGGGAGATTTAGGCACATCTTATTTAACGGGACGAGACGTATTTAAAACATTTATGGAGAAGGTTCCCAATACGCTGTTGCTAGGGTTTTCCTCCACATTTGTCGCTGTGGTCATATCCATGTGGCTGGGCATATATTCGGCCATCCACCGGGGAACCATCAGGGATAATCTATGTATGGCCTTTGCCATTGCAGGTCTTTCCATGCCGAACTTCTGGCTTGGATTAATGCTTATTATTGTATTTTCGCTTAAGCTCGGCTGGTTTCCTTCAGGCGGAACCCAAGGCTTCGGAAGCATTGTGCTTCCTACCTTAACTCTTGCCACAGGCCTTATCGGAACCCTTACAAGAACCACAAGGTCTTCTATGCTTGAGGTTATTAAACAGGACTATTTAAGGACGGCCAGAGCAAAGGGCGTTACGGAAAAGGTAGTTATCAATAAACACGCCCTTAAAAATGCTCTTATACCCATCATCACTATTATTGGTACCCAGATGGCTACGGTACTGGGAGGCGCCGTGCTTACGGAAACCGTTTTTTCATGGCCAGGAGTAGGCCGCCTTATTATAGATTCTCTGAATTCAAGAGACACGCCGCAGGTAACAGGCTCTATCATTCTTACAACACTGTTTCTTAGCCTTGTACTTCTTTTGGTGGACCTCCTGTACGGAGTTGTAGACCCAAGAATAAAGGCACAGTACGCCAGCAAGAAAGGGGAGGACAAGGTTGGAACTAATAAGAAAAAAGCAGCGGCCTAATCATGAGAAAAGAAGGGAAATGACCCAGACCCAAGAAGTATGGCACAGACTTAAGAAAAACAAAGGCGCTATGCTTGGGCTTATTGTAGTGGTTCTTTTAGTTTTAGTAGCGATATTTTCCAGATATTTTCTTGACTATGACACTCAGGTAATCGGCCAGAATACGGCCGAAAGGCTTCAGCAGCCAAGCCGTACTCATATTATGGGTACAGATGAATACGGAAGAGACGTATTCTACCGTATCCTTTACGGAACGCAGTATTCTCTTTCCGTAGGCTTTGTAGCGGTTGCCATAGCATTGGTTTTCGGGGTAACTTTAGGCGCCATTGCCGGATATTTCGGCGGGGCCGTCGAGGAAATTATCATGAGGGCTACGGATATATTCGGTGCTGTTCCCAATATGCTGATGGCGATTGTTATCGTTGCGGCTATGGGGCAAAGCATGCTGAACTTGATGATTGCTATCGGCCTTACAAGTATCCCTCAGTTCGTTAGAATAACGAGAGCGGCGGTGCTTACTGTAAGAAATCAGGAATTTATTGAGGCCTCAAGGGTAATCGGTTTAAGTAAATTCAGGATTATTTTCTTCCACATACTTCCAAACTGCATGTCTCCTATTATTGTTCAGGTAACATTAAGGGTTGCATCGGCTATTATATCGGCCTCCAGCTTAAGCTTTCTTGGCCTTGGTATACCGGCGCCCAACCCTGAATGGGGAAGCATGCTTTCCGCAGGCAGGAAATTCATTCGCGATTATAATTATATGACGTTATTTCCCGGCCTTGCAATCATGATTACGGTATTATCTTTAAACCTTTTGGGTGACGGGCTCCGTGATGCCCTCGACCCGAAACTTAAGGATTAGGGGGTATAGAAATGAACAATACTGAACTGCTTGAAAAAAACCTGCCGAATGAGGCCCTGGACAGCGACCTTATTCTTGACCTTGAAAATCTTACAATCCATTACGAAATGGAGTTTGAAACGGTTAAAGCCGTAAACAATATCAGCATAAAGCTTCGGGAAGGAAGAACCATAGGCCTTGTGGGGGAAACAGGAGCAGGGAAAACCACGACGGCCCTCTCCCTTTTAAGGCTTGTTCCGGAACCACCCGGGGTAATCAAAAGCGGCACCATCAATCTTTGCGGAAAAGACGTATTGAAAATGTCCATACCGGAGCTTGAAAAAATCAGAGGAAAGGATATTTCCATGATTTTTCAGGACCCTATGACATCGCTTAATCCCGTATTTACTGTAGGAGAGCAGATTGCGGAAAGCATTTTCCTCCATGAAGATTTAAATAAAACGGAAGCTTATGAAAAGGCTCTTGATATGCTGGAGCTTGTTGGAATACCAAAAAGCAGGGGAGCCGAATATCCTCATCAGTTTTCCGGCGGTATGAGGCAGAGGGTAGGTATTGCCATCGCTCTTGCCTGTACGCCCAAGCTTTTGATTGCGGACGAGCCGACAACGGCCCTTGACGTTACCATACAGGCTCAGGTTTTGGATTTAATGAGAGGCCTGAAGGAAAAATATAATATGGCAATGATTATGATTACCCATGACCTTGGTATCGTTGCGGAAATCTGTGACGAGGTAGCCGTAATGTATGCCGGAAGCATCGTTGAACAGGGAAACCTCGACGAGGTATTTAACCATACGCTTCATCCTTATACAGAGGGGCTTTTTAACTCTTTGCCCAATGTAAACGACAGGGAATCGGAGCTTAAGCCTATCCCTGGCCTTATGCCGGACCCGACAAATCTTCCGGAGGGCTGCGCTTTTTACCCCAGATGTGCTTATGCTCTGGAAAAGTGCAAAAATACGCCGCCGAAGCTTATTTCTGCCGGCGGAACCCATAAGGTTTCCTGCTTGGCCTATGAAGACCCGGAATTCCGCATCAAAAGGAGGCAGAAAAATGGCTGATCATATTTTAGAAGTGAGAAACTTAAAAAAATATTTTAAAACCCCGAAGGGCCTCCTTCATGCCGTTGACGGTGTAAGCTTTACCATAGAAAGAGGGAAAACCCTTGGTATCGTTGGAGAATCCGGCTGCGGAAAATCTACTACGGGAAGGGCAATCATACGTCTTATTGAGCCTACCGACGGGGAAGTTATTTTTGAAGGAACGGATATTACGAAGCTTAACAACACAAAGATGAATGAAAAAAGGAAGGATATGCAGCTTATATTCCAAGACCCTTTTTCCTCCCTTGACCCTAGAAAAACCGTAAGCCAGACCATATCCGAACCGATAACTGCAAATAAAATATTAACGGATAAAAATGAGGTTAAAAAAAGAGTTTATGAGCTGATGGAGCTTGTAGGCCTTGCGGAAAGGCTTTATAACTCCTATCCGCATGAGCTTGACGGAGGAAGAAGGCAGCGTATCGGAATCGCCAGAGCCCTTGCCATGAACCCTAAATTCATCGTTTGTGACGAGCCGGTTTCCGCTTTGGACGTTTCCATTCAGGCTCAGATACTGAATCTTTTAAAGAAGCTTCAAAAACAGCTTGGCCTTACATATATTTTTATAACCCATGACCTTTCCGTAGTCAATTACTTTTCAGATGATATATCTGTTATGTATTTAGGGCAGATGGTTGAAAAAGCATCGGCAAAAGAGCTTTTTGATAATCCTATTCACCCCTATACAGAGGCCCTTTTATCCGCCATACCCATTCCCGAGGTGGGAGGGCCCAAGAGAGAAAGAATCATACTGAAAGGAGAAATTACTTCTCCTGTAAATCTTCCCGATGAATGCCGTTTTGCAAAACGCTGTGCTTACGTGACGGAAGAGTGCCTTAAAGGAAATCCTGAGCTTAGGGAAATGAAGCCGGGCCATTTTGTTGCCTGCTGCAATGCTGAAAAGTTTATGAAGGAAGTAGTATATAATTAATTTTTATATATTATGGTTAGCAAACATGAAAGCCTGTTTGTTAACTATAAAGAAGCATTCTCTTAGAAATATTTATAGTGAAATAATCTTAAGGTAATAACAAAAACCTATTTTTCATAAATGGCTTAAATATAATGAAAGCGCTTATATTAAGCCGTCTATAGTCAAAAAAGATGAAAAGAGCTTTGTTGACTATAAGGAAATGTTCATTTAAAAACCCTTTTACAGCTTCTCGGTAAGTGTTTACAGGTTCACTAAGTATAAAATACACGGTTTTTGTTACTGTAATTAAATTATTTTACTATACATTATGCTTGTATAATTTTTAAGTTTGCTTCGTATAAATATGAATGAGAAGTGTTAGGGCATGTTTTTCGCATGCCCTCAAAGTGTATGGTTTAAAAGTATAAGGAGGATATTATGCAGGATATTATCTTAAAAAACGGACGTATTTATGACGGAAGCGGCAGCAAAGAAGCCTATACGGCTGATATAGCCATAAAGGACGGGCTTATCTCCAAAATAGGAGAAAACTTAAACGACGAGGCTAAAGAGATTATAGATTTAGGAGGCCTTGCCGTAAGCCCGGGATTTATAGACGTACACTCTCATTCAGATACTTCCTTCCTTTGGAATGAACGCTGCGAATCAAAGGTAACCCAAGGGGTTACAAGCGAATTGGCAGGCCAATGCGGCTCAACCATATATCCATGCCCTAAGGACAGAATGGAAAATATAAAAAGATATGCAAAGAGCGGCTTATTTGATTCTGACTACTATGCCTCTTCCTCTTACGAAGAATTTATGGAAAAGGCAAAAGAGCAAAACAAGAAAATGGGTACAAATCTCGTTTCTCTTATAGGTCATGGAGCCTTAAGAGTAGGGGTTTTGGGCCAGGAGGCAAGAAAAGCCACAAAAGAAGAAATAGCCGAAATGTGCCGCCTTCTCGACGAGGACATGAAAAACGGCGCATGGGGTCTTTCTTTAGGCCTTGGTTATTCTCCCGGGCTTAACGCCGATATTGAAGAACTGATAGAGCTTGGCAAGGTAGTTCAAAAATACGACGGAATTATTACTTCCCATATGCGGGATCAGGGAGACCATATTTACGAAGCCCTTGAAGAAATGTATGAAATCTACAGAAAAAGCGGAGCAAGAGTGCATATAGCCCACTTGAAGCTTTCAGGCAAGAGAAACTGGGGCGGCGCGGATAAGCTGATTGAAAATATTAATAAAGCAAAAGAAGAAGGCATAAAGGTTACCGCCGATATGTACCCTTACATAGCTGCTTCCTCAGGCATCACCAATTCCTTCCCTAAATGGTCTATCGAAGGAGGAACGGAAAAGGCTGCCGAAAGACTTCAAGGCCCTGAAAGAGAAAAAATAATGGCATTCCTTGAAGAAAATTTCAATACCAAGGAAGATGCAGAAGGCCTTTATGTCGTTACTACCTTCGGCCGTTATCCCCAGGCCGACGGAAAGAACATCTGGCAGCTTAGCCAGGAGCTTGGTTTAAGTATTCCGGAAACCATAGCAAAGGCCACCATAGAAACCAATTCCCACGCTACATGTATATCCTTTGCCATGTCCAATGAAGACGTTATGTATCTTCTTGGACAAGAAAACATAGGTATAGGAAGCGACGGTTCGGGCATGCCTTTAGACCCTGCGGAAAACAAAGGAAAGCCCCACCCAAGAAATTTCGGAACCTTCCCAAGATTCTTAAGGCTTGCAAGAGAAAACAATTTGGGAACCCTTGAAAGCCGTGTTCACAGAATGACTAAAATGAACGCAGATATTATAGGCCTTAAAGACAGAGGGCTTTTAGCCGAAGGATATGTTGCCGACATCACTGTATTTAATCCCGATACAGTAACGGATACAAATTCCTTTGAAGACCCCTTCTCAAAATGCGAAGGCATAGAACATGTTTTAATGAATGGGCGCTTTGCATTAAAGAACGGTGAGCAGACAGAAGCACTTTTAGGTAATTTTATAATCAAAGAAAACTAGAAAAAGAGGCTGTTACGAAATCAACACTTATAATTTCAATATAACCGACAGTCCAAGGAATCCATAACGTTCTAATTTAATTCCGTAAATGGGGCTTGCCCCATTGAGGAAAATAGCGTATTTCGAGCTTTTCGTAAGAAAAGCGATGGAATAGCTATTTATTTCTAGAGAGTTTTAAACGAAAAGGAGTGGTTGCAAAATTTATTTTGCAGCCACTCCTTTAAAATTTAAGCAAACTGGCTATAATAAAGCTTCTCATAAGAGCCCTTCTTTGCAATAAGCTCTTCATGGGTGCCTTGTTCTACAATATTTCCCTGTTCCATAACAATAATAAGGTCGGCGTCTCTGATGGTTGAAAGCTTATGGGCGATGATGAAGCTGGTTCTTCCCTTCATAAGCTTATCCATAGCCTTTTGTATTTCCTTTTCTGTTCGTGTGTCCACGCTGGAGGTGGCCTCGTCAAGGATTAAGATAGCCGGGTCTTTAAGAAAGGCTCTTGCTATGGTAAGAAGCTGTTTCTGCCCTTGAGAGATATTGGAGCTATCTTCATTTAAAACCGTATGATAGCCGTCGGGAAGAGTTCTGATGAAAAAGTCTGCGCCGGCTGATTTTGCAGCGTTTATGATGGCGTTTTCATCGGCATTTTCATTGCCGTAGGCGATATTATCCTTGATGCTTCCGCCGAAAAGCCAAGTGTCTTGTAAAACCATGCCAAAAAGGCTTCGCAGGTCTTTTCTTGTTAAATCCCTTGTATTAATGCCGTCTATGGATATTTTTCCGCCGTTTATTTCATAAAAACGCATAAGCAGGTTTACGATGGTTGTTTTCCCTGCTCCTGTAGGGCCTACAATTGCTACTCTTTCCCCGGGCTTAAGGCTTAGGTTTATATCATGCATTAAAAGCTCGCCGTTATAGCCGAATTTTACATGCTCGAATGATACTTCACCCTTTTGAGGAAGCATCAGGCCTTCTTTTGCTCTATCCGGCTCTTCGTCCTCTTCATCCATGATTTCAAAAAAACGCTGGGAAGCGGCTACGGCCTGCTGCATGGTATTGAGTATTTGAGAAAGGTCTACAATAGGTTCAGCCGCCTTATCTACGTATTGGATAAAGGTCTGTACCGTTCCAATGGTCATTCTTCCCTGAAAAACATAAAAAGCGCTCATAAGGGCGATAAGTACATAGCCTAGGTTATTCACGATACGTATGACGGGAATGATGATAAACTGCGCCACTTGGGAACGATGGCTTGCTTTAAAAAGCCTGTTGTTGATTTCTTGGAATTCCTCAAAGGATTTTTCTTCATAATTAAATGCTTTAATAATCAACTGGCCCGTGAAGGATTCCTCAATATTGCCGTTTAAGGAGCCTAAAGATGTTTGGTATTCTAAAAAGCTTTTTCTTGAACTTCTGGCGATTACATAAGTAATTCCTACGGCAAGGCCGATAGTGAAAAATGCCGCTAAAAATAAAACAGGGCTTATTTTAAGCATCATAATAACGGCAATGAGGATAGAAATAAAAGCGCCGATAAGCCTATTCAGCCCTTCTCTAAGACTTTCCACAACCTTTTCTATGTCGTTTGTGGCACGGCTTAAAACTTCTCCTCTTTCTGTACCGTCGAAAAATTTAAGAGGAAGCCTATGAAGCTTGTGACTTAAAGCTGTTCTCATATTAAAGCCTACGGTTTCGCATACGGAAGACATAATGTAATTACCCAAATAATTGGTAATAAAGCTGAATAAATAAAGGGTTAATAGTATCAGTATAATTCTTCCCATGCTTTCCATATTGACTTGAAAGGGAACGCCGGTTTTTACGGAATTCATGACCCCATTTGCGATAATGTCTGTGGCCTGGCCGAGAAATACAGGAGTGGATACGAAAAGCCCCATACTTAGTATAGAAGAAACCAGTACGACAATCATCTTTATTTCAAGGCCCGAAAAAAATTGCATGAGCCTTATGACAACATTCTTTTTTCTCTTTTTCATTATACTACCTCCCTTAAGGACTCGTCTTTTTCGCTTAGCTGAGAGGCCGCAATTTGCTGATAAACAGAACAGCTTTTCAGAAGTTCCTGATGCTTTCCTTTGCCTACAATTTTACCTTCATTTAAAACAATAATCTGGTCTGCGTCCATAATGGTGCTGATTCTCTGGGCAACGATTAAAAGTGTTGCATTCTTGACCTCTGGTTTGAGCGCCTTTCTTAAAAGGGCGTCAGTTTTAAAGTCCAGGGCCGAAAAGCTGTCGTCAAAGATATAGATTCCCGGCTTTCTTACCAAGGCTCTTGCGATGGCTATACGCTGTTTCTGACCGCCGGAGAAGTTAGTTCCGCCTTGGGCCACAAAGGAATCGTAGCCTTTTTCAAGTTTTGAAATAAAATCATGAGCTTGGGCTATTTTTGCGGCATGGATTACTTCTTCACGGCTGGCGTTTATTTTTCCGTATTTTATATTGCCTTCTACAGTGCCGCTGAAGAGAAAGGCCTTCTGGGGAATAAAGCCCAGTTTTTTCCGAAGGTCATGCTGGGTGTAATTTTCAATATTGATACCGCCGATGGTGATTTCTCCCTTTTGAATATTATAAAAACGGGGAATTAAATTGGCTACAGTGGATTTCCCAGAGCCTGTTCCGCCGATGACAGCAGTAGTTTCTCCAGGCATTGCTTTAAAGGAAATATCGCTTAAAACGGCATTTTCTGCTCCGGGATATTGAAAAGTTACGTTTTTAAACTCCAATACATTTTCGTTTATATCTTCTTTTATAACGCTTTCTTTACGGTCTTTTATTTCAGGCTCAAGGTCCAAAACTTCATTGAGTCTTTGAACACAGCTTAAAGCCCTTGGAACCTCCATAAAAACAAGCACAGCCATAATGCCGCAAAAAAGGATAATGGTGATATATTCAATCAGGGCAAAAATGCTTCCTACCTGCATAGAACCTTGGGAAACCTGTATTCCTCCGAACCATACGATAGAAGCGACGCTTAAATCCGAAACAAGGAAAAGGGTAGGCAGAAGCATTGCAAATATTTTATTGGTTTTTATGGAAATTTCTTTGAAATCATCGCAGGTATTTTCAAAACGTTCTTTTTCAAAGCTTTCTTTGTTAAAGGCCCTGATGACCCTTACTCCGGTTATGGTCTCTCTGAGAACGTAAGTAAGGTTATCCATTCTTTTTTGGATTTCTTTAAATAAGGGGATTGCTTTCTTCCCGATAAGAAAGGCAAGAACAGCAAAAATAACGATGATACCGATGAAAAACAGGGCCATTTTAGCATTTGTCCGAAAGGCAAGGACAAGGCCTACCATCGTCATAATAGGCGCCGGAAGAAGGACCCTTAAAAACATCATTAAAGACCTTTGGATGGTGGTAATATCGTTTGTACAGCGGTTAATCATAGAAGCCGTGCTTATTTTTTGAAAATCGCTTAGAGAATATTTCTGTGCCTTTAGAAAAATGGCTTCTCTTAAATCTCTTCCGAAAGACGCTGTGGCCTTTGAAGCGAAAATTGTGGAGATAACGGCACTGATTCCCCCAAGAATAGTGATAATGAGCATCAGTGCGCCGGTATGGTATATATAATCTAAATCCTTATTCTGAACCCCTATGTTTATAATATTTGCCGTAAAGGTAGGCAGAAGCAGAGCCGTTGAGTTTTGCAGTATCAGAAAAAATACGGCTATGACAAAAAGCTTCTGATAGGGTTTTATATAGGGTAATACTTTTCTCATGATGTCCTCCTGAAAATAAAAAAGCGTTGCTTATACTTATAAACTCTATAGAAAGTATAGTAAAATAATTTGATTGCAGTAACAAAAACCGTATATTTGAAGGGCTTCATATAGGCGCTTTTATTATATGAAGCCGTTTATGAAAAACAGGTTTTTGTTTCTGCCTTAAAGCTATTTTACAATAAACTTAGCTTTTTAAAGTTTATTGCTATACTTGACTGAATTAGATAACTATGCCATTATAAAGTATAGAGTAACCCGAATGTCAAGAGGTATATAATATGTCTGAAAAAAATATTCAGTATTTTACAACAAAAGAATTTGCGGATATCTGCGGCGTAACAAAGCATACATTGTTTCATTATGATGAAATAGGCATACTGAAGCCGGAAATCAAAGGGAAAAACGGCTATCGCTACTATTCCATAAACCAGTTTTTCACCTATGATTTAATTGCTGTATTAAAAGAAGCGGGAAGCTCCTTAGGCGAAATAAGGGAGTATCTTGCAAATCGAAACGCTTCTTATTTTCTTTCCATATTAAAGGAAAAGGATAAAAGCCTTGCAGAAGAAATGGGAAAAATAAAAAGAATGAGAAAAATGCTCCAAAACACCATTCATATAACCGAAAGAGCATTAAAAGCAGAGTACGGCGCCATTTATACAGAAGAATGCAACGAAGAATATTACATCGCCGCAAAGGTAGAGCCTGGTGACAGCGATAAGGAAACAATGGAGAAAATGAAAGAGCATTTTGATTATTGCAAGGCTATAGATGTGTTCGGCGAATTTCCCATTGGGGCTATCTTAAAAAAGGAAAATATCAAAAAGGGATTTTATTCAAACCTCGATTATTACAGCAGCAGGATAAGTAAAAAGGTTGAAAGCGAGAGGCTCTATATAAAGCCGAAAGGCCTTTACGCCGTTATGATTCATAAGGGTGATTATAACAGGCTTAAAGAAACCTATGAAAAGCTTATAAACTATATAGAAGAAAATGAGATGGAAATTATAGGAGATTCCTATGAGCAGGATATGATTTCTTATTTGTCGGCAAAAGACCCTGAGGAATATGTAATTAAGGTGTCTATTCATGTGGGCTTATTAAATTAAGCACCTAAAAATCAATATATAGTAAATTTATCATGAAGAAGCAGCAAAAGTCTATTCCCTTAAGGCCCAAAAACACGGATTTCCTTCGGAAACGGTACATTTTTGAGCCTTCGTGAATATACGGATTTGCTACAATTTAACTTTAAATTTACTATAATTTACATTTATAAGGAGGATTAAAATGAATCAGAATGAAAATAACAAACCTAATTTTCCCATCGGACTTGATGCTGCAGTGTTGGACTGCAAGGATCCTTCTGCATTGGCGGATTTTTATGTCAATCTTTTAGGTTGGAAGAAAAATTACAGTGACGAAGCGGAATGGGCGGATATTATTTCTCCCACAGGCGGCACAAAAATTGCCTTTCAAAAAAATGATCTTTATATTCCTCCCATATGGCCTGAGGAGGAAGGAGCCCAGCAGCAGATGACCCATCTTGATTTTGCCGTAAGAGGCAAAGAGGAAATGGAGCGTGCCGTAAGCCATGCCCTTTCCTGCGGAGCAAAGATGGCGGAAAAACAGTACGGCGGGGATAAATGGATTACAATGACAGACCCTGCCGGGCACCCTTTTTGCTTTGTGCTTTGGCCGTAAAAAGACAAGGAATAAAAGGCTTTAACACCTTTTATTCCTTGTCTTTTTATAATGCTAATTTATTGCTATACTTTCTGTCTTTTTATCAAGCAAATGACATTTACCTGAGCAGGCTTTCCTTTCGGATTTATAATCGATGAACCTGCATATGGAACAAAGAGTTTCATTGCTGATAACATGCTCTATAGAGCATGAGTCTACCTCTGCTGTTTCAGGGTCTACCTTGAGTACTTCCGTAAGAAAATACTTTACGATTGCGAATTTGTCTAAAAGCACAAGAGCCTGCCATTTGCCGTCGTCTGTAAGGTGGACAAGCCTGTTTTCGTCCCTTCTGATATAGCCCATGTCTTCAAGGCCCTTCATGGCAACGCATACGCTTGCCTTTGTATGGCCTAGGTTTATAGCGATATCAGATATCCTTGCGCCGCTGCCTTTATCCAGTTCATATACGGCTTTAATATAGTGCTGTCTTGAAGTGGTAAGCTTTTTCAAAGTTATATACCTCCAAGCATTTAAAATAAACTTTAATAATGCCAAAAAATTTACAGTAAGAATTCCATGGTTTAAGGAGTTTTTCAAAAGATTTTACTTCTTTTATTTTAGTAAATTTCATATAAAGAAAGAGCAAAAGCCTATTCACTAAAAATTTAAAAACACGGGTTTCCTTCGAACACAGTATATTTTTAGTTCACGTGAATAGGGGGCTTTGTTATTGTTTAACTTTAAATTTACTGTATAGTCAATTTGTTTTTATACCAAAGATAATATTCGGCTTTTGAGGGCTAAAATAAGAGAAAAGCAATAAGAATTTTTCTTCGCAAAATACCATAAAAGTAAAATGCCGTAAACGGTATTTTAATCTAGCCAGGATTTTTTCCTGTTCCGTTTTACAATACTACTATTTTATATTTATTAAAATATAGTATAAAATTCAAAATAATAGGTTCTTATATTATAATAAATTATTCTTCAAGCTTATTTATGCCTTCTTCCAATGTATGCCACGCAAGCACGGCGCATTTTACCCTGGCAGGCATATTGGAAATATTTTTTAAGGCTACGGCTTCTCCCAATTCCTCAAGGGCCGATTCTTCTGTTACTTCGCGCTTAATCATTTTTAGAAAAAGCGCTATAAGATGCTTTGCTTCCTCTAATGTACGGCCCCTTAAAAGCTCCGACATAATAGAAGCGGAAGCCTGAGATATGGCACAGCCTATGCCTGTAAAGGCAAGGTCATCTATTTTTCCCTCTGAGGTTTTAAAGGCGATTTTAAGTTCATCTCCGCAGTTTGGATTAACGCCCTCAAGAACCATATCAGGAGAAGACAGTTCTCTCTTATTGGCTTTTGAATTACTGTGTTCTGCGATAACTTCTGTATAAATATCATCAAGATTCAATTCTAAGCCACCTCCTTACATTTTTAAGGCTTTCCGAAAGAATATCGATGTCCTCTTCTGTATTATAAAAGCTTAAACTTAAACGGCAGGAAGCATTGATACCCAGATATTTCATTAAAGGGTGGGCGCAGTGATGGCCTGAACGTATGGCTATGCCATCGGCGTCAAGTATCGATGAAACATCGTGAGGGTGAACGTCTTTTACGTTAAATGCAATGACGCCTGAACGGTTTTCGGAAGACTTTGAGCCTAATATTTCTATATGGGGGTTTTCCAGAAGTTTTTCCAGGGCATATGCCGTAAGTTTGCTTTCTATAGAGCTTATGTTTTCAAAGCCTATAGAATTCATATAATCTATGGCAGCGGAAAGGCCTACAGCTCCTTCCACATTTTGCGTACCCCCTTCAAATTTTTGGGGTACAGGGGCAAATGTTGTGCTCTGTTCAAAAACATACTCTATCATATCCCCGCCGAAAAGGAAGGGAGGTGTTTTTTCAAGAAGGCTTTCCTTTCCGTAAAGAACCCCGATACCCATAGGAGCATACATTTTGTGGCCTGAAAAAACAGCAAAATCAATATCCATCTTTTGAACGTCGATTTTCATATGGGGAATGCTCTGGGCCATGTCAAGGATTACTATGGCACCTTTAGAATGGGCTTTCTCCACTATTTTTTCTATAGGGTTTATGACTCCCAGTACGTTTGAAACATGGGCTATGGAAATAATTTTTGTTTTTTCAGTGATTTTATTTTCTATTTCTGCTAAGGGAATTTCCCCATTTTCATCTATATAAAGATAGTGAAGCTTAGCGCCTTTTATGCTTGCCACCTGCTGCCATGGAACGAGATTACTGTGATGCTCCGCTATGGAGATTAGGATTTCATCATCCTTTTCAATAAAGTTCATTCCGTAGCTTAAAGCAAGAAGGTTTAGGGCTTCCGTAGCGCTTTTGGTAAATACGATTTCCGAATCCTTTGCGGCATTTATAAATTCTTTAACTTTTGTACGAGTGTTTTCGTAGGCCTCTGTTGATTTTATGCTTAAAGAATATGCCCCTCTGTGAGGATTGGCATTGGTTTTTCTGTAATAATCATCAATTGCATTGAGAACCTGAATCGGCTTTTGAGTGGTAGCGGCGTTATCAAGATATACAAGCCTTTTAGCATTTGATTTTTCACTTAATATAGGAAAGTCTTTTATATAGGGATTATTCATAATCCAATTTCCCCCTTACATAAGAAGAAAGGGTCTCTTTCAGACTGTCTAATGTAATTTTTTCAATCACAGGAGCAAAGGACGCTTCTACCATGATTTTTCTTGCATCCTTTTCGCTTAATCCCCTTGTCATAAGATAAAAAAGCATATTTTCATCAAGCTTGCCCGTGCTTGCGGCGTGGGCGCCTTCAACATCTGCTTCTCCGCATAAAAGCAAAGGCGTAGAGATATTTTTAATATTGGGGCTTAAAAGAATGGTATGTTCTTCTTCGCTGCCCTTGGAGCCTGATGCGCCGCTTATAAAATCAATGGTTCCTCTGAAAACCTTTCTTGT